>CAZEKQ010000079.1:0-2551 GCA_964512735.1 uncultured Eubacteriales bacterium | reverse complement strand
AACAACTCCTCTAAAATTGCAAGAGAGCTAATTTTTCCAATACTTTGGTGATGCAACTCATAATATTTAATAATTGCATTTAACAAAACTCGCCTTTGATGAACATTTGTTGCCACATTTTTCAGTTCATCAACAGTAGTATTAAACAGATTATTTATCATTTTAGCATCTTCTCCAACCAGTATATAAGGATGGCCTGGCTCTGATGAGACAAAATAGCCATCCACAATATCAAATATTGTATAATCTTCATTGTAATTATTATGAGGTTCAAAACCCAAATGGCTTACACTATGAAACAGAAGCCAGATGTGTAAATTCTCAACTCCCTCTACATCTGAATCTAGCCTTATTATGCCCTCTTTTAAAAATTCAAATATAGTTTCATTTTGCCCCTCATTTCTAAGCACTCTGCTATAAATTTCGGTTAATAAAAAGGCTTGCGCTCTTCGTGATTGTGAAAAAGGAATGCGCATCATTGGGTGGATAACTTTAAAATCTCGTATTCTCTGTATATCCCTGTTAGCTCTATTTATAAATTCAAGTTGGACTATGTTTAAAGGTTGTAATAACTGAAAATTACTTCTCTTTTTTCTTCCAAAAACACCATTAACCATAAAACTAACCATTCCCATCTCTTTTGTATAGATGTGAATAATTGCACTTGAATCGCCATATCTCGTATGAGTAAATATTATTCCCTCTGTAGAAATTGTCATATTGTTATAAATATTTGGCTAAAATAATGAACTTTTATTTGGATGAGAAATCCCATTAGCATATATTTGCACTCACAAAATTATTGTCTATTATTTGCCCAGGTGGCGGAATTGGTAGACGCGTTGGTCTCAAACACCAATGGTAGCAATACTGTGCCGGTTCGATCCCGGCTCTGGGTACAAAAAGCTCTGATTTTCTTTTGAAAACTGGAGCTTTTTTATTGTAAAACATCATCTATTTCATCAATAATTTCAATTGCTTTTGCTTTGCTAATTCCTACTTTCAGTGCAACTTCGATTATATCTTTTTTATTTGGTTTGCCATTATTATTTATAGTGGTTGTGTGAAAACCATTAAAACCATCACTTGGCAACAAATCATAAGCAGGAGATAGATACCATTTCCCATCAATTAGTTGAAAGGAAAAATTCTTTGCGTGATCATCACGATTATCAATTTTTATATTAAAAACCATTTGTCTATAAAGAGCATAAACTTCTTCCATATTCTGTGTTAACAAATGACATAGTTTCAACAAATCGCCATAATCAATACTTGGAATTCTATAATCAGCATTCAAAAGAGCTGCTGCACTGACTGTATGAATTCTTTTATCACCAACTCTGTCATATCGTTCAACTCCAAAATATTTACCTTCAAAAAGTCTTGTTTCTGGCATTTTTATACCACATTTTTTTGCTAGAAGAGAGTGATTATATTCTATCTCACCAACATTTATAGGATCATTCATCGCCCTGAATTTTATAAGCCACTCTTTATCGTCAATTTTTACAAAAATTTTTGGTCTTGCACCTCCCGATGAGCCACCGTGCGTATATAAGATCTTAAGAGATTCTCCTGAATAGTCTGTTGCTAATATTTTTTCTGTTTCTTTTGCTAACTTATTCAAGTTTAACATCTCGTCATTTGGTGTTTGACTAAAATCAGGGCGATATTCTAATGCTCCTCGTCCAGTACTTCCAATCAAGGCCAACCGTTGAAGTAAAGTTATTTTATTACTTTCAATTCCTTTACTTCTCAAGTATCTATCAAGGATAAGACTTCCCCAACCGTCAGGCAAACTATCATCAAATACGCCAAATCCTCCATTAAAAGGTGTTCTTTTGGCTATAAATAATTCATTTCTTAATGGGAGATTAAATGGGGAAATTGAGTCTCCTTTCGCAAGATAGGTTGCATCATATTCAAAAGCACAAAGATAGTCGGGCGTCATAGCTATGCGACCAACAAACTCTTGATTTAGCCAAACTTCTATTATATCTACCTTATTCATTTATAGATCCTCGCTTTCTCTTTTGGTTATTATTTAATTTTAATAACTCATCTATATTTTTGTACGAACGTCTTGTAAATAATTGAAGAAACTCATCTGTTTCACCCAATGCTACTGCGCATAATACTAAGTTATGTAATGTTATTTCACCGGTTGTTTCAAATCGCCTGTATGCATCATAACCGACTCCTGCACGCATAGCAAATGCCTTTTGTGTAAGATTTTGTTCTAATCGTTTTGTCTTAACACGTTGAGAAATTCCTTTAATTATAGAATCAGGTGAAAGGTCTATAATTGTGTTTAAAACCATAATTATGTACTGTTTTCGTGTTTAATTGTGCATTTTTACACAGTTAAAGATAATAAAAACAATACTATTAAGCAATTAAATACTATTTGTTTTAAATAGAAAATTTGGGTTCGGCTTTAATCCGAAGCACTTTAATGTTATTTGGGAAGTGTATAATAGTAGCATTAATATTTTATTTAATAAATCCCTCAACATATAGTTATAATTTCTATTATATTTGTTCTATA
>CAZEKQ010000078.1:0-2690 GCA_964512735.1 uncultured Eubacteriales bacterium | reverse complement strand
TTTGCTCGCCCGCGATCCGAACCAAAGAAAGGCGACACGGGGGAAACCCTCTGTTGACCTTTCAGTCGGTTTTCCCCCGTGACCCCCATCCAGTGCGATAGAAGAAGTTTTATATTTAGGTGAGTTTTAGGAATTAAAAACAAGTTATAACTTTTAATTATCGCAAAACTATCAACTTGCGAACCCATCCGCTACGGTGTGGTTGGTTTGTTGGGTATGGTTAAGTTTAAAATACAGATGGTAAATGTGTAGATTTATAGTTGATAATATTTAAAATTTAATTTTAGACACAGGTAATAAATATACAACTAACACCCAATCACATTATATTTTTGCATAAAAAAAGAACCTCCGATTTGGAGGTTCTAATGTTTTAACCGAATAATCCCTGGCCTTTAAGGAATCCAGGTAACTCTAATTCTTTAAGTTCTGTCATTAAATTGACTAAAGCATCCTGATATAACTGAATTCTTTCGTCTGCACCGTCAGCGTTGTTGTTAAGTGCTTCCATCATTTTACCCATAGCCTCAGAGCCATTTAGTAGTGCTGCTCCTGTGCTTTCAATGATCGTAGGAAGTCCATTTATTGCTGTTGCAATTGATTTTGCAACTTCATCTGCATCTACTTGACTAAGCGCTTTTGCAAAAAGTTCCATTGAGTCGGCTGCAACTGCTGCCATTACAGAACCTGCTTTTGCAAAATCCTTTAGCATTGGCCCAAGTGTTCCGCCTACGTCTTGAAACATAGTGCCTAAAACACCCATCCCATCTGAAAGACCTGCAAGTAGTGGCTTTAGCCCTTCTGAAAGTCCCGCAAGCATTCTGCTTGTACCAAGGAGTAGACCGTTTGTTGTTGCTAAAAGGTTATTAAGGTTTCCGAGCAATCCACCAAGTGGTAATGCATTCATATTCCTCATCATTATGATCATCTCATCCATTAGAAGAGCTGTCTTTTCAAGGAAAACTGGTAGATATGTAGAAGATTCAACTAGTGCTCTCCATATTATTCCGATGTCGCCAAGCACCATTTCGAGGAACGGAAGAAATTTTGTAAGAATTGGATCCAAATACTTCCAAAGTACAAAAAGAAGTAGACCTCCAACTACGAGTGACGCCACCATTACAATAGCTAGAATAATTGAAAGAACCATTCTAAATGCTGTGCGTCTTCTAAGCTTCTCTTGATATTCCAAAGATTTTGTCAGCCTTTGTGCCTCAAGAGTGTTTGAAACTCGCATTAGAGCTTCTCCGATTTGCTCCTCCGAGGATATGGTGCGCCTTCTGTCGTCCATATATCCCACACTCACTTTCCGAATATTTTACTTTTAAAATAGACCAAAAAAACAATAAGAACATAACCCGTTTTTGTGGAATTTATTCCACGTTCTTCGTCATTATACAATATATATACGGACAAATCAAGGATTTTATGACAAAAATTATAACTAAATGTTATCTATATTTTAACAAGCGCAAAGTTGCACCAAAAAACAATTTAGATTTGTATGTTTTTGTGCAATATCCACAAGTCGTTCGACATTATATGAGTTTTTTCTACACTTTATACATCTAAAAACATTATACTCGCTGCAATAGCTGTTTGTCCAGCAAAACATGTTGAAATATTTACACATTTTAATGGATATGACTTTACTTTTCCAAAATCTAAGACACCAATTGTCGCATCTGAAATTGTAAATAAGATTGAGCCAGAACAAAGTAGAATTGCAAAAGGTAGGTTGTCAACAATTGCAAATAAAATTGCAACGGAAATTGAACACACCATCATCGTCGACAACATTGCAGAATAAAGGATACAAGGCGCTATTAGCCATTTTTTAAGCCTGCTACGGTAAACAACAAGCACGGCTGTTGTTCCAAGGGTTAGAGCTAGCACCACTGCAATTCTCCACGGCACAAAAAAGTTCCAATCGTTGTCCATTTTTAGACAAAGCATTATATATGTATATGCGTAAACTAAATGCCCTGCAAAAAACGCAACCGCACCAATGCCGTATGTTACAGCTCCACCACGCAAGTGCAAAAACAAGTCACCAACCCAGCCGAGTGTTAGTGCTATCATAAGTAATTTTACAAAATCTGAATAATTGCCCGAAATGCGAACAGATAAAAAACCAACGAGCCAAAAAAGCGTGGCGCAAACCATTTTTACAGCAAGCGACCTGTTGGTCTTTTTTATTTTTTGTTCTCTCAAGAACACGGGTACTAACGCTGTTTCTAAAACCACAGCAAACACTAATAAAATTTTATAAATCATTGTGCTATTTCCCTCGCATATTTTTGTTTTTATACATAACAAAAGTCCTTAAATTTTTTTCCTCCAGCACTTTTACAAACCTCCTTTTTTTCAAAAAATAAAACTTGTATTATTTTAAGGTTTTTTGCATATGATTTATATACAATATAATATAGCTAAAAAACGACCTTTATTTCCTAGGAAAATAAAACGATATTTTACTACTTTAATCGTTCAAAAGTTAGCGTTTTTTCCTCCCATTTATTTTTAGCAGACAATATTTCAAAAGCATAAACCGCACAAGCCTGTTTGTAGTACGGATACACATAAACTATTGTGGGAAAAATGACAATTGCAAGAAAAATCCAAGCAATAAATCGTAATTTAAACAAAAACAAATCAACGCAGTTTTTATCCATAATTTTTGCACTTTG
>CAZEKQ010000077.1:0-2758 GCA_964512735.1 uncultured Eubacteriales bacterium | reverse complement strand
ATATCCGTTCTAGGCACATTAATAGCGGTAGGGGTTGTTACTTGGTATAGTATATTTTGGACGGTGGGTAAAGCCATCGGTGAACTAATGGAGTTATCTACATTATTACCAATGTACAGAGAAATGATCACAAATTTAACCAACGATTTACTCGGTCAATTCGAAAGACTTAATGAATCGCTTCCACCAATTATGAGTTTAAACATTCAAGAAAGTGTTCAGTCTTTCCTCGTTTCACTAGAAAGTAACACAAAGGATCTGATAAATCGAGTCCTCGCCACCTTCAGCAGCCTGCCATCATTTATAATCATTAGCCTTATAAGTCTAGTTTCAACATTTTTTATATCTAGAGATAAGGACGTAATTATTGATACTTTTATGCGATTTGTTCCTCCACATATGCATGAGCAAGTGGGAAAGACGAGAGAAATGGTTGCGATCGATCTTTTAGGATTTATAAAGGGGCGCTTACTTATGCTTATTATTGCCATAATGATCTCCGGTATAGGTTTATTTTTAATTGGAGCACGCTACTGGCTATTAATGGCAATAGTTGTTGGAATCTTAGATAACATCCCCGTGATCGGTCCCGGAATTATATTCACTCCTTGGGTCGCTATAAGTGTGATTTCCGGTTCAATTAACCAAGGTGTTTACTTAACCATTCTCTATTTCGTTATATTCACCGTGAGACAACTTATTGAACCAAAGATTATGGGGGATTCTGTTGGTATTCATCCCTTGATTATGTTATTAGCAATTTATGGAGGCGTTGTTTTCTTTGGGTTTATGGGAATCTTTGTAGGACCCTTAATTGCTATCTTAATCAGGGCGGCAACCCTATCCGGACTCTTTAAGTTCCCCCATTACGCGGATTAAAGTTTAATCCTCCGTATAGAAGGAGGCCATTTTTTATACACTAAAGGTAGTTCGGAAGAGGAGGGTTCAAATGATTCCCCTAACTTTTAGTGCAACCTTGCTAGTTATATTGACCGTACTCATCTTCTTAGGATTAGGCCAAAAAATCATTAAGGGGATGCGTTTAACTAATAATTCTGCTTTGATCATCATTCTCACCATGATCCTCGGGCATTTCCTTCCCACCATAAATTTAAATACACACTTTGCCTTAAACCTCGGTGCCTTAGGCCCCATATTCGTGGTTGTTTATTTATTGACCACGACATCGAAATTCGAACGTATTCGAGCATTGCTAGTCAGCGTGCTCGTATTTTTGTTAGTTTTTTTAACTGATAAAATCCTGCCATTGGATCCGGGGCTCTTGGACCCAGTTTTTAGTGCCGGTATTTTTTCCGGATTCCTGGCATATTTTTGGGGACGATCAAGAAGATCAGCTTTTATAGCAGGTATCTTAGGCATTTTGATTACAGATCTAGTCAATCAATTAGAATTATGGCTGATTGGTATTCCACAACAAACGATAATTGGGAGTGGAGGTCTTTTTTCTAGCATGATCATCAGCCCTTTTATCGCAGTGTTAATTGCAGAAATTATGGGAGAAACTCGTGAACGTTTACATGCCGTGTTAGGGGGCGAAAACCATGAATAAAAAAAGTATAACCATAACTCTATTTCTTTCTTTTTTTCTTTGTGGTCGCTTCGCATCTTGCACGGCAGAAGAAACATGGAGTAGACTGCTGCCTGCAGGGGAATTTTATACTCTATACGATGAAGATCAGAATCTACTCTTGGAAACAGGACACCAAATTCATCTTAAGGATCAATATTTAAGTGGAGATAATCGATTATTTGAAGTTGTGCATGTGGATGAAGAAAAAAAGGTCGCCACTGCGAACTTTGTGGAAGAAATTGAGCTGAAAATTTTTTCGTGGACTGATATACAAGAAGAATTGGGACTTAGCGTAATTGAAGCCGCATCTAAAGAACAAAAGCGGGGCAAGATTGCGCTTTATCATACCCATAACGCGGAAAGCTATATGCCAACAGATGGGAGCGATAGTATTAATGGTAAAGGGGGCGTACACAAGGTTGGTACAGTCTTTTCTGAGGCCCTCAGCAATATGGGAATAGAAGTCCTATATTCCGAACGACTACACCTTCCCCACGATCGCGGTGCTTATCGTAGATCTAGAGAAACAGTTTTGGAATTATTGTCTAAAAATCCGGATGCTATTTTTGATCTACATCGTGATGCTGCACCTAAATCAGCTTATGCCATTCAACTAGGTGACGAATGGATGACAAGCATTCAATTTGTAGTGGGAAGGCAAAATCAAAATCTGGGCATTAATCGAAAATATGCTCAATCACTAAAAAAAATTGCGGATGATCTGTATCCCGGTCTAATTAAAGGCATCTTTTATGGTAAAGGGAATTACAATCAAGACCTAACACCTTTAAGTCTCCTTTTGGAAGTAGGTGCCCATACTAACAGTCGGGATGCCGCCGAACGCGGCATAAGCCTCTTTGCCGAAGTAGTTGATTATTATTTTTATGGGCCAAGTGCAGAAGCATCGGGTGTTGGGCAATCAAAAGTTGCCCGACGAAGTATTTTTGGGTTAGTGATCTTTATTACCTCTGGTACTATCGTATTTTATATAATCAATGTTGGAGGATTTAAATCGGCTTGGAAGCGCCTAAGCACCTCTTTAAGCCGACTTAAAGTAAAGTAATACATATATATGCTTACCTATCTTGGTTGGCTAAACGTTCTGCGTTCTTTAGGGAAGAAACAGATATCCCCCGCATCGATTCCCCGAGCCCCCGAGAAACTTTA
>CAZEKQ010000076.1:0-2867 GCA_964512735.1 uncultured Eubacteriales bacterium | reverse complement strand
TTGGTTGACAAAATTGTGATATACGCTCCCGACAAGAGTAGCGGTCACAGAAAACAAAAGATTGAAATTTACTACAAGGCTGTTGGAATTATCAATGTTGCCGATGAGGAATGCGTTGTCCTCGATGGCAGACTCGGTATGCAAAACCGAAAGAAGAAAACAGCCTGATAACGCAAAGCGGCGGCACAGCTTTCGCTGTACCGCCACCTTACATAAATACTTCGTTATCGCACCTCGGCATAAGTCATCTGCTTCTTTTTTAAAATAGATTAATTAGTCAAGATTTACCTTTGTTTTCATTAAATTATCTGTTATAAACAGGTATGCAACACTAAATAATGCGTTTAAAATAGCTGTAACAATAATAGAACTTTGGAGTGCGTGCCCAGAACCACTAAAAGTGTCAATGTGGTTTGGAAGTGCGCGTGATAAGCCGAAAATAACTCCGCTTGAAATTATTTGACTTATAACTTGAATTACAATAAGGGCAACAATCGAGTTGATAATTGCGTTTTTGCCACCAAATGAATGGCCAACAGAAATAGAAGTAAAATACATAAGATATTTTGTAATAACTAAAATTAGTGAGATTATAATTATTTCAGCAATAAGCCCCCCAAAAGAGATGTTCATCTCTGGTGCAATTCTGTGCAGTGTTTTTAAAAACTCTTCATAAAGCATTTTAAAGGACTCTCTTGTTTCTTCTGTCCTTAAAATCAAAGCAATAGAACCCACAACAACACTAAAACTAATGATAGTCCAAACGAGTGCAGAAATAAGCTTTGACAAGATAAGTGATATAGGCTTTACAGGAAGGGTAAGCATTAGATAACCTTCGTCTGTATAATGATTTTTATAAAAGCGAATTACTAAGAATAAAACTGTTGCAATTAGAACTGCAAAAATAAATAGGATATAAAAAACAGTAAATAGTGATGAAATTCCTCGAACGATTTTTGTAAATGCCATAGGTGTTGAGTCAAGAAAAGTCTTTTTTGATGTAAGCCAAATTAAGAATTTTCCAATGATGGAGGCACAGATAAGTGCAATATTCATAGGAATCAGAAGGCGACCACTTGCAATAATTTCGTGTTTTGTGAGTTTTCCTAACATTTAAATTCCTCCCTAAACAGAGCATCAACAGATTTACCTTGCTCTTCTCTAATTTTATCAACAGAGGACTGCATAACAATTTCACCATTTTTTATAAATACAAAATCATCTAAAACAGATTCAATATCTGCAATAAGGTGGGTAGAAATAAGTATGGTTGCATCCTCGTTATAGTTTGCAATAATTGTTTCAAGAATGTAGTCTCTAGCCGCAGGGTCAACGCCACCGATGGGCTCATCCAAAATATAAAGTTTTGCATTACGGCTCATAACCATAATTAATTGAACTTTTTCCTTAGTGCCTTTAGACAGGGTTTTTAGCTTTCTGGCAGAGTCAATGTTTAGCCTTGTTAGCATATCTGCAGCCTTGTTTTTATCAAAATCAGGATAAAAATCACCAAAGAAGCCGATAAGCTGGTTCACCGTCATTGTATTGTCTAGATAATTTCGCTCTGGAAGGTATGAAATTATTTTTTTGCTCTCTATTCCAGGAGCATTCCCGCCAACTGTAATTTGACCAGAAGTAGGAACTAAAAGTCCGCTTGCAAGCTTGATTAGAGTAGTTTTTCCACTACCGTTTGGCCCTAAAAGACCAATGATTTTTCCCTCAGGCAATTCAAGGTTTATATCGTTTAGAGCGACAAGTTTACCATATTGCTTTCTGAGATTTTTACACTCAAGAATATTGCTCATTGCAAATCCTCCTCATAATATTTTTCGATTAGGTCGATAATTTGAGCCTTGTTAAGACCCAAACTTTGCATACGATTTAAAAAAATTACGATATGCTTTTTTGCAAAATTGTTTCTGGCGTTTTCAATCGCACTAAGGTCTTGCGTTATAAATCTACCGTTAGTTCGTTGCGTATAAACAAGCCCTATTCGCTCAAGCTCGCTAAGCGCGCGTTGCATAGTATTAGGGTTTACAGACGCTTGGGATGCAAGCTCCCTTACAGAGTCAAGCTTGGCACCCGGTAAAAGCTCGCCAGACAATATGCTAAGTTCAAAATGCTCAATGATTTGTGAATAAATCGAACGGTCGGACTCAAAATCCCACGCCAAAAGAAACACCTCCAAACCGTTGTACTAGATGAGTAACACATCAACACAATAATACAACAACACAACAACGATGTCAAGAGTTATTTTTAGATTTTTTAAAAATAAATAGTTTGCTAAAAAAATAGTTTAAAACAACAACAATAATACCGAGTATAATCTTTGAGACAAGCTCATTTAGCAGAAATTTGTCGATAAGAATAAAAAGTCCTATTTGTTCAACAATCAGAGAAAAAACTCTAGCACCTAAAAAGCTAGTAAGCTCTCTAAATAAAATTTTCATACTAAAACCCCTGCTTTGAAAAACAAACACTTTATTTGTGAAAAAGGCAAAAACAACAGCGACAATCCAAGCGATTGTATTAGATAACAGATATGGCTTGCCCAAAAATAAAAAAGATAAAAAGTCACTGTTTAAAAAAATAGTGCCGTCAAATGCTCTATTACATATAGTAAATACAATAAGGTTTACCGCGGTTGTAAGAACGCCAAAAACAATATATAAGATTACCTCTTTGTTTAGGAACTTATAAACAAATGATTTTAAGCTTTTGTTATCCACTTTTTACCTCCAAAATTTTAAATAAAATTATCCTACTATTTTAACACAAAAAGTCAATAATAAAAAATGAAAAAAGGTAAAGTAGACCGCACCCGAGAAAACGGACATTGCAAAAAAGACCTCCTATTGTAGAAT
>CAZEKQ010000075.1:0-2891 GCA_964512735.1 uncultured Eubacteriales bacterium | reverse complement strand
ATTATCGTTGTTATGTTACAGATGCCGATTCAAATTCAACCTTAGGAACAAGGGTTTATGTTCAGCCAAATAATTATGATATTTCAAATGATTTTGTTACATTCGAGGCAAAGGGATATAAATTAAAGGTTTATGTTGATAATAGTGTTGGTAGAAAAAGTGGGCATGACCTGCAAATTGAATGGCGTATTGAAAGGCGTGATGATATTGTAACCCATCTTCTTAGCTTGGACCCTATGCTTAAATTAAATTTGAGCAAAGAGCAGTTAAAGCTTATAAACAGGAAGGAAAGTGAAAAGGTATATCTAAGTGAGCTAACTGCAGAGGATTATGAATTGCTTGGTATAAAGGAAGAGGGCGATGTTATGTACATTGATGGTGAAGTGCGATTTAGATATGTTGTTGCAATTCTTGATGAAAGTTTCGATATTTCAAATAGAAGGATTATTTTTTAGGTGATATTATCACTCAAATTTAATACAAATGCAAGTGGAACTGTAACAATCATTACATTTCCCACTATCACAAAAACAAGGAGTTTGATTAAAGTATGAAGAAATATGACAAGACTGGTATAGTGCTATTAATTTTTTCGGGAATTATTACTATTAGTGCTTTATGCCTATGCGCTCTCATTATTGGTAATCCTAATGGTAACTTTTTAATTACTCCCACTTTGGTAGCATTAGTTGGCAGTATCACGTCTATTATTCTGAATTTACGGTGGAAAATAGGTTTAGGAAAAAGCATCATAGTTTACATTTTAACGTATGCGATTTCTGTAATGTTGAGTTTTATAACATTTTTTTCATTCAATGATGTATTAAGGATAACTACTCCTATTGTAATGTTTATCATATCAACTTTTCTATTTATGATAATAGGCAAAAATTCAATATCCAGAATGGTTTTACTATTAGCTAATCCAATGCTTTATTACTCTATTTTTATGATTTTTATAATGGTTGAATTTTCTAAACATTCTTGGAATGGATGGAACTTAGAACCATAAGATATAGTTCAATAATGTAGGATGTATTTTCGTTGAAATTTAAGGTTTTATTGTTACTAATAAAAAGATAGCAATCGCTTTATAAGTTCCAATTTAAAAAGCACAGTACAGATATGGTTTCTCCCATACTTGCACTGTGCCTTTATTATCCTTTCTTGAATTCATAACTGTATTTGCCATGAAAATACCGAACCCCTATTCGTAAGATTTTTAGTCCAATTTTGAGGGGTAGGACATTTCGCTGGGCTTTTTCGGCGGGCTGAATAATCCAATGCTAATTAGCGTTGGATTATTTTGGTGCTGGATAGATAGTAATAGATACAATTTCAGGTCTATTGCAAAGCCTTGCTGGGAAAGGATAATTACCTATTCCAGAGGTTATAAAGAGATTCCCATTATCATAAGGGAAAAGCCCCTTATCATAGAGTGTATTATTGGGGTTGGTTATTTTAGGAAAGAACTCATCATTAGCAAATACAGGGCCAATAAGTGGTAACCTTACTACCTCGCCATGTGTATCACCACATAGTGTTAGATCTGCACCAAATCGTTCATAATAATCATACATCGGAATATGTGCTAGAAGTATGCTGAAAACTTCATCACTAGGGGGCTCAAACTCATTGTTTAAATCAAAAGTATCTGTGAAATAGGCATTATTAATCCCATAGATTTGTATATCGGTATCCCCAACACTGATTATTTCAGTTTTATAATCCATCACCCTTACTTTATGCTCCCTAAGTGCTTGAAGATAATCTTTATCATTATCATGTTCTCCAGGCACAAAATAAACAGGATATCCATTGGTGATCAAGCTAGACATAAGTTCGATTGAGATTTCAATATTCTCTTCACCAATAATATTATAATTTGAATACATATCGCCCAATACACAAATAATATCAGGATTTTCCTTTTCAATTTTATTTATAATAGTTTTATTGCGGATACCATACTTTTCTGCATGTAAATCACTTAATACGATAATCTTCGCTTCATTTTGGACATTATCATAATAAAGATGCTGTTTAGTCGTCTTTAGCGTAAAGTTATTATACACCCATACTATAATAATGAAAATCAGAAAGAATAAAAATCTTCTCAAGGTTTTCTTTTTCTTTTTTTGAGTATTGTCAATATTTTCAACCATTTCCTACCTCATGCTAATATCATAATGATTTTGGGATGTTTTAATATCATGCTTATTAAACGCTTCCGCTGTCAGTTCAAACATATCAAAATTAACATCCCAATAATCTCCCGTAAGTGTCCAAACCCTTGTATAAATTGTAACCTTGTTCCCAGTATTCCTTCCAATTTTAATAAAAGGTTCTGGGTCCTTTAATATTTTTTCGTGAGAGGAGATTATTTCAACTAATACTTTCTTTATCTTTTTAATATCGCAATCTGAGTTAAAGGAAAATTCTAAGCTCAAACGACGTGTTGGTCTTTGTGTATAGTTAATTATCTTGCCACTAGAAACATTTCCATTCGGAACATAAATTGTATTATTATCGGGTGTGATAAGTTTAGTGTATAATATGCTTATGCTTTCTACAGTACCTGATGCATCTGGGGTTTCAATATAATCACCCGATTTGAAAGGCTGTGCAAATAGAATAATAAAACCTCCAGCTAAATTAGATAAACTTCCTTGTAATGCTAGACCTATTGCTAATCCAGCGGCACCAATTATAGTTACAATGGAAGTCATTGGTACATTCAGCAATGAGAGAGTTATAACTCCAATAAGTGTATATAACACGATTTTAATAAGGGATTTTAAAAATCCCGTCGCAGTTTTATCAACATTTGTCCTTTTTAAAGTTTTTAATAATAAGTTTATCAAGATTTTTGATAAAAGCATACCAATAAC
>CAZEKQ010000074.1:0-2937 GCA_964512735.1 uncultured Eubacteriales bacterium | reverse complement strand
TAAAAATAACAGGTCCAAAATCCCAATTAGATAAGATTGATAAATGTGTTGCATTAGCAGAAAATAAACTTACCCTTGATAATTCACATACATTAAGAACATCGGAAATTAAGCTTTATAATAAAACAGGTGGTCCAGTAGATAAAACATTCTTTAATATGGAAACGGTTGAATTTACTGTGGATATTCCAGTGTATATGAAAAAGGAATTGAAGCTAAATTATACCCTTCAAAATGTACCCAGCTATTTTGATTCTAGTGTGTTAAAATTTGAACTATCACCTGAGATGATAACGGTAGCTGCTCCAAAGGGCTCATTACTAGACCAAAAAAATCTGAATGTAGGCTATATTAGTTTAAGCGATATAGACTTAACAAAATCTTTTAATTTCGATATTAACCTACCATCAAATTACCAAAACCTATCTAATACAACAAGGGTTACAGCTAAATTAATGAATGAAAATCTTGCAAAAAGAACTATAACTGTGAATAGCTCAGAATTTAAGATTATAAATGAGCCAAGTAGCAATGAATTCAACATTTTAACAAATACCCTCACATTTGATGTTATTGGGCCGGAAGAGGATATCCAAAATATAACTGAGAGGGATGTAGTAGTCGAAATAGACCTTATGGATGAAAAAATTCAAAGTGATTCATTTAGCAAGGAAGTATCAATTATTCTTCCTAATCATAAAAAAGTATGGGCTCTAGGCAAACAAACAGTTGCTTTAGAGGTGAACAAAAATGCTGGGGAGCCTGCAAGGGTAAACCCATAATATAAGCGATAGCAGTTGTAGATAGTATCGGATTATAGTTATATAGTTCATGCCTATTTACAACTGTTTTTTGATAAATAACTCTAAAATCGTCAAAATTATAATTATATATAATTAATAGTTTAAGATAATCTTTGTTGTGTATAATAATGAGAAATACATACAATTTACAATTTATTAATCATTAGTTCACAGTTTAGTAATAATTATAAAGAATAATAATAGTATAATACAATTATTATGTGAAAATTCTTAAGAAATGGTGGTAATAATTATGGCGCATGTCGAGAGGAAGAATAAGATTAAAGCTACGTTAATTGGAGCAACAATGGCTATTTCTGCTATTGTATCGCCAATGACAATGGCATCAAACACTCAAGTAGAAGCTGCTGCTATTGATGCTAATTTTGCGAAAGCACTCCAGTATTCATTGTACTTCTACGACGCAAATATGTGTGGTCCAGATGTGGGCGAGAAAAATGCACTTGAATGGAGAGATGATTGCCATACTGTTGATGCAAATGTTTCTACCCCATATGGAAATATGGATTTAAGTGGCGGGTTTCATGATGCTGGTGACCACGTAAAGTTTGGTCTACCTGAAGCATATTCAGCAGTAACACTAGGATGGGGATTTTATGAATTTAAAGATGCTTATACTTCAACTGGTCAGGCAGCTCATGCACAGGTAATTTTAGATCATTTTGCTGAATATTTTAGAAAATCAACAGTTATGGAAGGCAATAATGTTAAAGCTTTTTGTTATCAAGTGGGGGAAGGCAATTCTGATCATGGTTATTGGGGACCTCCAGAATCACAAACAACTGAAAGACCTGTTTATTTTGCAACTCCTAGCAACCCATCAACAGATATCGTTGGTTTAACCGCTGCAGCATTAGCAGCAAACTATGCAAACTTTGGTAATGCTGAGGATTTGAAGTATGCAAAGGCACTTTATAGCTTTGCTAAGAATAATAATAAAGCTGTTTCCACTGAAGGTGGAGCAGGATTTTACTCATCAAAAGGTTGGGAAGATGATATGGCTTTCGCAGCAGTTTGGCTCTATAAAGCAACTGGTGATAATAGCTACAAAACGGATGCAATTGGTTTTAGAGACTCAATTAAGGGTAGCAATCCTTATTGGGATGAATCCATGAATCCATGGCCATATTGCTGGGATGGCGTTTGGCCTGGTGTAAATGCGTTGCTTGGCGATTGGAGTTTGGTTGAACAAAACCTAAGTGATGCACAGGGTTCAAATTATGTATTTAAGGATGAATGGGGTTCTGCAAGACTCAATACAGCTTTACAACTAGTGGGATTAGTTTATGATAAACATAATAGAACTGATAAATACTCAAGTTGGGCAAAAGGTCAGATGGAATATTTAATGGGTAACAATAGCCAGAATAAATGTTATATTGTAGGTTATAACCAATATTCAGTAAAATATCCTCACCATAGAGCATCATCAGGCAGTGCTGATGCAAATGATACTAGCCCACAAAAATATGTTCTAATAGGAGCTTTAGTTGGCGGTCCAGAGGACCCGAATGGTAGACATAATGATGTTACGTCAAACTACATAGGCAACGAGGTTGCAATTGATTATAATGCTGCATTTGTTGGTGCGTGTGCTGGTTTATATTTAAAATTTGGTGCAGGGCAACAAGTAGATACAAATATTATTGGAGTCAAATCATCGTATGAACCTCCTGTAACAACTACTACAGCTACAACTACAACAACACCTAATACAACGACTACAACTACAACAACTACAACTACAACAACACCTAATACAACAACTACGACTACATCAACTACTAGCAAGACTGATAATAAGCTTATTGTGAATAAGCAACTGAATAGAGACCTTGAGGATTCAAAAACAGTAGAAGTAAAGATTAAAGATTTGATAGGTCCTAGGGATAAAATTAAATCTATAGCGGTAGAACTTGAGGCATCAGGAAATATAGGTAATTACACGGGTGGATACGGAGTTTCGGTTACTGATGGTTATTCAAAAGAAACTTCAAAGAACTGGTTTCAATCAGATAATTTCAACCAAACAATTAATTCTAATGCAGGTACAATTACATTGGATATTGATTCTGAATTAGCAGATTATATAGCATATGACGGAAACCTTGTT
>CAZEKQ010000073.1:0-2955 GCA_964512735.1 uncultured Eubacteriales bacterium | reverse complement strand
CATACTACCTGATCGGGATACAAATACATCATTTACGACTTCACTTATAGCCTTACCCTTAGGTTGACATACAAGAACCTCCATATCAGTTCTATCATTCAACCCCTCAGCGATATTCTGCACAACTGTTTCAATCCCACCAATATGTGGGTAATAAAGCTTGTTAACTTGTAAAATTTTCATATATATCCCTTTGCTATAACCTAGATAATTTTATTTTAAAACTTCCTCATAAATACTATATAGCTTTTTTCCCGCATTACTCCATGTAAATTCTTTTGACCTTTCAAAACCTCTATCCGATAAGTCGCTACGCAAGCTTTTATCGCTATAAAGCATCCCTAAGCCATCTGCAATCGATTTAATAGAATATGCATCAACGGAAACAGCACAATCTCCAACAACCTCAGGAAGCGATGCCTCTGTTGAGGTGAGAACAGGAGTACCGCAAGCCATTGCTTCAAGTGGTGGCATACCAAATCCCTCATAAATTGACGGGAAAACAAATGCCAACGCTCCATTCATAAGTGGACACATATCCTCACTTGCAATGTACTGCGTAAACATCACATTATCTTTAAGCCCAAGTTCATCTGCTTTTTGGAAGATGCTCTCAAAGAGCCAACCCTTCCCTCCAGCAAGTACAAGCTTAGGAATATCCGTACCAGCACCCTTGCGAAATTCAGCATAAGCCTCAATAAGTCTTTCAAGATTTTTTCGAGGCTCAATCGTGCCAAGATACAGAAAATAATCGCCCTCAATCCCAAGCTTTTGCTTTACAACATCAATCTTACTCTTATCCTCAATCGGATAAAAACGCTTGCTATCCACTCCACATGGCACAACACGAATTTTTTCCTCATACTTTGGAAAGTATTTTGCAATCTCCCTAAGGCTAAATTCAGAATCCGTAACAATTAAATCTGCCCTTTTCATCGATTTCTCAAGTCCCGTTTCAAGCAGTTTTCTTGTTCTAGTCCTCATGGTTTCAGGAAAAGCTTTGTAAACCATATCATGTACGGTAACAATGCGTTTTCCATGCACTCCAGGAGGTATTATATAGTTAAAGAAATGCGTAATGTCAGCCTTTTTTCCAAAAAACATACTATAAGGTATCGGCAAAAAATTCATAGCAGCCCTATATGCAAAACCTGAAAAAAATCCAGTATTATGCACACAATTATCTTTAAAATATGGCTTTAGGCGATTTGCTTTCTCCTGAGTGTTTCTCACTGCAAAATAATCAAAAAGGTACTTATTGTCGGGATAATCTGTTGTAAGTGCATCAATAAGACCCGCTTCACAATAACCAATACCTGTAATTACATCGCTTATAAGTGGATGCACATCAAAAGCAATATTCACGCTTTTCTCCTTAATTCTTAATTTATCTTACTGATTTTTATTTCCTCTTCAACCAAAGCTAAATCATTATCAATCATACGCTTAACCAACTGGTCAAATGAAATTTCTCTTACCCAACCAAGCTTAGTGTCTGCCTTTTCAGGACTACCGAGTAGGATATCAACTTCAGCAGGACGGAAGAACTTAGGGTTGATTTTAACAATAGTCTTACCTGTTGCCTTATCAATACCGATTTCGTCAACGCCCTCACCCTGCCATTCAATCTCTACACCAATATGCTTAAATGAAACCTCAACAAATTCACGAACTGTTCTTGTTTCATTTGTAGCAATAACATAATCATCAGGAGTATCCTGTTGTAACATCAGCCACATCGCCTTAACATAATCCTGTGAATGTCCCCAATCACGCTTTGCGTCCATGTTTCCAAGCTCAAGATAATCCTGTAAACCAAACTTTATTCTAGCTACAGCGTCAGTGATTTTTCTTGTAACAAACTCCTTACCACGTCTTTCACTTTCATGGTTAAATAGGATTCCTGAACAAGCATACATATCATAGCTTTCACGATAGTTTTTAGTAATCCAATGACCATAAAGCTTTGCAACTCCATATGGACTTCTTGGATAGAAAGGTGTAGTCTCTTTTTGTGGAATCTCTTGCACCAAACCAAACATTTCTGAAGTAGATGCCTGATAAAAGCGGCATGAAGGTTTAACAGTTCTAATAGCCTCTAGCATATTTGTAACACCAGTTGCATTGATTTCAGCAGTTGCAAGTGGTTGCTCCCAGCTTGTGGCAACAAATGATTGGGCAGCAAGGTTATAAACCTCATCAGCCTGTGAGATTTTCATAGCGTTTATTAGAGAAATTACGTCAGTCATATCAGCATAAATAAAGTTAATTTTATCTTTAATATGCTCAACGTTTCCGTAATCAACGACACTTTTTCTTCTCATTATTCCATAAACATTATAACCCTTTTCAAGTAGCAGTTCAGCTAAGTAAGAACCGTCCTGTCCAGTAATACCAGTAATTAATGCATTTTTCATTTTAATATCTCCTTTTATTTTATTTTATGGAAGCCTATCGGCTTATGGGGCTCCTTGCCCCAATCCCCCGCCAATTTTTTAAGAAAAATTGGATTAAAAACTTAAAGTTTTTGCTCAAGCTTTTTTCAAAAAGCTTGGCGGAGTTTGAGGCGGCAGCCTCATGCCGTAAGGCATAACGTCAAATCAACTCACGTCTATTACAAATCCTTAGATTTTCAATAACTTTTTTGACATCCTGTGTGTTATCCTTTGAACAAATAAGAATTGCATCGTCTGTATCGACAACAATTATATCCTCAACGCCAACCATAGCAATAAGTCTTTTACCACCACTTACGATAGAGCGTTCTGTGCCAATGGACACCACATCGCCAGATATATAATTGCCATTCTCATCGGTTTGATTTATTCTTTCAAGGGCAAGCCAACTGCCGACATCATCCCAGCCAAAACTACCTGGAATTGTGAATATATCATCTGCCTTTTCCATAATTGCAAAATCTATTGAATCTGAATTAAAGCTATCAAAGCTATCGTA
>CAZEKQ010000072.1:0-2971 GCA_964512735.1 uncultured Eubacteriales bacterium | reverse complement strand
CCTCCAAGCATATTAAAAAACACCCTCCATGATGGGTTATCATCACACATACGAATTTCTTGCCCTATAATCCCCTGTTCCTTATCAACACTTTCCTTTGTGAAATATGGTGATTGAACAAAATTCAATAAGATTTCAAGCGATTCATTATAATTATCCGTACAACTGAATAAATAACAAGTCTTATCAAAGCTTGTATAAGCATTTGCTGATGCTCCAGTTTTAGCAAACAACTCAAATACATCAGTATCCTCATTTTCAAAAAGCTTATGCTCAAGAAAATGTGCTATTCCCTCAGGCACAACGGTATAATCCTTATCTTTATTTGTCTTGAATCTGGTATTAATTGAACCATACTTTGTGCCAAATAAAGCTTCAGTAGTGCTAAACCCATCCATTTCCCATACAAGTATATCCAATCCGCTTGGATGCTTTATATATGTGTATTGATCATTTGTTTTTTCACAGGCTATGATTTTCTTTTCCATTACTCTTCCTCCCCTGTCATAACATATACAGTATCAAGCTTAAAGGATTTTGCTGCCTCAATTATTTGTTCCCTTGTAACAGCTTTTACCCTATTAATTTCTTCATCAGGATTAATAATCTCACCTCTGCAAAATCTACTGAAATACCAATTTATAAGTGATGCTGGAGTGTCGCTAACACCTTTAAATGAATTGAGTATACTTAAAACAGAGTTACTCATTTCTTCATCAGTAAAATTACCTTTTTTTATATCATCAAGTTGATTTAATATCTCAACCCTTGCTTTTTCCACATTCACATTTTCAACACCACTATCTATCATCAATGTTCCCTTACTATCATTAAAACCACTTGCACAGTAATAACATAGACTAAGTTTTTCTCTTACATTAGCAAAAAGTTTAGAGAAGGGAGTTTCTCCCAATAATGTACTCATAAGCTTTATCGCATATAAATCAGTGTATTCAGTTTTAAATGCCATAACCATTTTAGATTGACTAACATCCACCCTTTCTATTACATCCTTAACTTCCTTCTTAATAGCACTAGTACTATTAAGTATAATATTCAGTGGTTTTCTATCCAACCCTGAAAATGCACTTGCAAGCCTATCCTTAATAATTGGATTATCCTTTGCCCCAACATAATAAATTTCTATCTGTGATGTTTTTATTATTTCTTTATACGCTTCATACGCCGTTACTGGAGTAATTTTTTCTGCAGTTTTTCTTGTTCCATATGATGAATATGCACTTGGCTCACCTTCAAAAATATACTTTTGTGCTTGCAAGATAGCATATCTTCTTTTATTATTTATTTCTGAATCGATGGATTCAAGTAAATCCTTTTTCCTAAAAGTAAATATTTCTTGTCCAAAACCTCCATCCTCTACATATGGTGAAAACAAACAATCTAAGAATATATCCAATACTTCACCTGTTATATCTTCACCATTCAATGCGTAGCTATTATCAATGGCACTTATTGAGATAGACATTACCTGGATATCGCCACGCTTCACAACATTAACTCCTATATCTGCTCCATATAGCGAATTTAATTTAGCTGTAAGCTCCGTTAGATTCTTATATTTACTGTTTGACGAGCCTAATATTCCTGCAACAATAGAATTTACTGATGCGGTTTCTTCTTTTAATTCTGTGAAAAGCTTTAAATTAATAGTATTTGTTTTAAACTTTGGATCAATAATTTTTGTAAAACCAATACTATCAGAGATTTGTTCCCTTAAATATAATATTGACATATGTTTCTCCTTGCTTATAAAAATATATAACAAAATTATTATACCATCTTTTTAATATAATTACTAGATGTTTTTTATCAAAAGTATGTTTGAAGCATTGCTATATCTAGCATTATATAGTATAAAAGAGGGCAAGTTGCCATTGTTCATACTATGTTAACAGAATGTTAACAGAAACTTCTTGATTAATGCTTAAAAATGTATTATACTAATTTTAGTCTTTAAAGCATTAAAGTTTAAAGCATTAAAGTGAAATGATGAGGGAGTTATTATGAATAACAATAAACAATTTTACAACTTTACATTTTGGTATGGCTCTAGCTACTTTTATAGCTTTGAGTCCGTTTTAAGTGCCAAAATGCAAAAGCTGAAATCGTAATTGATAAACATATATTAATATTCTGTGTTTATAAATACCGTTGCTTTTGTATTTACAAGAGCAACGGTATTGTTTTATCTGCAGGTGGAACAATAAACAAAACTCATCACAAATCAAACGTAAAATAAAAATTATTCTATCTTAGGAGGGCAAAGATGATTATTATTCTTAAACCAAATACAAATGAGATGCAAATTAATAACCTTATAGAGATGTTAAAAACATATGGTGTAACTGTTGCTAGTATAAATGGTAAACATAAAAATATATTGGGTCTTGTTGGAGATACCTCAAGAATTGATATAGAAACGGTTAAGGCACAAACAATTGTTGAAAATATCCGCCGCATTCAAGAGCCATACAAAAGTAGTAATAGGAAGTTTAATCCTGAAGACACCATTATCGATATTAATGGAAAAACTATTGGTGGTAATAAACTGCAAATCATTGCTGGTCCCTGTTCCGTTGAAAGCGAGGAGCAAATTATTGAAACTGCTATTGCTATTAAAGAGGCAGGAGCTACAATGCTAAGGGGTGGTGCATTTAAGCCTAGGACCTCGCCATATGCTTTCCAGGGTCTACACGCCGATGGTATTGAATTGTTGCTTAAAGCTAAAGCTGTTACTGGATTACCCATTGTAACTGAAATTATGAGTATTGAACACCTTGATTTATTTGCAGATGTTGATATAATTCAAGTTGGTGCTAGAAATATGCAAAACTTTGAGCTTCTTAAAGCTTTAGGTCATAGCGATAAGCCTGTTCTCCTTAAAAGAGGGCTTGCAAATACACTTGAGGAGTTGCTAATGTCTGCTGAATATATTATGGCAGGTGGAAAT
>CAZEKQ010000071.1:0-3028 GCA_964512735.1 uncultured Eubacteriales bacterium | reverse complement strand
ATTGGAAACATCAATTTCTGGTGCAAAGAGATTGCTTATCAATATCACAATGTCCGAAGATATTCTCTCACAGGATGTTGATACAGCTACAAAGATGATTACGGATACAGCAGCTGATGGTGTGGAATTTATCTTTGGTACAGCATTTAAGGAAGATATGCAGGATGAGATGACTATAACTGTTATTGCAGCAGGTTTTGATGACGAGGATGAAGTGATTCAAATTGATAACCCATTATTAGACCCTGATTCTAGGATTGCTAGTATAGATGATGAAGACGATTTAGATGCTATCTTTAAAATTTTAGATAGCAATAGATAAATATATCGCTTAAAGCTAAACGCAGGTTACTTAGCAGTAACTTGCGTTTTTGGTATTTAATATAAAACCAAGCATAGGTATTGTTATATATTATTTTATATAAGTAGCATTGATACTAATGACTATTATGATAGCTATATTTATACAGAATGATAATTAATAATTTATTTCATTATATAAGTGTACTAAAAAACAATATAGAATTTTGTCAAATGCAACATTGAAAAGATGCTATAAAGTATGTTATAATAAAATAGAGATATTATGAGTTTATATTGCATACGGCTTATTTGGATATTATAGCATATAAAAATGTTTTAATGTTTAGAAATGGAGTGACTATTATGGACGGGCAGGTATTTTTAAGAACAACCAAAATTGGTGGAGGGTTTGAGAAGAAAGATGTTTTAGCATATGTAGATGAGTTGAACACTAAAATATGTAATTTAGAAGACCAACTTGAAGAGGCTAAGAGTATAGTTAATTCTAGTTCAGGGGCTGAGGTAAAAAAGTTAAATGATGAAATAAAAAAATTAGAGCAACAATTAAGTGAGCAAAGAAATTTAGCAAAGCAGTCACAGAAAACAATCGATGAGCAAGTGAAAAAAATTGATGAAATGGCAAAGTCTACTGGTAATACGAGTGAAATGGATTCACTGCGTCAGCAGCTTAAACAAAAGGAGTCTACAATTGCTGAGAAGGACAGACTTTTGAATGAAAAGACAAATGAGCTTAAGCAAAAAAGTGAAATTCTTGTATCCAAGGAGAGGGCAACATCTGATATTGAGGCTAAGATTTCTGAAAAGGATAGGGAAATTGCAAAATTAAAATCTGAACTTGAAGAAGCAAAAAAGAATTCAAGTGCTGGTATGGATAGTGCAATGGATATGAGTGGTTTATTTATTGAGGCACAAAAAACTGCTAATAATTATATCATTGAGGCTAAAAATAAAGCGGATATAATGATTAAGGAAGCAAAGGAAAAATCGGACAGATTAGTAAGTGAAGCAAATTCAAAAGCTGATAAAACTCTTTCAGAGGCAATTGCAAAATCAGAGGCTGCTGCAGATGAGTTAAATAGGAAATCAAGATTAGAACTTGAAGATGCAAATAAAAGGGTTGCTACAATTAATGAAATGACTGATTCAGTTAATGATGTTCTTAAATCAGAAATTGACAATGTTTCTAATAAGATAAATGAATTATCAGATTTAATTTCAAAAATCACTAGTGAAACTAGCATAAAGATAGACAGTGCAAAGGGAATTATTAAATCTCTTAAGGATAATGTTGACGATAGGAAGAAACTTGATGAATTAATTTCAAAGCTCCCTAAGGCTAGTGATGAACTTCCTAAAGAGGTCTCAAAGCCTGTTGTTAGTCCTATGCCTGAATCAAAGAAAACAAAGGATAATATCGATGAAAAAAATCAAAAGGGTTCAATGAAATTTGATTTTGATTTGGAGGCATTGACAAAGGCTGTTGAGGAAGAAGCAGCTGCTACAGGTGGTGGCTTTGGTGCCCCAAGTTCAAATACCTGGGAGGAATAGCTTGTAATTTCTCAAAGATATAGTTTAAGGGGGCAATCAAAATTGATTGCCCCATTTTAAAATAGGAAGTGTTATAATGTCAGAAATTGAAAAAGTAAAAACGGAAGATTTAAAGAGTCGTGCAAATACATTTAAATCCGGGGATAAAATTTTGCTTACAGGATGGATATATACTGCTAGGGATGCTGCACATAAGCGGATAGATGAATTGTTAAGCAATGGAGGTAAATTGCCTTTTGAAATTAAAAATGCTGTTATTTATTATGCTGGTCCAACTCCAGCACCTAAAAACAAGCCTATAGGTTCATGTGGTCCTACTACTTCTGGGCGAATGGACAGGTTTGCTCCTAGGCTCCTTGATTTAGGGCTAGGAGCGATGATTGGTAAGGGGGAAAGGAGTTTGATAGTGCAAGATGCTATCAAGCGTAATAACGCCCTCTATCTATGTGCTATTGGCGGTGCGGGTGCATTGGCTGCAAATTGTATAAAAAGTTGTGAGGTTATCGCTTTTGAAGATTTAGGCTGTGAGTCTGTGAAAAAGTTGTATGTGGAAAATTTTCCTCTAATTGTAGCAAATGATACATTTGGTGGGGATATATTTTTAAATGGTAAAGAGCAATATTTAAAAAACAATTAAATTTTATTACAAGGTATACCCAAAGGGAACTCCCATCTTCAAGAAACAATATTGATGGGATGGTTTTAATAGAATATTTAATATTTATGCAGATTGACTCCTTAATTCATATGGAGCAATCTGCATTTTTATTTGGGGGTTATAGGGGACTCTTTTATAAAAATACTAAAATTATAGGACATATAAACACAGGTTGCATATTATGTAACAAATGGGATATTAAAGATTAACCCATTTATCACATAATTCTAAGGAGGAATTTATTATGCCAACAGTGTTTTTAAGCCCATCAACACAGGGATTCAATCCTTATATAATTGGCGGTAACGAGAAAGAATACATGAACTTGCTTGCTGATAGTATGGAGCCATATCTTAGGGCGAGCGGTATTGATTTTGTGAGGAATGACCCATCAAGGGGTGCGGCGGGTGCGATTGCAGATTCAAATGCAGGCAATTATGATGTTCATTTAGCATTACACTCAAATGCTGCACCAGATAGACTATCGGGACAATTAAG
>CAZEKQ010000070.1:0-3088 GCA_964512735.1 uncultured Eubacteriales bacterium | reverse complement strand
CAATTTCCTGTGCATCAAAACTGCCTGTGTTCTCAACATTTATATAAACATCAACGCTATCGTCTGTTAAAACACTTCTTGTGCTAACAGCAAGGTCAGTGTACTCAAAATTCGTGTAAGACAGCCCGTGTCCAAACGGAAACATTACAGGAACCTTTGCTTTTTCATAATATCTATAGCCGACAAGCAAACTTTCCCTATATTCTAAGTTATTGTATTTGTCAGGGGTGTAAAAATTCTTGGCTGGTGTATCGTTAAACGCAAATGGGAATGTTTCTGCAAGCTTGCCACAAGGAGATACCTTACCCGAAAGTATATTTGCAATTGCATCTCCGCCACCCTGCCCTAGCAAGTAAGTGTAAACAATTGACTTTACCTTTGAGTGCCAAGGCATTTCAACGCAAGAGCCACCAGATACCACTACAACTACATTTTCATTTACTTCTAGCACTGCTTTTATAAGAGCTGTTTGTGCGTTTGAGAGTCTCATATCAACTCTGTCAAACCCTTCGCAAACATCGCTATCACTAGTTCCTACAAAAACCACTGCAACATCTGCATTTTTTGAGGCTTGCCTTGCCTTTTCAAGTAAAAGCTCATCAGAATCATCAGAGTTTTTTTCATACCCTTTTGCATAAACAAGGTCGGGATAAATTTTTAGCAAGCTGTCATACGCATTGTCAACCTTATGTGGATTTATCCTTGAGCTACCGTATCCCTGATAAATTGGGTCTTTTGCAAGGCTACCCACAACGGCAACTTTTGCATTGCTTTTTAGTGGCAATGTTTTATCGTCATTTTTTAGCAAAACCACTGATTGTTGCGCAGCTTTTCTTGCAAGCTCGTGATGGGCTTTTTTGTCATATCCAAACTGACTTGATTTAATTAGATTTTCCTCAGAATTTTGGATTAGTCTAAGCACCCTGCTAACGCTTGTGTCTAGCGTTTCTTTAGACACTGTGTTGTCCCTATACGCCTTTGAAATTTTATAAACATTTGAGTATCCTGAAGATGGCATTTCAATATCAAGCCCTGCATTTAGTGCTGCAACTCTGTCATTCACTGCCGTCCAATCACTAATTACAGCACCTTCAAAGCCCCATTCTGCTCTTAGTATTTGATTTTGCAAGTAGGCATTTTCTGTGCAGTATGTTCCATTTATTTTGTTATATGCACTCATCACTGTCCACGGTTGTGACTTTTTAACTGCTATTTCAAAGGCACGAAGATAGATTTCTCTCATTGCTCTCTCATCAATAATAGAATTGCTCTTTAGCCTATTTGTTTCGGTGCTATTAGCTGCAAAATGCTTAATAGATGTGCCCACACCTTTTTCTTGAATACCATTTATCATTGATGCTGCAAGCTCGCCCGTCAAATATGGGTCTTCTGAAAAATACTCAAAGTTTCTACCACAAAGTGGCGACCTTTTTATATTAACTCCAGGGCCTAAAAGGACAGAAACCCTCTCGGCTATGCACTCATCTGCCAGTGCGTTTCCAACATCAAACATAAGCTGTCTATCCCAAGTGCAAGCAAGTGCGCTCGCTGTTGGAAAACAGGTTGATTTTACGGTATATGAGCCTTTTCCATTTTCGTTCTTCTTTGTTTTTCTAAGCCCGTGCGGGCCATCTGTTACCATAATAGAGGGAAGTCCAATACGCTTAATTGAATTTAAGTGCCAAAAGTCTTTGCCAGTAAGCATTAATGCTCTTTCTCTGATTGTCATCTTTGAAATCCATTTATTATAAATCATACTGCTCCTCCATTTTTTAAAATCCATAATTTTTAAGCCATCTAATACAAAGGTCACTCCAACAAGATGCTAGGTAATTATCACCTTTGTTTATTTCACCTTTATGAGTATCTGCAAGCCCTTGACCGTGGTCACCGTAGGGAAAAAGGTGCATTTCAACAGGCACATCCATTTCCTCTAGAACCGTTGCAAGCTCAAGAGCTGTTTTATAATTTATCGTTTTATCCCTCATTGATTGCCAAATAAATGTTGGCGGAAAATGTTTATACTCTCTATCAAAAACTACATCAAAATATGAAATAAGGCTAAAGTCATCATCATCGTCATATTTGTCAACAACATTCACAGCACTATAGCAAAGCACTGTAGCATTGGGTCTACTCGACATTCTCTCAACAGGGTCGGGCGAAGATTTGTCGCCGTCATCACCGTGAAGCGAACAAAGAGTTGCAAGGTTTCCACCCGCAGAAAATCCAAGAACTGCGATTTTCCCCTCATCAAATCCATATTCTTTTGCATTAAACCGTAAAAGCCTAATCGCTCTTTTTGCATCTTTTAAAATAGTATCCCTAGAATATGGCACTACTCTATAATCTAAAACAGCAGAATCAATACCATCTTCGTTTAGTTTTTTTGCAACATTTACAGCTTCATTAGTTGACTTATACAAATATTTTCCGCCCGGAATTACCAAAACGCAACCCGTGTTTTCCCTTGGATGTTGCGATTTAAAGAAGATTATGGACGGCTTTTCTTGCTCTATGCTTTCGTCCCAATCTGGAATATCATTGTCCCAAAGAAACTGCCTATCTTGCTTTAAAATTAACTCATTCCAAACCTCGAGCTTTTGCATACCTTCTAACAAACCTGTTGCCACTAATACCACTCCCTAAGCCTATTATCTATTCACTGTTATAATGCATAATAGTTGTTATACAACAATTACAAAGTAACTTTGGTATAATTTATCCATCGCCGTTTAGGCGGGACATATAATTATTATACCATATTTTTGGTATTTTATATTGAATTTTTTATTTTAAAAATTATAAGCACACTGTTCAAATTTAAAAGCAACAATACTGCTCAAATTCTCACTTAATAGCAAGTAAATTTCACCTTAAAAGCTCACAGATTTTACTGCTTTTCTTGTTTTTATTTTTATTTTAAATCATTATTCTTCATTCTCAAATTCTGCGTTCAGCAAAATTTCTGCCTGTGCTTGACCTATGTCCTCTACATTCTTGAGCCTTTTCTTTATTATTGAATTTCTATGCTGTGCCTCGTCCAAAGTTTTTCCTGCCTCGTCAATTTTTTTACGTGCCTTCTCAA
>CAZEKQ010000069.1:0-3225 GCA_964512735.1 uncultured Eubacteriales bacterium | reverse complement strand
GAGGCTGTAATAAGTGGGAATTTCTCAAGCACAGAGGCGAAAGCACTTGCGGATAAGATTAATTCGGGTGCATTGCCATTTAAACTTGAAACTACAAGCTTTAAAACAATTTCACCTACAATGGGTGAGGGTGCACTTGATTCCATGGTTTTAGGTGGAATTATCGCTTTCTGCCTTGTAGCAATTTTCATGTTTGCTACATATAAATTACCTGGATTTATATCTATAATCACTTTATTAGGACAGGTTGCGGGTACATTAGCTATTGTTTCTGGATATTTTGGGTTTATGCCTAGTTCAACATTAACAATACCAGGTATTGCGGGTATCATTCTTTCAATAGGTATGGGTGTTGACGCAAATATAATTACTGCTGAGAGAATTAAAGAGGAGATTAATACTGGCAAACCCCTTGACAATGCACTAAAGCTTGGTTATGATAGAGCTTTCACCTCAATTTTTGATGGTAATATAACAGTTATTATTGTTGCGGTAGTTCTTATGGGGGCATTCGGTACACCAGATAACTTCTTCGCAAAAATGTTAAATATAGTATTTAAGTATTTCGGAGTATCAACTAATAGTACAATTTTTTCATTTGGATTCACACTTCTAGCAGGAGTTATCCTGAACTTTATAATGGGAGTATTAGCATCAAGATTAATGCTATTTTCACTTTCTAAATTTAAAGCTTTCAGAAATCCAAAGCTTTATGGAGGTGCTGATAGTGAGTAAAACTAAAAAACATATTGATTTCGTTGGAAAAGGTAAGATATTTACTGGGATATCCATTGTATTGATTGTTATTACAATAATTGTAGCATTATTCGGAGTTAAGGTTTCAATTGAATTCAAGGGTGGTACAATCCTCACATATTCATATATAAATGATATTGATGTGAATATAGCAAAGTCAGAACTTGAAAGCATTGTTGGAAGTACAGTGAATATTCAACAGGGTGAGAATATTCAAAGTGATACAAAAAATATAACAATATCCTTTGGTTCAGCTGAGGGCTTAACAGTTGAAAAACAAGCTGATATCACATCGAAACTTAAAGAGCTTTATGCTGAAAATGATATTAATATTTTAGATTCAAACGATGTAAATCCTGCTGCGGGAAAACAATTTTTTATAAAAAGCATGGTTGCAGTCCTGTTTGCAACACTACTACTAATTGTTTATATCGCATGGAGGTTTAAAAGAATTAGTGGTTGGTCTGCTGGTGTAAGTGCTATAATAGCCCTCCTTCATGACGCATTCTTTGTGTTTGCAGCTTTCGTATTCTTCAAATTTGAACTGGATTCAAATTTCATCGCTGTAGTCCTAACTATTTTCGGTTATTCTGTTAATGATACAATTGTAATCTATGATAGAATTAGAGAGAATAGAAAGATTTTGCCTAAGGAAGATTTAAAATCACTCGTAAATATAAGCTTAAACCAAACACTAACACGTTCACTAAGAACTTCTATTACAACTGTTTTAGCTATGGCGGTTGTTACTGTTGTGGCTCTAATAAACAATGTTAATTCAATACTAAGCTTTACGCTTCCACTAATTTTTGGATTGGTAGTAGGTACGTATTCTTCAATCTGTATTGTTCCTGCAATTTGGTACTGGTGGAATAATCGTAAGGGAAATAAGACGAAGGAAACTAAAAAAGGTAGCAAAGCGTAATCTAATAAAATATTTTTTAACAAAGCAAAAAAGCATCTTGAAAAAAGGTGCTTTTTGTGTTATAATAAGCAACGAATGCAAGTAGGTAAATTTGTAGCATTAAGGGATGTTTAACTGAATATCATGGTTTATATATTACTTATATTTTATGAGGAGTTTGTTTAATGAGAGTTGGTGTTTCAACAGCCTGTTTGTATCCCGATTTATTAGAAGACTCACTTTTGAGTTTAATGGATAATGGAATTAACCATGTCGAGATATTTGTAAATACTGATAGTGAGCTTGAAAAAAAATTCGTTTCAAATATGGCGGATATATTAAAAAATTATAATGCAACGTGCAAATCCTTGCACCCCTATACCTGTGCAATGGAACCTATGATGTTTTTTTCTGGCTATGAACGCAGAGTGGTTGACGTGTTGGAATATTATAAAAGATATTTTGAGGCTATGAATATTTTAGGGGCAGAGGTTTTTGTATTCCATGGCAATAAAACAGTGTTGCAAACGCCTGATGAGTTTTATTTTGAAATTTTTTCACGACTTGTTAATGTAGGTAGGGAGTTTGGGATTAGGGTTGCCCAAGAAAATGTTTCGAGATGCCAAAGCTCTACGTTGAAGTTCCAAAAAGCTATGTGCAATGCATTGGGAGATGATGCCAAATTTGTTTTGGACACTAAACAAGCGATTCGTTCTGGGGAGGACCCCTTTGAAACAGTTAGGGAATTAGGTCAAAATATAATTCATGTCCACCTTAGTGATTATGGCAAAAATGGTGATTGCTTACCGATAGGTGCCGGAGAATTCAATGTAAAAGCCTTTATGAATTTACTCTATGATATTAATTTTAATGGTTCAGTGATGCTTGAATTGTATAGATATAATTTTACGGATGTGAGCGATTTAGCCGATAACTTCAATACACTTAAAGCACTACTTAAATCAATAAAGGAGGCATAGTTTTATGAAATGTCCGTTTTGTAGTTTTGTGGATACAAAGGTTATTGATTCACGCCCATCTGACGCAAAGATTCGTAGGAGGCGTGAATGTATTAAATGTCAAAAAAGATTTACAACATATGAAGTTGTAGAAGTGCCATTGCTTATGGTTCAAAAAAGAGATGGTTCAGTTGAACCTTTTGATAGAAACAAACTAATAACTGGAATTTATAGTGCAATAAAGAAAAGGCCAGTTAGTGTCGATACAGTTTCTAAAATGGTGGATTCGCTCGAAAGCTATTACGCAAATGAAATGAGGAATCAAATTACAACTGTTGAGATTGGTGATATGGTGCTAGAGAGGCTAAAAGAAATAGATTCAATCGCATATATACGCTTTGCATCGGTGTATAAGGACTTTACTGATATTGAAAGCTTTATTAAGGGGATTTCAGAATTATCTATTAAGAGCAAATAGAATACTTGTCATAATTAACGAAAAAAATATGTATTAATGCTAGTTGATTAGTAGAATCAACAAAAAATTAAGATTTTATAGAAAAATATTTTCTATATGGTTCTAATAAATTCCCTTGATTATTTATT
>CAZEKQ010000068.1:0-3522 GCA_964512735.1 uncultured Eubacteriales bacterium | reverse complement strand
AGAGAATATACTAAAACGAATAAAACAATAAGTTGAAGAAGTATTATTAAGCATCTTATAAATAGTCGACTGGTTAAAAACTTTAATATTTTTTTCATTACTATGCACTACTCCCTAGTTATTAAAAGAAATATACATACACTTATATTACTATAAATTCATCAGATTTACAATAGGTTAACATAAAATTAACAATAACATTGTTAGAATGAACAAATATCCCTTGAAAAAAAACTAAGGGTACTGTATAATAATTAGTATATACTTATGAAGTGTACCCTTTATTTAAGGATAAGGGTATAAAAAGGATTATTTGCTCTTATTGATATAAATCGTTGACAAAGAATAAGAGCATTAAGAAATGACATTATTTAACTAGTCAACGGGAAAAGGGGAAGTAATATGGCGGAAAGGTTTAATGTATCACTGGATAAGATTATCAGTGAATTTAATTTGGAGAGCATATATTTGCCTAAAAAAGCAGAAGAAATAGTGATTGATGAGAATGATGTTAATCGTCCTGGATTACAATTAATGGGGTTTTATGAATACTTCAATCCTGAAAGAATTCAGATTATCGGTAAAATGGAGTTTGCATATCTTTCAACAATAGATGAAGATACAAGATACCAGCGTATTGAGGCATTATTTTCACAAAAGCTTCCAGCATTGGTTATTACAAGAGAATTACCATATTTCGATGAAATGCTTGAATTGGCAAAAAAATATTCCTTGCCATTGCTTAGAAGTAAGGAAAGTACATCAAACTTTATGTCAGGGTTAATTGCATTTTTGAATTTAAATCTTGCACCTAGAATTACCAGACATGGAGTTTTGATAGAAATTTATGGTGAGGGAGTTCTGATATTAGGTGAAAGTGGCGTCGGAAAAAGTGAGACTGCTATTGAGCTTATAAAAAGAGGACATAGAATAGTAGCGGATGACGCAGTTGAGATAAGAAAGGTTTCCAATATCAGCCTTGTAGGCAGCTCACCTGAGAATATACGACATTTTCTTGAATTGAGGGGTATCGGTATTATAAATGCAAGAAGATTGTTTGGTATGGGTGCTGTTAAGATGACAGAAAAAATCGACTTGATTGTTGAGATGGAGCTTTGGAATCCAGAAAAAACATATGACAGAATGGGTGTTGACAACGAAGTTATATCAATATTAGGTGTGAAGGTACCTTCACTTACAATTCCAGTTAAGCCTGGCAGAAATCTTGCTGTAATACTTGAAGTAGCGGCTATGAATAATAGACAGAAGAAGATGGGTTATAATGCTGCTCAGGAATTGCTTGACAAATTGGGATTGAATATGGACGGTAAGGAAACAGTTAAAAATATGGATTTTTAGGAGTTAATAATGCTTATAGAGGTAGATACACATTGTCATTCGGTGGCATCGACACATGCATACTCAACAGTTAAGGAGTTGGCAATATCAGCTAAGGAAAATGGATTAAAGGGATTTGCACTTACAGACCATGCACCTGCATCACCTGATTCACCGCATATATGGCACTTTCATAATCTGAAATGCTTGCCTAAAGAAATTAATGGTGTAAGGTTATTGTTAGGAGCAGAGGCTAATATAATTGATTTAGAAGGCAATATAGATTTAGATAACTATGAGCTTCGTAATCTTCAATGGGTAATAGCATCATTTCATACCCCTGTTGTTAATTATGGCTCCTTTGATGATTATACTAGGGCATATATTAACCTTGCAAAAAAATATGAATTAGTTGATGTTATAGGTCACTGTGAAACAGAAAACTTTCCATTTGACTATGAATTGGTTTTAAAGCATTTCAAGGAATATGGAAAACTCGTTGAGATAAATGAAAGTTCAATTATGAATAGAAAAGGCTCAAAGGGAAATGCTTATATGATATTAGAGATATGTAAGAAATATGAAATACCGATAGTTGTAAATAGTGATTGCCATTATTGTGATTTGATAGGTAAAGTTTCAATATCAGAAGAAATGATAAATAGCTTGGATTTTCCGAGGGAATTGATATTGAACAGTGATTATGGTAGGCTTATGGAATATATAAATAAAAAAAGAGGTTAAGTATTATTATAGAATAGTTAAGGGTTGAGGAGAAATGACTTATATTAATGAATTAACATCTATTTGCAATAAGCATGGGTGCTGTACTTTCCTGAACGCACCCCTAAAAAACTACACCACATTTAAAGTGGGAGGAAGTTGTAAATTATTAATATCTATAAATAATGTGAAAACATTGCAGGAAGTGATAAAGTATTTAATCAAGAATGATATAAATTATGACATAATAGGTAAGGGTAGTAATATAATTGCTTCCGATAATGGTTTTGATGGTGTAATAATTTTATTTGGTAAAGACTTTTCAGAAGTGAAAGCAATTAGCGAAAATACGATAGAATGCCAATCTGGTGCATCACTAAAAAAAGTTTGTTGTGTTGCCCTTGAAAATAACATGAGTGGGTTGGAATTTGCATGGGGGATACCCGGAACAATTGGTGGTGGACTCTATATGAATGCTGGTGCATATGGCGGTGAGATGAGCGATGTTGTCTTATATGCTGAGTATGTGAATGAAAAGGGAGAGCTTATAAAAATAGAAAAAAAAGATATGGGCTTAGCATATAGGCGTAGCATTTTTTCTGATAATAGGAACATGATAATAGCTAAGATAGTTTTAGAGCTTGTTAAGAATGATTATAACAATATTAAGCTAAAGATGGATGAGTTATTACAGAAACGTATTGACAAACAGCCACTTAACTTTCCAAGTGCGGGCAGCACATTTAAACGCCCAACTGACAACTACGCCTCTTTTTTAATAGAGCAATGTGGACTTAAGGGATTAAGTGTTGGTGATGCACAAGTAAGTGAAAAGCATAGTGGTTTTATAATTAATAAGGGAAATGCAACCTGTGATGACATAATGAAATTAGTATCCTTAGTTCAAGAAAAGGTGAAAATGGATACAGGGTATGAGTTAGAGCTTGAGCCTAGAATTATAAAATAAAGAATATTTAAGGAGGTAGCATTATGCAATTTGTATTAGTAACAGGATTATCAGGTTCAGGTAAATCGGTTGCAATGAGTGTAATGGAGGACATAGGATTTTACTGCATTGATAATATGCCACCTCAATTAATAGAAAAGTTTGCTGATATTTGTTTACATTCGGAAGGAAAGCTTGAAAGAGTTGCAGTTGCTGTAGATATCCGTTCAGGGGATAAGTTTGATGATATTATCAATAGCATAGAGAGCATTAAGAATACTGGATTAGACGTAAAGGTTTTATATCTTGAAGCTAATAATGAAGTTTTGTTAAAGCGTTATAAGGAAACTAGAAGGAAGCATCCGCTTGATTCAAAATTTCATGGAAGTTTGCATAGTGCAATTGCATACGAAAGAGAGCAGTTGAATGCATTGAGGGAAATTGCTAGCTACTATATTGATACCTCATATCTATCTAATGGCAAGCTAAAAGAGCAGATTATTAGCATCTTTTTG
>CAZEKQ010000067.1:0-3526 GCA_964512735.1 uncultured Eubacteriales bacterium | reverse complement strand
AAATGTTCTGTATATACAATCCCGTGATAACTTTGATCTGGTTCTGTAAACTCTGGAAACTTACCATTATCCCAATTGAATTTACCACTATCCACGATTACACCACCAACTTGGATAGCATGACCATCCATATACTTACTAGTAGAATGTATCACTATATCTGCTCCAAACTCAATAGGTCTACATAAAATAGGTGTGGCAAATGTATTATCAACAATTAATGGAATATTATTCTTTTGTGCTATCTTTGCAAACTTTTCTATGTCAAATACTGAAATCGCAGGATTAGCAATAGTTTCCCCGAAAATAGCTTTCGTATTTGGCTTTATTTTTGCTTGTATTTCCTCCTCAGTTGCATCTGCATCTACAAAAATACATTCTATTCCAAAACGTTTAAATGTTACTGCAAAAAGATTAATCGTTCCACCATAAATTGTAGAAGTTGCAATAAAGCTATCCCCTGCATTCAAAATGTTTAAGATTGCCAATGTGGTTGCTGCTTGTCCACTTGATGTACACAATGCACCTACGCCACCCTCTAATGCTGCAATTTTCTTTTCAACGCAATCAACGGTTGGATTTGCTAATCTGCTATAAAAAAATCCATCTGAAGTCAAGTCAAATAAATCGCCGATTTTTTCTGTTGAATCATAGGTGAATGTTGTCGATTGACAAATTGGTAACACCCTTGGTTCACCGTTTTTCGGTTCATAACCTTCATGTAAACACTTTGTTTCTATTTTCATTTTTTTCCTCCTATATTTCAAAACAATAAATTTTACGATACTATAATGACATCTTATTATACTTTTTATAAACCAATTAATTTTACCATACTAAGTATAAAAAATCAAGTTTTAATAATAAAATATGAAGATTATACATTATATTCAATCTAAATTTAACTGTAAACTATTGACTATAACTTCATGATAATCCTTATTCCTACAATAAGTTTAATAATTATCAGTTCTTCATCAAAAATCTGTATTTACCCTTGTAATTATGCTAGTTTTATAGTATAATATTAATGATGCTAGTTTTATAGTATAATATTAATGATACTAAGTTTAAAATTTAATAAATAAAATTGGGGTATAATATGACGTTTTCAAGTTTATTTTTTCTATACTTTTTCTTACCAATTTGCTTGATTTGCTACTCATCAACACAAAAACTGGAATACAGGAATATTATTTTAATCGTATTTTCACTAATTTTTTATGCTTGGGGAGAACCAATCTGGGTTGGCTTATTAGTTTTTAGTGCTTTAATTGACTATATTCACGGATTGCTTATACATAAATTCAGAGGTCAAATCTGGTCAAAGATAGCTCTTATTAGTTCCCTTACAGTAAATCTGGGTATTCTTGTTATATTTAAATATAGCGGATTTTTTATAACAAATATTAATGAATTATTATCAATTAATCTCACCGTTCCATCCTTTACCCTCCCAATTGGTATAAGTTTTTATACCTTCCAAACAATTTCATATACAATAGATTGTTATTGGGAAAAAGTTAAGGTGCAAAAAAGCTTTCTTAATTTTTTAATGTATGTATCCCTATTTCCTCAACTTGTTGCCGGACCTATTGTAAGATATGCAACTATTGAAAAAGAAATCAATAACAGGAAAACAACAATTTCCGATGTAAGTAACGGATTTACCAGAATTATAATTGGATTGGCTAAAAAGGTTATAATTGCAAATAATTTAAGTCTTATTGTTGACACAATCTTTGGTGGAAACATTCCCTCTTTATCAGTTATTGGAACTTGGTATGGTGCAATTATTTATGCCTTGCATGTTTATTTCGATTTCTCTGGCTATTCCGATATGGCAATTGGCTTAGGACGGATATTTGGTTTTCACTTTGACGAAAACTTTAATCACCCTTTCATATGTAAGGATATCTCTGAGTTCTGGCAGAGATGGCATATTTCATTGGGGACTTTTTTTAGAGATTATCTGCTTTATTTACCTTTGTTCGGCAAGAGAAGAAAATATGCAAGTTTGTTTTTAGTTTGGTTTTGTACAGGATTGTGGCATGGGGCAAGCTGGAACTATATAATCTGGGGCTTGTACTTTGGAATATTTATTTTTATTGAGAATCTCCTTGGCAAAAAGCGAATAAAGAAAATCCCTATTATAATTCGCCATATATACAGTAAACTTGTGATTTTTATTGGCTTTGGAATTTTTTATTTCGAGAATTTTGAAAATCTTGCAAACTTCTTTAAAAATCTATTCTTCATCAATGGAAACGCATTTATTGATGATATAACTAAAATCTCATTTGCAAACAATCTTATACTAATTCTAATTGCTATTATATTCTGCTTTCCTGTTGCTAAAATTGGGCAAAAGCTTAAGGAAAAATCAACAAAGATGTTAGTTATATTAGACACATCTCGGATTATCGTCAATGTATCACTACTGCTTTTAAGTAGCATTCTACTTGTTGATGCTACAAATAATCCGTTCCTGTATTTCAGGTTTTAAAGTAAGAAAGAAAGGGATACTGCTAATGAATAAAATAAATAATAATGATATAGATATTGCTCTACCTAAACAACCTATAAAAAAAGATAAAAAACAAATTGAAAAATCTATTCAAACTATTAATGTGTTTATTTTAGTTTTAGTTTTTGCTATTATTTCTGTATTTCTTCTGATAGGTAAACGTCCTACTGTTTCAAAAACTGAAAATAGAGATTTAGCTAAGTTCCCTTCCTTTAGCTCAAAGAGCTTTTTCGAGGGGGAATATACAGCTAATATCGCAAATTATTACAATGATACCGTTCCCCTTAGGAGTGTGTTTAAAGATATCACTTCAAATTTTCGTGCAAGTTTGGGAATTGAATTAGATGGTGTTATTATTTATGGTAATGTAAGTGGTGGAAAAAAGAACCACAAAAAAGATTCCTTAGATGCCAAACAAACAGAGGAAACAACTAAGGGTGCTACTACTGAAACCTCCTCCGCTATAACAACTGATATTACAACCACTAATACTGATAGCCTATCCCCTACCCCTGCTGAAACTGTACCCGTTGATGAGGATGATTTAGATGATTTCGATGAGGGAATATTAAGCGGTGGAATACTTGTCTATAAAAACAGGGGTATACCTGTATATTACGGCAGTTTTGCTGCTGGGCAGAATTATGCTAGCTTTGTGAATGCCTATAAAGCTGATTTGGGGGAAGAAGTTAATGTATATTCATTAGTTGCTCCGACCGCCCAATCATTCTATATGCCAAGAAAATACGCTGATAAATATGGCAGTGAGGAAGAAAATCTTATAAATATAAGAGAGTATTTAAATGGTGTTACTGAGGTTGATGCATATAATGCCCTTTTACCTCATAAAAAGGAAGATATATATTCAAGAACAGATCATCAAACAACATGGAATAAATCCTAAAAAATTACAGAAGAAAAATGGCTACATTTACAAGCAATTTGAAGAACTCTTTCAAGTAATTCACCAACTCAATCAACGTAGTCCTATCCCCCACT
>CAZEKQ010000066.1:0-3624 GCA_964512735.1 uncultured Eubacteriales bacterium | reverse complement strand
ATAAGTATTGATTTGTAATTACTGGAATAAAGAACTTAGTTCTTAAATTAACTTACAAGAATTAATAAAAAAGGTTTATTCAAAAGTAGCACACCTATAACTACAACAGCCTTCTACTATGATTTAGCAGGAAGACTGACAGCAGAAGTAGCTCCTGAGGACTTTGTTGAAGGTGAAGCTTTAGAGAACATGAACAGGATAGAGTACGATTATGATGACATGAACAGGCTTTTGAAAAAAAGTTATGCAGGATATGAAAAACAGGTGAACGCATCAAATACAGGTTGGGCTCAAGACATATGGGTAGAGTATGTAATGAGGGAATTTAATTATGATAAGGCAGGAAACACCAAAAAAGAAATTGATGGAAGAGGGAATGTGACAGAATATACATATACTCCTACAAATCAGGTAGAGACAGTACTCAGTGCAGAAGGAAAAGAAGATGGACTTGATTACACAAGAAAATTTTCATATGATACAATTAACAGAAAGGTTTCTGAGTTAACTGTACAGGATGAAAATACAGAAACTGGATTGTGGTACTATTATGATGATGACAACAATACAATTCTCTTAAAAGGAGGATATGATGAACAGTCAGCCATTGAGTTAAGTAAAGAATATTATGACTATGATGAAAACCTTATAGCACAAATGGACGGTGAAAACTTAGAAGAAGAAAGCAGTACACCTGGAAGTGGTAAAAAGACCCTCTATGAATACAATGGACTAAACGAGTTGAGAAAAGTTACATATCCAGGAGATGGAGATATTACAGACTCTAGTGCAACAATTCCTCAAAGAGAGGTAAATTATCAGTACGATTATCAGAAAAGACTTAAGAAGCAGTTTGAAACATATGAAATGAAGGATGGTACAGTATACAATGAAATAACAAAGGTAGACCTATATAATTATGATAAAATGGGAAGAGTATTAAGTCATGAAAGCTACGAAGAAGGAAATAAGGCAGGAACATTAATTGAAACTATAAGGGAATATGACAAAAATGGAAATATAAAAGTTTCAATTGATGGAGAGGGCAATGAGACACAATACATATATGATGAACTTGACAGGCTAGAAGAGACAGTAATAGAACTTGATAATGGAACTGTACATAGAACTATAAATGGATATGATAAAAATGATAATGTTGAGACTGTGACAAAAAGAATTGAAAATGGAACAGACTGGACTGAAAGCACAAATACTTTTGTATATGATTCATTAAACAGATTGGTGGAGAAACAGGATGCCTACAACACAATACAGATGATCGAATACTATAGAAACGGCTTACAGAAAAAATCCTATGATGCACCAAACAATGAAGGTAGCAATGAATTTAGGGTAACAGAGTTTGTTTATGATAAAGACGGAAGAGTTATAGAAGTTGAAAATCCTACCAATAGTCAAGGTGCATCAGGAGTAGAAAATATCACTACATACACATATGACTATGCAGGAAATGTTAAAACAAAAAATGATGGATTAAATACAACAGAATATAAGTATGATGAATTTAACAGACTATATGAAGTGAAAAATTCTGTTTTAAATGAAAAGACAAGATATGGATATGACAGAAACGATAACATGATACGTCAGGAAGTACTTGAAATAGAGGACGGAAATTCACATTATACATACTTTAAATTAAAGACATTTGAGTATAATGTTAGAAATCAATTATCAGAAACCATCTATCATACAGACAAAGTCTGGAATGCACAGGAAAATGATTATGTATATAACAGCCAGACAGAAGATACCTATAAATATTATGCAAATGGAAGCATGAGAGAAAAGACAGACAGAAGTGGAGCCATTACAAGTTATACATATGATGTGCATGGAAGGCTAGAAAGTCAGGAGACAGAAAAAACAGGAAGCGACATTATAAAGATAAATCACACTTATGACAAAAATAATAATACCAGAATAGTACGCCAGAAAGTAAATGGAATAACTACAGATACCATAATTAGAACTTATGATGGATTAAACAGAGTTAAAGCAAAAAGTGTAAGTTCAATTGGAATTGTAAGTTATACTTATGATATAATTGTAAACAGGACAGATATTGAACAGGGATTGACAGCAGAAATGTCACAGGATCCATATGGAAATATTACAACTAAGGTATATGACAAGGCAGGAAGGCTTAAAAATGTAATAGACGGAGATGCATCATCAGGAACAAAAATTGCAACATATGAGTACAATCCTAATGGTAGCCGCAGAAGTCTTAAATATGAAGGTGTAGGCAAAGCAAAATATACCTATTGGGAAAACGGACTTCTTAAGAAACTGGTGAATATACAGGGGCAATCAGTAATTGATGAATACAATTACCAATATGACGAAGCCCAAAACATGGAGAGTAAGACAGAGATAATAAACAATGTGAATAAAGGAACAACTACATATCAATATGACGAACTAAACAGGCTAAAAAACGTAAGTGAACAAGATGGAGCAAGAATAATAAACTATACTTATGATCCAGCAGGAAACAGGGAAACAGAGACGATACAGATGGGCACAACAAGGATAGAAAGTGAATATGAGTATGATGGTCAGGATCTATTATTAAGTATAGATACAGTAGAAAAAGTAAATGAAGTGGTGCAGGATACTTACAATACCTCATACCAATATGATGACAATGGCAACATGACGGAAATATGGAAGGATTCAACATTAGAAAGAAAGTATGAATATGATGTTTTAAACAGAATGACAGCAGTAAAAAATCCTGATGGAAGCATAATAATGGAAAGCACATACAACGGTGAAGGACTTAGAGTAAGCAAGACAGTAGGAGCAACAACAACCGAATACCTCTATGAGTATAGAAATGTAGTGCTTGAAATAAGTGATGAGGCAGAGACAGGCAGAAACATATATGGAACAAACCTTGTAAACAGGACAGTAGACCAGACAGATACATTATATTATCTATATAATGGAAGAGGAGATGTAACATCACTAATTGATACTACAGGAACAGTAGAGGGTACATATTATTATGATTCCTTTGGAAATATCCTTGAGAGAACAGGGAATGTAGATAATAGTATAACCTATGCAGGATATCAATATGACAAGGAAACAGAGATAGTTGAAAATGGTGAAGTGTTACAAACAGGGCTGTATTATCTGAATGCAAGGATGTATGACCCAAATATAGCAAGATTCTTACAGCAGGATACATACACAGGTGACCCAAATGATCCACTAAGTTTAAATCTCTACACTTACTGCCATAACGAGCCTATCATGTATAGTGATCCGACAGGGTATAGTAGGGAATACAAATTACCCCTTAGAAAAGAAGCAGAAAAATATGATTCAAATGCTGTTGCGTGGAATCGAAATACTAAGACAGCAACAGTAACTATAGGAGAGACTACAAAACATTACAATGTAAGATCTGATGGGAAAGTTTATATGGATGGTAAGCAGGCAGGAATATTAGAAAATGGAAGTATTATAGTTAACAGAGATCATTTTTATAATATATTTGATAGAACATATAGCTTTGATAGAATAATGGAAAAGAGAATGTAACAAATTTTGTGTATGAATGAATAATTAAATTCCTTCTTGGCAAGA
>CAZEKQ010000065.1:0-3879 GCA_964512735.1 uncultured Eubacteriales bacterium | reverse complement strand
GCTTCAAGATAACCATTTCGGTCACTTATATCACGAATTGTAAAAACCTTCATCTCAAGTCCCATATCGATAAGGTCAATTGCAGCAACCTCTTGAACCTTTGATGCAAACTTTTCCCTATCACGATAAATTTCTTCAACAGTGAGTTTTGAAACAATTTCACGCAATTTCCCCTCAAGGACATCTGAAGCAGTATCCTTAATGCCCACAATAGTTTTTTGCAGATTACCCGTGTTAAATTGCTCAACAGCGGCAAGGATTGATTCCTTGTCATTTTTAACCTTGATAACAGCAACACCACTAGCAGAGATGCCGACACCAAGCATGGAAAGTGCCTCTTGAACACCTAGTTCGACCTTGATATTTTCAAGTGAAATAACATCTGCTCTTTCGAGTAGAGGTATTACAAATCCACCCCCACCAGAAATAACCCTCTTTTTAAGTCCTGAAATAACCATTGCCTTATCCTGTGGTACCTTTTTCCACATAGTCAAAAAGCTGATTAAGCAAAGGATGATTACAGCAACAACTATAGCAATTGTTTTGCTAGTATCATCTAGCTGATTAAAAAGATCCATAATACTCCCCCTTAAATTTATATTTATTAAAGTCTTTCGACAATATAAACCTTATTTATTATATCTAAAATAACAACCTTTGCATTAGTATTAATTTCCCCATCATCAGCACTCTTTGCGGGGCCTGATAATGTATTATCATCGAATTTAAATGTTATTTTCCCATAACCACCTTCAAAGATTTTCTCACTTACAATTGCAGGTAATCCAATTATATCGAAGTTATCAGCGGATTCCTTTGATGATAATTTCCTAAGAGGCTTTGTGAAAAACTTATTTATAAGGAAGGTAATGAAAAAGCTGACAGTAAGTGCAATTATTACAACAAGAATGATGTTCATATCACCGTATAAAACTCTTCCTAAGCCACCAAAAATAGTGATAAATATTATGGCAAGTGTTGGACTTAACGGCAAAAAGCAACCAAAATCAAAATCACCGATTTCAAAATCAAAATCGAAATCAAAATCAAGGAAGTTAAAAACCCCCAATAAGCTTAATAGGGTATTAAGCAGTGTTAAGACAATGCCAACTCCAAAGCAAACATTAAAAATAGTGAGCATTACATCACTCCCCTTATTCCCTGTCTTTTTCTATTGAGATTTGCAGTTTAATTTTTTCTATTGATTGTTCATTAACAGATAATACAGTTATTTTAAAAAATCCATATTCAATTGTTTCGTTCTCCTCAGGTATATGCCCGAGTATTTCCATAATCCATCCGCCAACAGAATTAGCGGAACTTTCAATTGAATCATCAGGTAAATCCAATTCTTCCAACATATTATTAAGGCTATATTCGCCAGAAACCTCATATTCATTTTCATCAATTTGAGTTATACTTGTGAAGATTTCGTCATTTTCGTCATAAATTTCACCAACTAATTCTTCAATAATATCTTCCATAGTAATAATACCTTGCGTTCCACCATGTTGATCCATTACAATTGCCATATGAATTTTTAAACGTTGCATATCACGAAGGGCTTGACTGATAAATTTAAGCCCAGAGATGTAGAAGGCATCCTGCATAATATCACGGATATTATTTTTTTCATCTAGCATAAACTTAAAGAAATCTTTTTGTGTAATTACTCCAACAATATTATCCATGCTTTTCTCATAGACGGGCATGCGGGAATACATTTCTGTTAGAAATATTTTTTTAATATCCTCAATCGAGCTATTGATTTCCACCCCTATTACATTAACACGGGGGATAAGTATTTCGTCAACAGTAATTTCGTCAAAATCCAATGCGGAGCGGACAAGATTTCCCTCTTGTTCCTCAAGGACACCCTCCTCTTCAATCTCATCAATAATATATTTTAATTCATCCTCAGTAATGCTAGGACGCTTTTCGGATGAAGAAAACAGTCTTGAAATTAGTTTTCTCAACCCCGAGAACATGATTATAAATGGTTTCATAATCCAAATACAGATTGAAAGTGGTGTTGCAAAAAGCAAAACAAAGCGTTCAGGATTCTCCTTAGCAATTGATTTAGGGCTTATCTCACCAAAAATAAGAACAAGTATTGTCATAACTGCAGTTGAAACACCGACACCCTTCGAGCCAATCAGATTAGTAAAAAGAATTGTACCAATAGATGCGGATGCGATATTAACAATATTATTACCAATAAGAATAGACGTAAGGGCATCATCAAAAGAATCAACAATTTTAAGTGCTTTCTTAGCCTGTTTATTTCCCTGTTGTGCATAATTTTTCAATCGAATACGATTAACGCTTGAATAAGCCATTTCGCAAGCAGAAAACAATGCTGAAACAAGGAGTAATAAAATAATAATTATTAAATAAGAAGCGGTTTGCATATAACCTCCAGTTAAAATTATGGTAACATAATATATACAAAACAGTATATTAATATCTTTATAATATTATATACTCGCAGAAAAACTTCGATTAACAAAAAAGCATAACTTCATAATAATGTTAGCACATTTATATAAAATAATCAAGTAAACTTTTTGTTAATTTTAGAGATATTTATATAAAATTAAATCTTTTTTTAGTTGAAGTTTATAGTAAGAATAATCTTTGTATGAAATGTATATAAAATCATGATTCTCTTATGTAATATTACAAAAATCAAGTATATACTTGAAAAAACTTTACAAAATGATATTATATATAGTGTATAGTTGAATTAGAAGTTGAATATATCGGAGGAATTTATGATAGAAAAAATTAAGGGAATTTATAAAAAACATGAGGCATTAATATTATATGTGTTTTTTGGGGGATTAACAACCTTAGTGAGTTGGATTACACATTTTGGTGCAAGAGAATTTTTAAGCACATCGGTTAGAGTGGCTACTGTTTTTTCATGGGTTTGTGCAGTAACATTCGCTTTTATTACCAACAAGAAGTATGTTTTCAAAAGCAAAGCAGTTGATTTTAAGGATTTATTCAGGCAGATATGGTTGTTCTTCGCAGCAAGGCTTGTTTCATTGGGCGTTGAAGTACTGATTATGGATTTATGTGCTGATAAATATAGGAATACATTTATTAAACTGTTCAGACTTGATAGAATTGAGTATGGCAAAGGCTTGTTTAAGCTTGAATTAATAAGTACAGCTGAAAAATTAAACGAGCTGATTTTCAAGTTGTTTTTCGCAAGTATTATAATTTTAGTTATGAATTATGCGTTTAGCAAGGTTGTTGTTTTCAGAAAAAAGCTAAAGAAGTGAATGAATAAACAAAGAAATGGTGCTGAAAAGCACCAATTTTGCGTTATATTGTATCTTCGATGGATTTATAATGGGGCGTTGCCCCAAACCCCACCAGAGGGAATAATTCCCTCTGGACTCCTCTTAATAATGAGTTTCCAAAGGGATAATATACCGTAGGTGCTATGCTGCTATTTAAGTATAAATGTCGTTGAGCCGTTATTCATAGTTATTATTTTTCGTTCTATTTTGGGATGTGAAAATTCACGTCTTATGAGATTTTGCAAGGCTTGTCCTTTTGTATAACCATGGATTACGTCAATTTCTTTTATATGTTTAGGGCAGCTTTTCAACACACGCAAGAGTTCAGAGCGTGCCTCGGTAACAGTCATGCCATGTAAATCCACCGTGAGTGTGAAACCGTATGATGTTATAGCCATTTTAACGCCTACTTTCCTGTAATTGTTTAAATTCTTCTGCTATAGCTACAGCATCATTATATGAGGTTAAGCTATAACATTTTGCACGAAACAATGCCGAGCCATATAAGCCTTTGGTATACCAAGCGGCATGCTTTCTTGCCTCTTGAATACCAATTATATCACCCTTT
>CAZEKQ010000064.1:0-4053 GCA_964512735.1 uncultured Eubacteriales bacterium | reverse complement strand
AACGAACGGCACCCATCATGGAGGAGATATTGGGGTTAATTATTGGTAAATCCAAGCCATAGCTTAAAGCCATGGTTAGAAAGTTATAATTAATAATTTCCCTATTAGGAAGTCCAAATGATATATTTGATACACCGAGAACAGTTTTAAGCCCAAGTCTTTTCTTAACAAGCTTAACAGCTTTCAGCGTTTCCATTACTCCTTTTTGTTCAGCGGAAGCAGTTAACGTTAGACAATCTATAAAAACATCTTCTTTTGGTATGCCATATTCTATAGCCCTGTTCATTATTTTTTCTGCTAGTTTAAATCTTCCCTCTGCCGTTTTAGGAATGCCATTTTTATCAAGCGTTAATCCAACCACGCAAGCACCATATTTCTTCACGAGTGGCAGTACGGAATCAAGGGATTCATCCTCTGCATTTACAGAGTTAACGATAGCTTTTCCGTTGTAAACTCTAAGCCCAGCCTCCAATGCATTAATATCGGAGGAATCAATCTGTAATGGAGTATCCAAAATAGATTGCAAAGCCTTTACAACCTCAATCATCATATTTTTTTCATCTATTTCAGGAAGCCCAACATTTACATCAAGGATATCAGCACCAACATCTATCTGTTCAACAGCTTGATTTAGAATATAGTTAATGTCATGGTTAATCAATGCCTGTTGAAAGATTTTCTTGCCAGTAGGATTAATTCTTTCACCAATAACCCTAGGACGATCTATTATTATAGTTTTAGATGATGAACAAACTGCTGTAGGTAATTTTTTAACACTTAACTTTTGCTCAATCATAGATAATTTTTTAGTAAGAGCCTTGATATAATCAGAGGTTGTTCCACAGCACCCACCAAAGATTTTAACACCGAGTTCTGCAAAATCAGCCATATAATCAGCAAATTCATCTGGGGATACATTATAAGCATTTGTAATAGGGTCAGGAAGCCCCGCATTCGGCTTTATAACAATGGGTAGGTTTGTCCACTCCGAAAGCTCTTTCACTATGGGGAATAGCTCTTTTGGGCCGAGTGAGCAGTTAACACCGACTGCATCAACACCTAATCCACCAAGAGTTAATGCCATAGCTGAAACCGAGCAACCAGTAAAAGTTCTGCCATTTTCCTCAAAAGTCATAGTACAGATTATAGGTAGGCTTGAGTTTTCTTTTGCAGCAAGTACGGCAGCTTTAACCTCATAAAGGTCTGTCATTGTTTCAAGGACAATTATATCAGCACCCTTTCCAGCAATAATTTGCTCCTTGAAAATCTCATAGGCTTCTTCAAACTTTAGGCTTCCCGTTGGTTCTAAAAGTTGCCCAATAGGTCCTAAATCAAGTGCAACAAGGGTGTCAGTGCCCTTAGAGGAAACTCTTGCAATCTCAACAGCTTTAGAAATGATTTCTTCAACCGAATAGCCACTTCCAACAAGCTTATATCGATTTGCACCAAAGGTGTTGGTATAAATTATATTTGCACCAGATTTAATATAAGATTGGTGAATATCCATAATCCATTCAGGGTTATTAATATTTATTAACTCAGGAATGCCACCAAGTTGTAAACCTTTTGCTTGTAGCATTGTGCCCATTGCACCATCAAGAAATATAAAATCATTTTTAAGTAATTCTTTAAAACTCATATTGCCTCCTTTAATTGCAGTGACTACCGTTTTTTCTATATGCACAGGTTTCAGCGATATTGCAATCTTCACAATTTCTGTTTTTCCGTATAATAGGGGTTTTCGACAAGCCAACAATAGCTGTAACTGATTTTGATGGTGTTAGAATAAAGCTTGAACTTGTGGTTAATCCGATACGCTTTGGAGCGTTTAAGACATTGAGAAATTCAGCTTGTGTAGTGATGGGCAAGTCGCCATAGCCAGGACTGAAACGCCATGTAGAGTACATATTTGGGTATGCTGAACGAATTATTTTTTCCACCTCATCGCAAACTTGCTCGATAGCGACACTTGCAAGGCTATCTAAAACAAGTGCTTCAGCCATGTTGGAAACTTGAGCTGAGCGTAAAAGTTTATCAGCACCACTTGATATTGTTGCACAGAAAAGCACGACCTTTTCGCAATCTTTAAGATGGTTACGAATATCCTTACCATTAAGCACAAGCGTACAATTATCAAGAATAATGCTGTTATCCGTATGAGAAATATCGAAAGTAGAATATAAATATCGTGGCTCAATGACTGTTAATAATCCCTTTTCACATTTATTAACAAGTTCCATTATATGATTATCAGGGGGGTTATCCTTATATTGCATATAGCGTAGGGCTTCTTTTATATTAATTTTATTAAGTTTTATCATAATACACACCAAATTAAAGTTTTTGATTAAACTTTTTTCAAAAAGTTTAGCGGAGTTTGAGGTGGCAACCTCATGCCGACAGGCTTAGCGGAGTTTGAGGCGAGCAGCCTCATAAGCCGACAGGCTTAATAGTGGCTTATATCAAAACCCCAGAAATAGCATCGGAAATACGTTTTGCGACATAGGGGTTGTTCATAGTGTAAAGGTGAATTCCATCAACCCCATTTGAAACTAAATCAACAATTTGGTTGACAGCGTATGCGATTCCAGCATCACGTAGGGCATCGGGGTGGTTTTCGTAACGTTGCATCATTTTTGTGAATTTTGATGGCAAGCTTGCACCGCAGAGTGAAACCATGCGTTCGATTTGTTTTTTATTAACAACGGGCATAACACCAGCTTGGATGGGCACATTTATTTTAGCTTTCCTTGTTTTTTCAAGAAAAGAATAGAACAGATTGTTATCGAAAAAGACTTGTGAAATAAGCTGTTCAGCACCAGAATCTACTTTCTTTTTCAAGTTCTTGATATCACTATCAAAATCAACGGCTTCAAAATGGCATTCGGGATAGCAAGCACCCAAGATATGAAAATCACCATTTGCATTTTCTTTAATAAATTCGATAAGGTCACTTGCATATTTAAAATCATTTTTAGGAGGGATATCAGGATTAATATCACCACGTAGGGCAAGAATGTTTTTCACATCGTTCTTATAAAACTCATCTAACACCCTAAGAATTTCATCCTTATTGAAGTTTATACAGGGTAGGTGTGCAACAGGTTCGATTCCATAGCTTCTCTTTATTGTAGATGCAATTTGACAGGTTGAAACACCAACATTAGAACCACCAGCACCGTATGTAACGCTTATAAAATCAGGCTTTAGGTCTTTTAAATCATCAAGTGTATTATAAATTGATTCGATAGGGCTTGTGCGTTTTGGTGGAAAAACTTCGAATGAAAACACTGTTTTATCCTTAAACATATTTGAGAGTTTCATTATCTATCTCCTTTTTAAGATTAGTTATTAATAGTATTATACCATGAAGATAGGTTTTAGGCTAACACATAATAATTATTGCTAGCTATAGATTTAAACTATAACTAGCAAGTGTTTTAGATGAAATATATTTAACTGATGTTCCAATCAATCTCTTCAATTCCATTCTCGTTTAGGAAATTATTTGTTTTAGAAAAATGTTTGCAACCAAAAAAGCCATTGAATGAAGATAGAGGACTTGGATGGACGGAGGTTAAAATTTTGTGTTTAGGATTAGTTATAAGCTTAACCTTTGCTTTTGCATTATTGCCCCAAAGTATAAAGACAACAGGCTTTTCACGAATATTCAAATGTTTTATAATGCTATCAGTGAAGAGTTCCCAACCAATACCCTTGTGGCTATTAGGTTGAGATGCACGAACAGTTAAGATAGTGTTTAGGAGTAGGACACCATTTTCCGCCCACCTTGTAAGCTCTCCATGAGAATTAGTGTTATCAATACCAATATCATCTTTAATTTCCCTAAAAATATTCTTTAGAGATGGGGGTGGTTTAATTCCCTTTTTTACAGAAAAACATAATCCATGTGATTGCCCCTCGCCATGATATGGGTCCTGACCAATAATCACAGCTTTAACATCGCTATAGGAAGTATATTTTAGTGCATTAAAAATATTTTCTTTTTTCGGATAAACAGTATGAGTTTTGTATTCGTTTTCTAGATAATTT
>CAZEKQ010000063.1:0-4089 GCA_964512735.1 uncultured Eubacteriales bacterium | reverse complement strand
GTGAGTAGATAAGTGAATAGTGATAACACGAGGGATCCAGTAAGAGACCAGCATCTTCGATTATTAAGATTTCCTGCAAGGGGGACTTACACCTGACAGGTAGTCAATAGAGAATATCCTATTAAAAAGTGCTGATATATAGTTTGCGACAAGTGCGTACTATGACTTGTTGAAATATAAACAGTGATCTCGACTCGCAATACACCGCTAAAGAGGCTCAAGAGCAATTGGGAAACTTAGGATTCTAACAAAGCTTTCCTGCGTTGACAAACCAGATGACAATGCCAAAAGGTAAATTTCCACATTTCCAAAAAAATCTGTCCACTGGCGACACTATTAACTGAGTGTACAGGAAAGTGTTGCCAATGCAGAAAGCATAAAGATTGATCATTTAAAACTTGGACCCAGATGGACTAGAGGTAATTTATGGATTCCTGGGGAGATTATAGTATTATGTGCCGTGACGAAACCTACTCAATAGTAACCAGCTTGGTTGCTACTTCATATCTAACAAAGCATAGGTATAAGAGTGAACGAACAACAGGGCTTCGGTATATTTTCGTTTAAGTACTCCCCATAAGGTGGGTGGTTTTGATGAAAACCTGTAGAAATATACGACAATCTTTGTCTGTATTTTTGAACAGGATAGTTTTGCTTTGGCAGCAAGCATTTTCACACGTTTACAAGGAATGGCATGGTTATGAAACTGAAAAATCACCAATTTTCACCCTGGAGTTTTATGATTCATTGGAATATCCAAAACCGAAATCTGATGAATGTCATTTTATGAATTTTCATGGCACATTATGCGGTCGCAAACAATTTAAGGATTCCAATATGTGTTTTTGGCACTTTAGAGATGTTTCAAAATATGAGAAGGATGCCATGAGAGAATATTTTGGAACAGAATGTAGTTTGAAAGAGGCCATTGAAAATGAAGTGCTTAATAAGCAATCTCTAAGAGGTGCATATTTAGAAAATGCTGCAATTGGAGGGAATTTTTTGAAAAAGGCGCGAATCTATCCAGAGCTGATCTGCGTGAGGCTAATCTAACGGGTGCTCATTTGAGTTATGGGTCTTTGAATCGTGCTAGGCTTGAGAGGGCTAATCTTGAGTACGCATATTTGAGTGACGTTGACCTTAGAGGGTGTGTTTTTACAGATGCGAAGCTATTCAACACTAAATTTAGAAGAAATGACTTCTCGGAAGCGAAAGGCATCTCTAAGGAGAATTTTTTGGGGTGGAAGTATTCGATAATGCCTCAATATAAGATGCTTGAAACATATCCAGACCAATGCAAAGATGTCTACAGAGCTTTGACTGCACATTTTCAAGCAGCAGGTGCTCTCGAAGATGCTAGCTGGGCAGCCTATAAGGAGCGGGAAATGCATAGGCGATGGTTTCGTTCACGTATTAATCCTTTATGGCATATTGCGGAGGATTTTGGTGACGCTGTCTTTAAGCAACGGAAACCGGGAATGAAAATTATTCTTTTTTCTTTTATCCACTCGTTGACTAGCTCAGTTCAGTATTTAAGACTAACCTTTTTTAAGATCTTATGTGGCTATGGGGAGCGCGTTTGGAGAATTATGGTAGCCTCTTTTCTAGTTATTCTAATATATGCAGTGGCATACAGTTATTATGGCATTTTGGATGAGATTGGCTCTTGTCTTTACTTTAGTGTTATGACATTTTTAACAGTAGGTGACGCTAACCTTACCCTTAAGGGTAATTACCAGTGGATGGTTGCATCGGAATCTTTTATAGGTCTACTTCTTATGGGCCTTTTCTTGTTTACAATTGCACGGAGGGCAGTAGGGCGAAATTAGCAGAGACCTTATTAGAGGGATTATTAGTGGAATCGAATTTAGGTTTGATTATTGTTATCGCCACTATCTTATTGACTGTATCGTCAGTGTATTTCTTGCGGATGAGGTAATTGTTCGGCTCCGATTCTTACAAATATCCCGAATATCCGCGAGGGGGACTGGGGACAGGTTTCGACGGTTGGATTGTTTTGAAGGTGGATAGTCTGGGTTAGGGTAATTACATTTTTAGGTAGGTATATGGATATTAACATCTCGATAGCCCCGTGTACCTGCCTACCTTTTTGCACGGGTCGGTGTGCTATGGAGAGTGTATAATTGGTGGATGGGCGGTGTTATGGATGTAGGGGTTATGGGTGGTGTTGTGATTGGTGTTATGGTTAGTATGGCCAGTATGGCGGCCATTGCTGTGTTGGGTTGGTGGGGAATGGGCTTGAAGGGGATCAACCAGGATATTGTGGCCATTAGAGAGATCTAATACGGTGATCTAATTAAAGGGCATTAAGATATCTTTGTCGAATAATTGCAATAGACGCAATAGTCCGCCCTATCGAGGAATAGTTTGCTTAATTTTTTGCTCGATACAATACAATTATGTTTTTGATGGGTCTTTGCGGGCGCCAAAATTTGAGTTATTGTGGAGGGAGCACTATGGTATTCTTATTCAACAGTTCGGGTACGCACATAGCAAATCTAGTAAATGGTCATCTCCATGCACCGGATGGGCACAACATAGGTCATTATCTGGAAAAGGAAGGAATTTTCATAGACATGAGTGGCCGATACTTAGGCGAAATAGTGCACAAAAATCGCTTGATGTTCAAAAAAAATTCTCCTTATCGTTCAGTAAGTTTTGGCTCATATGGGAACTACGGAAACGTGGGTAACTACGGTAACCCAGGTAATGTTGGTAGGGTTGGAACCGTATCTGGTTATGAAGATATACCAGTTGCCAGAATTAAGTAGTTGTGTAGATCATGTACACGCAACGACTTATCTAACTTGACTACATTCATTACCTTGTACAATTCCAATAAAGCCCAACTGGAGCTTCTGGATATCCTTGATCCGTATTTCTGTTACCATACTGTTTTGTGTGTATGTGTGAAAAAATGAATGAAACCACGGGAGTCTCGTCATGAAAAAAGAAAAAAGCAAAATGCTTAAAGTTGTGTATTTTGATGAAAATTCTGCTATCGATTACTTGGATGTATATAATGGAGGATTAAAGAGCGAATCCGAGAACAGACAAGACGAGACCCAGAAGGCGATGGATACTGGGGTGAAATTGGATGTGGGAACTGGTATTCTGTCAAAGGTTCTTGGTCCATTTATCAAAGCAGAAGCGAGCGGACATATTGATGCAAGTTTTGCACGCCTTAGCGAAAACGTGTTGCGAACAACTATTTCCAATACAGTTTTAACCGATTATATAAAAACGGCTGAAAACGATAGTAAGGTTCGTAGATTTAAAGGTTATTCGCTCAAAGCACATAAAGAGTCAATATCCTTTTGGAAGATTTACACTCCTATGTTACATGTAATTAAGTTGGAGAATGAAGCCCTAGATTTCTCGAAGATGGATGAGACTCTTGAGATGATAAAAGGGTATTTTGAGTTAGTTGCCACAAATAATTCCAATGATGTCAAAATTCTTCGTTTTAATATTAGAGGTTTCAGAAATAATTACAAGCTTGTTGATCTGACAAGAATGAAACTTAATTTCTTTGCTATTCGTGTTGGTGAGATGGAGTTGGGCGAACTTGATGCTAAAAGGGAGCTTCAGCCAAATCAGGTCAATAGCAAAATAGTAACTACGGAAGACATACTTTCCGACAGTAAAAACGAGGGTAGTAGTGAAGATTGCGAGGAAGGGCTTACGCCTGTTTACGACGTTGTGTTAGCGGGGATAATGTCAGATGAATAAGGTTGTTATATATTATGGTCCCAAAAGAGGATTTGATGAACTTCTTGATAAAGAACCTTTGGATAGCGAGATGATAAAAAATCTATCTGCTTTAGTGAGAGAACACGATGAAAGTAGCCGGGAATATCGGTTAATCACTCCTACTGATGAAGGCGAATCTCGTGCTCCCTTAAGTGTCGAATCATTGGTAGTTTACTCTGATGAGTATGCAAGTGTAAGGGAACATGTGATTCTGAACTTCGAAGGATTCTTATCAAATTTCGTTGTCAACCAGCTTTATCTTCACAATCCTCCAGAAATACTGTCCGAGAAGATCAAGAAGCTCTATCCTAGTGT
>CAZEKQ010000062.1:0-4183 GCA_964512735.1 uncultured Eubacteriales bacterium | reverse complement strand
GACAAATCTCACGAAAAAAGTGAATACTTTTTGACAGTTCTTAACAGTTGTTTTATAAAAAGTGAGATACTTTTTTTGCATCTCACTTTTGTGCATAATAGTTTTATTCTTTCTTTAATAGTTTTGGTAATATCGTTGTAGCTACTAAAAGTGCCATTGCAACAACTGCAACGATTATTATCCACATATTTGCATTTGACTCGCCCGTATTTGCAACCGCAACGCTCATTTGCATTGGCATTGCAAACACTTGAATTGTCGCCACTAAGACTCCGCCAAGCATAAGCACGGCAAGAAAAAGTGCTACAATTCGTGTAAATATTTTTGTGTTTTTACCCGACATTTTTATCCCCTCAATCAATTTTCATAAGCCTTTTCATATCACTTGCAAGCTCTTTATAAAGATTTTCTGCCATATCACGGGTTTTTGCACAAGCTGTAATATACACCTTAATCTTAGGCTCTGTACCCGAAGGCCTGACAATTACACCGTTCCCGTTTGGCAATGAATATGATAACACATTAGAGCTTGGCAAATCAATTTTTGAAATTTTGCCAGACCTTATGTCTGTGTTTATGCTATCCTTATAATCCGAAATAGATTCCACTTCAAGATTTGCAATTTTTAGTGGTGGATTTGCTCTTAAATCTTCCATTATATCCGCCATTGCTTTCATACCTGATGCACCCTCAAAGGTAAAGTTTTCAACCTTGTTTAGATACATTCCATATTCATCATAAATATCATTCATAACATCAATTAGGCTTTTGCCTTGTGTTTTATAATACGATGCCATTTCGCAAACAAGCATTGATGCCACAACCGCATCCTTGTCCCTTGCGTGTGTGCCAATTAAATATCCATAGCTTTCTTCCATACCAATTACAAAATCATCTTCTCTACCCTCTTTTTCAAGGTTTGTAATTAGCTCACCAATGTATTTAAATCCTGTCATTAAATTTACTGTTTTTGCTCCAAATTTTTTTGCAATTTCTTCAACCAATTTTGTAGTTACGATTGACTTTACTACTATTGGATTTTTTGGCATTTTATTTTTTTGCGTGTACTGTGACAACACATATTGGGCAAACATTGCCCCAACCTCGTTGCCTGTCATCAACTGATAATCACTGCCATCAAAAACTGCTATTCCCATTCTGTCACAATCTGGGTCTGTTGCAAGTAGCAAATCTGCGCCCTCTTTTTTAGCAAGCTCTATTGCATATTCAAAGGCTTGCCTAATCTCTGGGTTTGGATACGGGCAAGTTGGAAAATCACCGTCTGGCAACTCTTGCTGTGCAACAACAGAAACTTTATCAATACCCACTCTTTTTAAAATTTCACGAACAGGAATGTTGCCCGCTCCATTAAGCGGTGTAAATATCACTTTTAGTCCTGCGTCTTTGCAAGCCTGTGGATTTATATTACAGCTTTGGACTTTTTGATAATACTCCTCAATAAGCTCCGCACTTATCAGTACTGCCTTTCCATTTGCAAGGGCGTCCTCAAATTCCATTTTTTTAACACCATCAAACATATCAACCTTTTGAATGTACTCATATGTTTTTTTAGCAGCATCATCCGTCATTTGATACCCTTCAGGGTCATAGCACTTGTAGCCATTATAGGCTGCTGGATTATGGCTTGCCGTTACAATAATTCCTGACTGGCATTTTAGCTTGCGAACGGCAAAAGACAGCATAGGTGTTGGCACAAGAGTTGGAAAAAAGTGAACCTTAATTCCGTTTGCTGCAAAAACTCCAGCTGCCTGTTTTGCAAAAAGCTCTGAATTATTTCTAGAATCAAAGGCTATTGCAACGCTAGGATTTTTATAAGTATCGTTTAAAAAATCGCACAAGCCTTGTGTTGCTTGACAAACTGTATAAATATTCATTCTGTTAGTACCGGCTCCCAAAATTCCACGAAGCCCTGCAGTACCAAATTCTAAATTTTTGTAAAAACGGTCAAGAATTTCCTCGTCATTGCCTTTTATGCTACTAAGCTCTGCAATAAGTGCAGGGTCATCTACACATTTTTCGCTCCAAAGATTATAAAGTTCATTAATATTTCGCATAATTGCCTCCAGTTTAAACAAAGTTTTTATTTTATGAATACAAAATAAGATAACACAAGTTTATCATACCTCTATGATTATATTTTGTCAAACTATAACATTTTTATAATAAAATGTCTTTTATACTTGTTCTCTTTTGCAAAATAGTGTATACTTTTCACGGCATATAAAGGAGGTTTTTGAATTTGTTTTCAAAAGTTTACAGTATGGGATTGTTTGGTATGAACGCCTTTATGGTAGAGGTGGAAATTGATTTATCCTCGGGACTTCCCCGTTTTGACATAGTTGGGTTGCCCGACTCTTCCGTTAATGAATCAAGGGAGAGGGTTCGCTCTGCCGTAAAAAATTGCAACCTTGATTTTCCCGTTAGTCGTATTACTGTTAATTTGGCTCCTGCTGATTTTAAAAAAGAAGGCCCTATTTATGATTTGCCAATACTCATAGCGTTGCTACTTGCGTCAAAACAACTCAGCTTTAAAACTGATGATTGTGCTTTTTTGGGCGAAGTTTCATTAAGCGGTGAAGTAAGGCGGATAAACGGCGTTTTACCCATGGTTATAAAAGCTAAAGAATTTGGGATAAAAAATATATTTTTACCCTTTGATAATATTGCAGAAGCCTCCGTAGTAGAGGGGATAAATGTTTTTCCCGTAAAGCATATCAAAGAGCTAATTTCGCATTTAAGCGGTCAAAATTTAATCGCTCCTTGTGTTGCTAAAAACTTTGACGAATATGAGGACGATTTTTTATTGCCTGATTTTTGCGAAGTTAAAGGTCAGTTTGAGGCAAAACGGGCACTTGAAGTTGCAGCATCTGGTGGCCATAATGTTATGATGATAGGGCCTCCCGGCTCTGGAAAAAGTATGCTTGCAAAAAGAATTCCGTCAATTTTGCCTGATATGACCTTTGAAGAAGCCATTGAAACAACACAGGTTTATTCTGTTGCCGGTGCTCTAAAAAGTGGCACAACACTAATCAAACAGCGTCCGTTTCGCTCACCTCATCACACTGTTTCACCCGCTGGGCTTTCCGGTGGCGGGGCGATTCCAAAACCAGGTGAGATTTCGCTTTCGCACAACGGTGTTTTATTTCTTGATGAGTTGCCCGAGTTTTCCCGCTCGTCTATGGAAACTTTGCGTCAACCTATTGAGGACGGCACTATTACAATTTCAAGAGCGGCAGGGACTTTATCTTATCCTTGCTGTGTTATGCTAATTTGTGCTATGAACCCTTGTCCTTGTGGATTTTTTGGCCATCCAACACGACCTTGCACTTGCCCCAACGGCGCTGCAAGCAAATATTTGTCCCGAGTTTCTGGTCCACTTCTTGATAGGCTTGATATACATATAGAAGTAGAGCCGGTTGAATTTGACCAATTGTCTGACAAATCTTGTGGCGAAAAAAGTGACGCTATAAGAAAGCGAGTAAACGATGCTAGAGAAATTCAAAGGGCAAGATTTGCAAACACAGATATAACCTGCAATGCACGAATGACCTCATCAATGGTAAGGGAATTTTGCATTTTGACTCCAACGGCTAAAAAGATACTCAAAGATGCGTTTGAAAATCTTGGTATGTCTGCTAGAGCTTATGACAAAGTTTTAAAAATCGCACTAACAATTGCCGATTTGGACAAAAGCGATATTATTGACACAAAGCACATCGCAGAGGCGATTCAGTACCGTAGCCTTGACCGAAAATTTTGGAAAGAATAAGCTAAAGGACAAGTTGGGTTGATGATTGATTATATTTTGAGTTTAGTTTTAGGCACGGGTATTGAGTGTATAGTTCTATATTTAGTAGCATTTAAAATTTAGTTTTAGGCACGGGTATTGAGTGTGTAGTTCTATATTTAGTAATATTTAAAAATTACTTTTAGGCACAAGTATTTAATGTGTGGTTTGCATTTTAAATTGATATATTTCTTTACCTTGTTCTCATTCATTTCTTTGTTCGCCAAAGAAACGAATCAAAGAAAGGCGACACGGGGGAAACCCTCTGTTATCCTTTCAATCGGTTTTCCCCCGTGACCCCCATCCGCTACGGCATGGTAGATTTGTTGGATATGGTTAAGTTTAAAACACAGACGGCAAATGTACGGGTTTAGA
>CAZEKQ010000061.1:0-4329 GCA_964512735.1 uncultured Eubacteriales bacterium | reverse complement strand
ACTTTTTAATTATGCACATACTTTTTAATTATTCGTAAAGTAAGAAGAAAAGGTGTGTGCAAGAATAGGAGAAAGCCTGAGATATCAATTAGAATTTCTCTTATAAGTTTGAAGAAAGTTTAAATATTAAACATCAGAAATTAGCTAAAGCCCTTGAAATCAAGGGCTTCAGCCCGTAGAAAAAGCCTGATTTCGCATTGAAATCGGGCTTTTTCTACGGGCTGAGAGGAAACACTTATTAGTATTTCCCCTTTTCCCCTTTAATTTTGGATTTATCTATCCCATATCAATTTTATATTTATGTGGATTATATTTCTTGTATGCTGCCTCATTTTTATTAACTTCATACTTATCAGACATCTCGGTGAGCATTTCGTCATATTTATCATAATAAAGGGTATAGAGGATAGAATCCTTTATTTGCTCAGACCATAAATCATCCTCAGTCATTCTCTCTTTAATATCAAGCTTTAGTATAATATAACAAGCATCATCCTCCTGAATTAAGAATGGATTACCTACTACAGAGTCACCAAATATAGCTTCATTGCTCTTTTTTGATGGTCTATAATTCACCGTTGTTGTTTCATCAGATTCCTCTTCATCTAGTGATTCTGGGGTTGTTACCTTTTGTATGATTACCTCATTCTCAAAAGGTTTTGTTGTTTCTTCACTATCTATATCATCTTCCTCAGGAGTAGTTATAGTAGTTTCCTCGTCTTCCAAAGTTTCTGAATTTGATTCCTCATCTATATTTGTCTCAACATCTGTTGTTTCAATTTCTTCCGTAGTAGTTACTGTAGTTGTTGTAGTTGCCATAGTTTCACCATTCTCATCAGTTGCCGTTGCGGCCGCTGCTTCAGAAACTAAAGCTGATGAAAACTCAGAATATTCATCAAGCAAATCATCTATGCTTTCTCCATCTTTAAGCCTTTGTAGATACTCCTCGGCCATCTTGATTCTTTCTTCTTTGTCTTTGCCCTCTAATAATTCACCTGAACCATCCCTCAATGACATTTGAATATATTTAACTCTGGCATTATTCTCTAAATAAAAATCCTTATACTGCTGTTCAGTAATAGAATTTAATCCATCAATACCATAGTGCTTTCTTAAAATAGCATCTGCCTTATAGCTTGAAGCAATAACATCTCTTATTGATTGCTCACCGATACCATTTTTTTCAGACATATCCTTAAACCCATCGATAAAGTTATTTGTCTTTTGTCTTATTTCAGTAAGTTTGTCCTCGTCAAAGGAAAGTTCTAACCTTTCAAATTCTCTCTCAATTGCAACGAATCTAACCAACTGTTCAGTTGTTTCCTTTTGCACCCAATCTAGAATCGGAATATCTTCTACTTTTGCTTTTTTAACTTCCTTTTTATTTTTTGTATCAATGCCCTCTTCTTTTAATTTTTCTAGAGCCATTGTGTATGAATTAAGAGAATAATAAAGGTAAATACCCGCCCTTACCTCAAAACCATCAATTTTTACAGCCCATGAAGTATCTCCGCAACCAACCATTGATATAATCATAATAAATGCAAGGAAAGCCGCTGAAACTCTTTTTAACTTCATCATTAAATATTACCTCCAGTTTAAATGTTAATCCTTATTCAGTTAAAATATATTATACTACATTTTTTTATACAAGTCTATAGTTTTCCAAAAAATAATTAAATTTAAATATTTATTGCCGTGGATTTTTAGGGATATTTGTGATATAATTTAATTATAAGTAATTTAATATAAATATAGGGGGTGTCTTTTATGACAGCATTAATAACTGGTGCTAGTTCTGGAATTGGAAGAGATATGGCACGTTATCTCGGTAGATTAGGATGGGATTTAATCCTAACTGCAAGAAGTAAATCAAGGTTATACAAATTAAAATCTGAGCTAAAACAGAAGTATAATAATAAAGTAGCAGTAATTCCACTTGATTTATCAGAAGAAAAGTCTCCTTTTATGTTATATCATACCTGTAAAAACAAAAGGATAGATATGATTATAAATAATGCTGGATATGGTGTTTTTGGGAACTTTACTGAGACAAGCCTCGACAGTGAATTAGAAATGATTAAAGTAAATATCCGTGCTACTCATATCCTTACAAAACTTTTCCTCACTGATTTCAAACGCAGAAATGATGGAATTATTCTTAATACTTCTTCTATATCTGGCTTTATGCCTGGGCCTTTATTCTCATCATATTATGCTTCAAAAAGCTATATTCTAAACCTTACGCTGGCAATCCATGAAGAGTTAAAGCGTGAAAAAAGCAATGTAAAAATCAGCGTACTTTGTCCAGGACCTGTTGAAACTAACTTCAACAACCGTGCCGGAGTTAAATTTGACATCAAGCCTGCATCAAGTGAATATGTGGCTAAATATGCAATAGACAACGCTTTAAAGGGAAATCCACTGATTATCCCTACATTGAAAATGAAAATATGCGTCTATGCGTCAAAAATTACACCATATATACTATTGAATAAGATAACTTATAATATCCAACATAGAAAACAAAAATCAGGGAAGTTTAAATAAGGCTTCCCTGTTTTTTTCTAAAAATCTTGTAAAATCTTGTATAGATTTAAACGTAAAAATTTAAAGCTTACAATGAAATTATTCCATGCTTGCAATTAGCTTTTTAAACCTACCCATAGCCTCAACCGTATTATCCCTATCACCAAAGGCAGTAAGCCTAAACCAACCATCACCATTCTTACCAAAGCCTTCACCTGGAGTCCCAACAACACTTGCATTTTCTAATAGAAAATCAAAGAAATCCCAACTTGACATATTTTTCGGGCATTTCAACCAAATATACGGTGAGTTTATGCCCCCAGTATAATTAATTCCTAATTCATCCATAGTTGAAGAAATTATTTTTGCATTTTCCATGTAATAGTTAATGTTTTCTTTTATCTGTGCAAGCCCTTCATCAGAGAAAACTGCAGCCGCACCACACTGAACAGGGTAGGATACACCATTGAATTTAGTTGCCTGTCTGCGATACCATAATTTTTTTATATTTACCTTTTTACCATCTGATGACGTTAATTCTAATTCATTAGGAATAACAGTATAGCCACATCTAGTACCAGTAAATCCAGCAATCTTGGATAAACTGCAAAACTCAATAGCACATTTTCTTGCACCTTCAATTGCAAAAATACTTCTTGGCAAATCCTCTGTAATAAACGCTTCATATGCTGAATCAAATAAAATTATTGAGTTATTTTCAATAGCATAATCAACCCATATCTTTAATTGTTCTTCTGTATAAACAGAACCCGTTGGATTATTTGGTGAACATAAATATATTAAATCAGCCTTAACATTTTTATCAGGCATTGCTGCAAAACCATTTTCTTCATTTGAATTAGCATATATAACTTTTCTACCGCTCATTATATTTGTATCTACATAAACGGGATAAACGGGGTCTGTAACTAAAACTGTATTATCCTCACTAAATATGTCAACAATATTTCCAACATCACTTTTTGCACCATCTGAAACAAAAATTTCATCCGCACAAATTTTTACATCAAAGCTTGCATAATACTTTGAGATAGCTTCTCTTAAAAATGCATATCCCTCATAATCAGGATAGCCTTTAAAACTTTCCTTCTTGCCTAGCTCATCGCATCCCTTTTTCATTGCATCAATAACAATCGGTGCAATCGGAAGTGTAACATCACCAATCCCTAATCTTATTATTTTTTTATCAGGGTTTGCTTCTGTAAATGCATTTACTCTCTTGGAGATTTCTGCAAACAAATAGCTTTCAGTCAAATTAAAAAAGTTTTCGTTTATTTTAGTCATATTTTCCTCCCATATATTTTATAATTATATTTCAATCTGCCCATCAAAAACATGAGTGGCAGGGCCTATCATCATAACTGTTCCGTCAGATTTATAAGTAATCTTCAAATCACCACCACGTAAATGTACAGTAACTTCTTCATCAACCTTACAGTGTTTATTGAGAACAGCAGCTACTACCGTTGCACATGCACCTGTACCACATGCCAAAGTTTCACCACTACCCCTCTCCCATACTCGCATCTTTAAAGTTTTATTATCAATAACCTCTACAAACTCAGTATTGATTCTATCTGGGAAAAGTGGATGATTTTCAAAATAAGTGCCAATCTCCTCAAGATTCAGTGCATCAATACCTTCCATAAAAATTATTGCATGAGGGTTTCCCATTGATACGCAAGGTATCAAGTATTCCCTTCCATTCACCTCAACAGGTTCTGAAATAAATAAATCTAGATCTGAATCAACTGGAATCTCACTCGGCTTTAATATAGC
>CAZEKQ010000060.1:4469-4679 GCA_964512735.1 uncultured Eubacteriales bacterium | reverse complement strand
CTAGTTTTTCGTGTTGACGTACAGCGCCTAAAGTATCTATATGATTTCTAAAGTTTTGTACAAGGGTTTGTTCTGCCTGTTTTTGTTCTTCAGGAGTAGAGCTGTCAAGAAATTGATCGTATGCCAAAACCGAAACGGATGAGTCAATAATCAGATGGCGGTTTTCCGGTAGAATTATAATGACATGACCTTGCTTTCCATCTGTTTCTT
>CAZEKQ010000060.1:0-4459 GCA_964512735.1 uncultured Eubacteriales bacterium | reverse complement strand
GACTGTCCTCTGCTCTTAAGGGTGACGTAAAAAAACAAGGCGAATGGGGTAAACTCGATCAAGAACGATTTTACCCCATTCGCCTTGTTTTTTTACGTCACCCTTAAGAGCAGAGGACAGTCGTTGCGCTTCAGTTGACATACTGATGCTGATCTGCTCTAGTGAACTGATCTTGCTCATGCTTTCCTTGTGAGTTATCTCCACTTTAGATTGAAAATCCTTAAGATGCTCGCGCAGTGGATCCAAAAGATTTTGCATTTGCTTGCTGTTATGATTAATCATTGCCTGGGTCTTATCATCTAGAATTCCCTGGGCAAGATTATGAAAAGCCGCTTCAAATTGGCGTTCTACTCTTTTTAAGTAATCCTGTTCTTGATTGTGCCTTTCCTCGGCGAGTTCAAGCCGAGTTCCTAAATCAGCATTTTTCCGAGCCATGACGGCAAAAGTGATCAAAGCCCCAAGAACTAGACCTCCGGATCCAAAGAGAACCTGAGTAAACATTATAGCTTTACCTCCCTTAAAAAGTCACGTACTTATATCAATTCGTGTAAAATTTGTATATTCCTGTTATAAATGCGAAAGGAAATAAGAATATTTTTTCGAAGTAAACAGAGAGGTGATTTTGTGCAAAAACGGCAAATGGGTAATTTAAAGGAAAATGTGGGTTTGTTGGGTTTTGGTTGTATGCGTCTACCCACTCTATCAAATGGCGAAATTGACGAAGAAGCCGTTAGAATCGTTAGATACGGTATCCAACATGGTGTTAACTATCTGGACACGGCCTATAATTATCATCAGGGTAAGAGTGAAGAGTTTGTGGGCAGGGTAGTCAAAGACGGTTATAGGGAAAAGGTAAACATCGCCACCAAGCTTCCGGTGTGGCTAGTTAATTCATTTGAAGATTGCGAAAAAATATTTAACGAACAGCTTACGCGCCTAGATGTGGAAACAGTTGACTATTATTTGCTCCATGCTTTAAACAGAGAGACTTGGTTAAAGTCAAAAAAACATGGCGTTTTAGATTTTTTAGAGACCATGCAAAAGCAAGGAAAGATTAAAAATATCGGGTTTTCTTTCCACGATGAACTTGAAGTTTTCAAAGAAATAGTTGATGGTTATGCTTGGGATTTTTGCCAGATTCAACTGAATTACATGGACGATTTTTATCAGGCAGGCGTGGAAGGTTTAGAATATGCGGCGTCTAAAGGCCTGGGTGTTATTGTGATGGAACCCTTAAGAGGGGGAAAATTGGTGCACAATGTTCCTCCGGAAGTAAAAGAAATCTTCGAACTTTCGGGTCAAGATCGAAGCCTAGCGGAATGGGCCTTTAAGTGGGTGGCAAACTTTCCGGAAGTCTCTTTAATTTTAAGCGGAATGGGCAAATTCGAGGAAGTCGCTGAGAATATTAAAGTTTTAGACAACGCAACACCTAATTCGTTATCAGCTGAAGAATTGAGCTTGTTTAAGCAGGCTAAAAAGTTGTATAATGAACGTGTGAAGATATCTTGTACTGACTGCAAATATTGTTTGCCTTGTCCGCAGAATATAGAAATACCGAGAATCTTTGATCTTTATAATACAGCCAGCATCTATAATAGTTTTTCTTCAGATGGTTGGCAGTATAAAGAGTTAATAAAAAAGGGCCACGATGGGGCCCGTTGTATAGAGTGCGGACAATGCGAAGATGTTTGCCCGCAAAATCTTAAAATTATTGATACTTTAAAGATGGCTCACACTGCTTTTGCCCGCGACTTGTAAAGAGACTCCGGCCTTTTTTAAAGAGCGATGGAGAACTAAAGTTATGCCACCATCGGCTAGATGGTGTAATGCTGTACCTATTCCGATCACAACTAATGCATCGTAAAGTTTGAAGCCGAATGGCATAACAATTAATGCTTCGCCAATTGCGTGGATTGGCATGGTTAGCAGGAGGACTTGCCAAAACTTAATATCTTTTCGATATAGATAGGCACCGGCAACTCCAACGAAAACATGAATGAAAGCCCTTGCAGCTATTATGGGCCCTAGTGTAATCAAAAAGCCCAAGCTCGAACCCAGGCCTACTAAAACTGCAACCCAAGGACTTATTGTCATGGCAAGCATTGTGGGTAGGTGACTACCTAAAGTAGCTGAAAAAGGTGGTATACTGATTTGTAACCAACCTTGGAAGGCCATTGGGATTAGTAGGGCTAAAGCGGTAAGCAAAGCACCATAAAGTAGTTCTTTCATAGATATACGCATAACTTCACTCCTTATTTAACAGATGTATATACACCTGTATGGTTCATTTGTATAATACACCAATGTGAAGTTTTTGGCAAGACCTATTTTGGGAGGATAAGAATGTCTGCAGAAAAGCGTAGAACGGAGATAATAAGATTACTACACGAAGCAGAAACCCCTTTAACCGGTTCTGCTTTAAGTTTGTCTCTCAACGTAACGAGACAAGTTATTGTGGGAGATGTTGCCGTATTGCGTGCCAGGGGTGAGCAGATCATTGCCACACCGCGAGGTTATCTTCTGCATGAAGCGCAATCTTCGGGGGCGTATAGAAAGACTATTGCCGTACGTCACGGAGGTGATAATGAGGCGCTGGCTTCCGAATTAAACCTCATTGTGGATTTAGGTGGAACGGTGGTGGACGTCATAGTGGAGCACCCCTTATACGGGGAGTTAACTGCCAATCTACAGATTCGTTCCCGTTATGATGTTCAGCAGTTCATAGAAAAACTCGGAGAACTGCAGGCAGAGCCTTTGCTCGTTCTTACAGACGGTTACCACTTGCATACAATAGAAGCCCCCAACAGTGAAGTGATGGGGGCCATTAAGGATGAATTACGCTCGAAGGGATTTTTGGCTGAGTGAATTATTGCAATAGCTTGATTAATGCTTTTCCAAACTCTTCAGCCGCTTCAGGACCATTCCCTGTAATCAGCTTGCCGTCAATTTCCACGGGACTTGCTGTGTAATTTGCTCCGTTTTCAATTAAAATATCTTTACCATCGGGGTATACTGTGGCTTTTTTACCCTTTAGTACAAGTGCATTTGCCAAGATTACCGGTGCTATGCAAATAGCACCTAATACTTTGTTCTGCAAAATCATTTCTTGAGCTAGACGATGGGAGAGGGGATCTTCAAAGTATTGTTCGGACCCTCCGCCACCAATAAAAATTAAAGCATCAATGTCTTTTGGCTCTAGGTTTTCGATTAATGTATCAGGTTGAACAACCATACCGAGTTTTCCTATGGCTTGTTCAAGAGTGGTGGAAACAGTTAGGACCTTAAAGCCAGCTTCATGCAAAAGATCATGGGGAATTTGGTATTCCTCATCTCTAAACTCTTTTTCGGCTATTATTAAGGCTACGGTTTTCATTACATCGCTCCTTCCTTCGGTGTAAAGTTCTCCTTTAATTAGGAAATATCCTTGTTTTTATTTTTACATATTAAGAATACTAAGTTAAGCTTTGACGAACGTCTCAAAATCAATTATGATCATGCTAATAATCACTCTAAAAATTGAGACCGTTGGGTTAAAGGAAATTGAAAGGTGGTAGGGGGATGATTGAACAGTTGTTGAATAAGAAAATAGCTGAGATTAAGCCTTCAGGTATACGAAAGTTTTTTGATATTGCCGCGGAAATGGAAGGTGTAGTCTCACTTGGAATCGGAGAGCCTGATTTTCCCACTCCTTTAAATGTGAGGGAAGCGGGAATAAGATCGATTACAGAGAAGGGCACAGCTTACACAGCCAATGTGGGTCTTTTAGAATTGCGGAAGGGAATTAGCAAGTATCTAGAAGATAGGTTTCATCTAGAATATAATCCTCAAACTCAAATTTTGGTGACCATTGGTGCCAGTGAAGCAGTTGATCTTGCCTTACGTGTGATCGTGGAGTCGGGTGACGAGGTTTTGGTTCCGGATCCAGGCTATGTTTCTTATGCCCCCTCAGTCATGCTTGCAAGTGGTGTAGCTGTTGCAGTACCCACTTATGAAGAAGATGATTTTCGCCTTACTGCAGAGGCCATCGAAGCACAGATTACTGCTAAAACAAAAGCAATCATTTTTTGTTATCCCAATAATCCCACCGGTGCAGTTATGGAAGAAGAAGATTTACGAAAGATCGTCGCTGTATTGCGAAAACATAATATACTGGTCATAACTGACGAGATCTATGCGGAGCTTATTTATGGAATAAAACACACCTCCATAGCAACTCTACCCGGCATGGCCGAAAGGACAGTGGTCATTAGTGGTTTTTCTAAAACCTTTTCCATGACCGGCTGGCGCCTCGGGTATGCATGCGGACCGACGTCTGTAATTGAGGCCATGAAAAAAGTTCATCAATATGTGATTATGAGTGCCCCCACCATGTCGCAATGGGCTGCCGTTGAAGCTTTAGAAAGTGGTATGTCCTTTGTTAAGGAAATGGTGGAAGAGTATGACAGGCGTAGGCAAGTCA
>CAZEKQ010000059.1:0-4703 GCA_964512735.1 uncultured Eubacteriales bacterium | reverse complement strand
ATTTTTTCAAAATCATCACTATCAATAGTTTTATCTATAAGCTCTTGAATATCTACCGAGGTATCAAACTCGGCTTTTGGAATAGCCCCACCAATTTCGTCTGGATATCCTTGCTGAACTTTAGATTCAACAATCTTTTTATCAGCAACATTAATCTTATATGTAATCTTCGTAGCGTTACCTTTTGATTCGCTGTAGTAGATAAAGTATGCGGTTGAATTTTTAAGCTTACCTTCAGGTGCGTGGATAAAAACTTCGCCTAGAATTGCTTTGTTACTATGTTTTTTAGCAAGTTTATCAAGTTGCTTTTTGATGGAATCTACGGACTCAAAATCATTTGTTAGTGCTATGTTAGTTGATTTGGTTTTTTCTATTTTTGTATGGGAATTGCTGTAGCTTTCGCAACCAAAAAGGGATACACAAAAAAATAATGTGAGTGGCATTAAAAATAATCTTTTCATAAAGTATTACGACCCTTCCTTTTATTTCCTCAAAATTGTATCATAATATGTATTTCAATTAAAGATTTAATTATAAATAATTCTTTAATAAATTAAGAACAAGATATTATTCTTTTTTTCGTTTTTTTCAATCTCAATTTTTTCGTTTTTGTCGTTGCTAAATGCTCTACATACAATTATACTTGCAAGGGTGTCTTTTAATTGAGATAACAGTGTTATTATTAAAGCTATTTCCTCATCGTTGCATTTTTCGGCAATAGCATAGGCGAGTGCAGTGACCGAAGCGGGAAAGTTATAGCACTTCAAAAAAATCCCCCCTTGTTATTATGCTATGCATAAAAAGGGGAGTAGTGTTAGTTTAGGATAAGTTTTTAAAAAATATAGTCAATAACGCCACGATAACTTGTAACTTTTGCAACATATTTTGCGATTTTTTGATGTTCTGGATGAACTCTGTAAGACTCTAAATCTTCGTTGTTTTCAAAATCTGTTACAAGTACAAGGTCATAAGATGCATCAGTACAAGAAACATCTTTGCCAAGTTCGATATGCTTAATTTCGGATATAACGCCCTTTAAGGATAGTAAATCGTTTTTTACAATTTCAATGTTTTCTTCTTTTGTTTTTCCCTCTGCCGTATCGTGAAACTTCCATGTTACAATGTGCTTAACCATAAAGACAACTCCTAGTTTGATTAATTATTAAAATAAAATACATTAAGTTTATTATACAACAAAGACAAAAAACCTACAAGCAGTTTAGGCATAAACGCTAGTGTATTGTTGCGTTATAAAAAACCAACCATATATTAAGGCAAGGCTAATTTGTAATGTGTATGTTTATTTTTGGGTTTCAAAATGTTTTTTCAAAGCCTTAAAGGATTCATCACTAATATCATGCTCCGTTTGTAATTGAACTGCCTGCGTACCACTTACCCACAGTTAAAAATGTGCTTTACTCTATGTGGGAGCGTGGTTGGTCGTTTATTAAAAAGGCAGAAACTATTGTTCTTCTCCCTAATATATTTATTTGGTTTGCAATTTTGTACCAGAGTGGCTTTGCTTATGCTGTTGCACTTATGATAAATCAGTTTGGCGGTATGTTTACAGGGGATATAAATGCAGTTGGATTAACCTTTGCATTTGCACTTCTTGCTGGTATGATTTATATGATGGTTAGACCTTATGAAGAATCGGTAAAACCTACAAAAAAGATGAAGCAAACAAAATCTTTGGAAGGAGCAGTTTAAATGTTTTCGTGGATATATGCAAATTTAGCAACTATTATTATTACAATTTTACTTATCGTTATTGTAGTTGGAATTATATCAAAGCTTAGAAAAAATAAAAAAGAAGGCAAGTCCGCTTGTGGTGGCAGTTGTGGCAATTGTTCTATGGGTGATATATGTCACAAACCGTAATACACAAAGAGGGACGCAGGAAATATGCTGTGTTCCTCTTGCTTTTTAACAGGAGGTAAGATGTGGTTAACTCAAAAATCACTTTAACTGCTTCAAATATTAAATATACATTAGCACAAGTTCCCCCAGAGCGTTTATGCGAAATGCCAGACGGATACCATCAATTGTTATGAAATTTATATTTTATCTGCATATTATCTTTTACAGCTTATAATATGCAAAAAAGCCTTGTAGATATGCAAAAACAATGCACATCTATAAGGCTTTTAATTGGTCCGAGTGGCGAGATTTGAACTCACGGCCTCTTGAACCCCATTCAAGCGCGCTACCAACTGCGCCACACCCGGATTTTAATTATATACAACGAAAATCATAATATCATAAAACATTTTTTTTTGCAAGAGATTTAAAAGTAGTAGAATTTATCTATTTTATAAAAAAGCATATAAAGAATAAAATATGGGCAATTTAAATATAGTGTAAAATTATTGCACAAAAAGTGTATAAGTACGGGTGTTTTTGATTGTTTTCCCAAAAATAATGTTGACATTTGGCGTCTTTTAAACTATATTTGTAGTTGTTTACTTTTTTATTTTTATATGTTTATTTCAAATAGAAAATTTGACACTTTTTTTGTATTCGAGAGGGGTTGCATAATTGGAAAACAATGTGATAATCGATTTAAAAAACATAGCAGTAACATTTGATGAAGAGCCTATTTTAAAAGGTATAAATCTTTATATTAGAGACGGTGAGTTTGTAACTTTGCTAGGGCCTTCGGGCTGTGGAAAAACTACAACTCTTCGCATAATTGCGGGATTTTTAGAACCCAACTCTGGAGATGTTCTGTTTGAAAATAAAAAAATCAATGGCGTACCATCACACAAAAGACAGGTTAACACAATTTTCCAGCGTTATGCACTTTTTCCTCATTTAAATGTTTATGAAAATGTTGCTTTTGGTTTGCGATTAAAAAAATTGCCTGAAAAGGAAATAAAGCAAACAGTTGAGGAAATGTTAGCCCTTGTAAACCTTAAAGGGTTTAATAAAAGAAAAATAGAGTCGCTCTCAGGTGGTCAGCAACAGCGTGTTGCAATTGCAAGGGCACTAGCGGTCAAACCTAGGGTGCTTTTGCTTGACGAGCCACTGGGTGCGCTTGATTTAAAGCTTCGCAAAGATATGCAAATTGAGCTTAAAAATATACAGCAAAGGTTGGGTATTACATTTATATATGTTACCCACGACCAAGAGGAAGCACTCTCGATGTCGGACACTGTTGTTGTTATGGATTGTGGCAGAATACAACAAATTGGCACGCCGATTGATATTTATAACGAGCCTAAAAATGCTTTTGTTGCAGATTTTATAGGGGAGAGTAATATACTTGATGGAATAATGAAAAGTGATTATTCTGTTGAGCTTTCTGGTCATACCTTTGAGTGTCTTGATAAAGGTTTTGATAAAAATGAGTCGGTAGATGTTGTTGTTCGCCCTGAGGATGTTGATGTTGTATCCGTTGAAAAAGGTGCACTTTGCGGAACAGTAACCTCGGTCACTTTTAAGGGTGTTCATTTTGAAATGATTGTTGATATTGATGGGTTTAAGTGGATGATTCAATCAACAGACCAACAATTTGAAGGCGATGAAATAGGAATTGCAATTGAGCCTGATGCAATTCATATAATGAAAAAATCTGATTACTCTGGGCAGTTTGGGGATTATAGCTCTTTTAGTGATGAAGTTGAGCAATTATCAAGTGCAAGTGAGGAGGTATAATAATGAAGAAAAACACCTCGCTTGCAGCTAAGATATCTGGCGCTCCTTACATTGCGTGGATGATAATTTTTATTGTTTTTCCTTTAGCTGTAGTGGCTTATTTTGCTTTTACAGATTCTACGGGGAACTTTACTTTAAATAACATTGCAACACTCTCAAGGTATAGTGACACATTTTTGCGCTCAATTTGGTTTGGGCTAATCGCAACACTGATATGTCTGATTATTTCATACCCACTAGCTTATATTATCTCTCAAACATCGCAGGATAAGCAAAGAATTATAATAATGCTCGTTATGCTCCCTATGTGGATGAACTTTTTACTGCGAACATATTCGTGGATGTTAATTTTAGAGGATACTGGAATTATAAATAACTGGCTTATAAAAATGGGGCTTGAACCAATTCAAATGATTAACACCTCTGGCGCTGTGGTGCTAGGAATGGTTTATAATTATCTTCCATATATGATTTTGCCACTTTATTCTATAATGTCAAGAATGGACAAAAGCATTATTGAAGCTGCAAAAGATTTGGGTGGCAATAGTGCAGTAGTAATTCAAAAAGTTATCTTCCCGCTTAGTATGCCTGGAGTTGTTTCAGGAATTACAATGGTTTTTGTCCCTTCTGTTAGCACGTTTTATATATCCCAAAAACTCGGCGGTGGCAAATTTACCTTAATTGGCGATGTAATAGAAATGCAGTTTCAAACTTCTTATAACTACAATCTTGGTGCTGCTATGTCTTTGGCTTTAATGGTTCTTATATTAATTTGCTTGTTTGTTATGAATAAATTTGCAGACGATGACGAGGGAGGTATTCTTGTATGAGTAAGCTTAAACCCTCATCAAAAATTTATGTGTCGCTTATAATACTTTTTTTGTATGCACCTATTCTAGTATTAATATTCTTTTCTTTTAATGAGGCAAATAGCACAAGTGTGTTTACTGGCTTTTCGCTAAAATGGTATAAAGAGTTGTTAAATGATACGGATACAATATTAGCACTAAAAAATACTTTAGTCCTTGCTTTTTCGTCCTCTGTTA
>CAZEKQ010000058.1:0-4851 GCA_964512735.1 uncultured Eubacteriales bacterium | reverse complement strand
TTACGATTGTAACGCTATTGATATTATTATGTTTTAAAATTTCTGTCAATTTCTCAGAATAATCACCCTCATCAAGCTTAGGACAACCTATCAAAGTGATACGGTTTCTGATAAATCTATTATGGAAATCAGCATAGGCATAAGCTGCACAATCCGCTGCTATAAGTATGTTTGCACCATCAAAATATGGAGCATTAATAGGTACTAGCTTAATTTGCACAGGCCATTGCATCAACTGACTTTCAGCAGGTGAATCAATTATATTTGTTTGAGTACTAACTTTTCTTGTTAATGTTTTTGAGTTTGTACCAGGACATCCACAGGCTAGATTTTGGGGGTGTTTATTATCATCACCCTTTTCATTCATCTTAGCATTTACAGCTTTTTTATCAAAGGGAAGAGCCTCCCTTTCTTCAAAAGAAATAGCATTTGTTGGACATACAGGCAGACAATTACCTAATCCATCGCAATAATCATCACGCAAAAGAGTAGCTTTTCCATCCACCATTCCAATTGCACCTTCTTGACAAGCATTTACACAAAGCTGGCACCCGATGCATTTATCTTTATCTATTGTAATAATTTTTCTTTTCATAAAAATCTTCCTTTCATCAATATATTACATCCATGTATTGCATTTAAATTACCTTGCTACTTGAGTATAATATAAAACAAGAATAAAGTCCGTTGTTTTTACAACATAACAAGAAAAAGTTGAAAAGAAAATTAGAAAAATAATTTTAATTGCAAACACTGAAGATATATGGCATAATATATATACTAATATAAATTAAAAAAATCAATAGTTATCATATAGTTAATATAGAGAAAGTGGGGATAAAGAATGGAAACTACACCTGTAAAAAAAGTTAGAGATTCAAAAACAGAACAAGTGCAAATCCTGATGCCTGAACATATTAATGGTTATAACAGGCTTTTCGGTGGAAAGCTAGTTGAATGGATTGATATTGTAGCAGCTGTAGTGGCAAGACGCCATTCAAATAGGAATGTAACAACAGTTTCGATTGATAACCTCCATTTCAAAGAAGCGGCATATGTAAATAACTTGGTTGTTTTACATGGAAAGGTTACATATGTAGGTAATACTTCAATGGAAATTAAGGTTGAAACATTTGTCGAAAAATTATCGGGGGAAAAGAAACTTATTAATGAAGCACATTTGGTTATGGTTGCACTTGATGAAGATGAAAATCCGACCACGGTTCCGAAATTAATTATTGAAACGGAAGACGAACAAGCTGAATGGGATGCAGGTGCGAGAAGAAGCGAGCTTAGAAAACAGCGTCGCAAAGAAAAGTTTTAGACTGTTTCATTATAACTTAAAATTGGATAATATGCAATTAATAATTTATGAATTATATTATTTTTTGAAAATTAACTATTAGTCTATTAAATATTAACTTTTATTGCACAGAATTTTAACTGGTATCTGATATAATATAGAAATTAGAATAAAGATTATAGATTTATTGATTATAAAATCTGTATTGATATAAAGTTTGGAAGTATTTAATATAGACCTTATGAAAGAGGGGAAAAGGATGGCAGAGGTTCTTTCTCAAAGCCAAATAGATGAGCTTTTGAATAGCTTTAGTTCAGAGGGAACAAAGGCGTTTGAGGATATAGAAGAAAGTATTAATGAAAAAAAAATTAAAACCTATGATTTTACGATGCCTAAGAAATTCACTAAAGAACGACTTAAGGTTATTAATGATATATATGAAGTATATTCACGACTACTATCATCATTTTTTACGAATAACACTAGAATTCACTGCAAGGTAAAGGTTTTGCAAATTGAGGAACAACGTTATTATGAGTTTAATAATGCACTTCCAGACCATGTAATTATGGGAACAGTTGGTCTTGGGATTGAAGATGACGATATTATGGATATAAGCTGTATTATACAGCTTTCGAACTCAATTACTTTTTCATTGATAGATAGATTGCTTGGTGGAGATGGTCCATATATTGAGATTAGTAGGGATTTTACTGAAATTGAAATGGGGATTATGAAAGGCGTAATGGAAAGGATGACTGAAATCCTAAAAGAAGCATGGGCTTCTTACCTAGATATAAATCCTAGGCTTTTAGGAATTGAAACTAACGCAAGAGCAAGCCAGTCCATTCCACCTGATGAAGTTATTGTACTAGTTACCTTAGAGGTTGAGATAAAGGATGTAACAAATATTATTACAATTAGCCTGCCTGCTGTAAATATGGAAACTGTAATGACTAAATTCAGTGACCAGTATTCACAAGGTTTAAAACGGTTTGACGCTGCAAGGGAAGAAAAAAGACGCGAGGGTATATTAAAAGAAATAAACAACTCACCTTTACAAATAGATGTAATTTTTGCTGAAACTAAAATCGCACTTGCTGATATCTTAACGCTCCAACCTGATGACATTATACCATTAAGTATGCCAATAACGGGCAATGCAGCAGTAAAAATTAATAAGAATTTATGGTTTGATGGAAAAGTTGGTGTGAACAACAAAAGGAAGGCAATTAAGATAGATAATATTTATAAGAATTGAGGTATAATAATGGCGAGTGCTACTACGAATGATTTTAATGAAACAAAAAGAGACGCTATAGGCGAAATTCATAATATTACCATGGGTTCAGCGGCAACTGCTGTTTCGGGCATGCTTAATGCTAAGGTTTGGATTACTACACCACAAGTTAATATAGGTAAGGTTAAAGAACTTTCCTTCCCAAACCTTGAGCCATCAGTCCATGTTATAATTGAATATATAAGGGGTGTTTCGGGCTCATCATTATTAGTTTTGAAGCAAAATGATGTCCAGTTAATACTTAATCAGCTTATGGGATTGCCCTTAGTTGTCACTGATGATTTTGAGTTTGATGAGATGAATATTTCTGCTGTATCAGAAGTTATGAATCAAATGATGGGTGCATCTGCTACAGCATTATCTGAGATTTTTGATACGCAGATAGATATATCTACACCTAATGCAATAATTTCAGAAGGAGAAGGAGAATTATGGAGTACTTACTCTAAGGACCCTGAAGAATATGTTTGTACAATTTCTTTTGATCTTACTATAGATGGTGTTATAAAAAGTGAGTTTGTTACAATTCTCTCACTTGATTTAGCTAATGATATGGCAGAAAGAATGCTTGCTGGTTACGGGGGAGCCGCTGAAGTTCCTGTTGAATCACAAGAAACTACTATTAAAGCTAATAAAGAACCAGAAAAAGATATGGGACAAGCGGTTAAAAGTGATACAGCTCAAGTTAAAGAGGGCAATGAATTAACTGTGCAAAGCCCTTCAACACAGACTAATCGAGAGATGAGTGCTAATGATGTTTTATTAAGACGTGTTGATGAGGAAGGTCTTTCTAAAGAACAAGCTGATAATCTTCAGTTATTGCTTGGAGTTCCATTAAATGTTTCAATAGAAATTGGTTCGGCAAGAAGAAAGGTAAAAGATATTCTTGAATTTTCAAAGGGGACAGTAGTCGAGCTTGATAGGGCGGCTGAATCTCCAGTGGATGTTATAGTAAATGGAAATCTTATTGCTAGAGGAGATGTTGTCGTAATTGATGATAATTTTGCAGTAAGAATCACTGAAATCGTTAAATCCAATCTATTGGATAGCTTAGGAAGTAAGGGGTAATTAAAATGGATAAAAAAATACTATTAGTAGATGATGCAGCGTTTATGAGAATGATGTTAAAGGACACATTAAGTAAAAATGGATACACTAATATTATTGAAGCAGCAGATGGTGAAATTGCCTGTAATATGTATGAAGAGGAGAAACCTGACCTTATTATAATGGATATAACTATGCCAAATAAAACTGGTATAGATGCGTTGAGGTATATTAAGGCTATGGACCCTGATTCTAAGATTATAATGTGTTCAGCTATGGGTCAAGAATCAATGGTTGTTGAAGCGATTAAATTGGGTGCACTTGACTTTATTGTAAAGCCATTTAAGCCTGAGAGAATTCTTCAAATTGTTAATAAAATATTGAGTTAATAATTAAATCTGTATAGATGTTTTCGGATTGAAAGGAGTTTGCAATGACTTTAGATAATATTGGGGATTTAAACTCCATGCATGTTGATGTACTTACGGAGCTAGGAAATATCGGTACAGGTAATGCAGTTACTTCTTTGGCGACATTGGTTGGTAAGGAAGTTAGCATAAAGGTCCCAAGGGTGAAAATCCTTGACTTTAATGAAACCGTTCAATTTATTGGAGGGGCTGAAAATATTGTTACAGGAATCCTTATACGCTTAATGGATGGAATAGAGGGGATGATACTCTATGTTTTTGAAGACGAGTTTGTAGCAACCATCCTTAAGACTTTCTTTGGTAAAAAGTTTGATTCTGCATTAGAAATTAATGAAATGGATAAATCTGCCCTTAGTGAAATTGGCAATATCATGGCGGGTGCATATGCTAAGGCACTTTCAAGCATGACTGGTCTTATAATAACCCTATCTACCCCCTCTATATGTGTAGATATGGCTGGAGCAATCCTTAGTGTACCTGCAATTGAATTCGCAAATATTGGGGACAAGGTTCTATTTATTGAGGATTCATTTGGGATAGGAAATGAAGTTGCTAATAGTAATATGATTTTGGTTCCAGAGATGTCCTCACTGAACAGGTTGTTTAAAAAATTGGGAGTAGGTATCTGATATGAGCAAAATGATCAATGTCGGTATTTCTGATCTCAATATTGCTAAAGTTCCTGATATTCTTGTTACATATGCATTGGGTTCATGTGTGGGAATTTGCCTACATGATCGAAGTAACGGCATTGGTGGTATGGCACATATAAT
>CAZEKQ010000057.1:0-5071 GCA_964512735.1 uncultured Eubacteriales bacterium | reverse complement strand
CAGAATTATTTGGAGCTGTCTTTTTCAATTTCTACGGAGTTTGGGGCAGAATCAGCTTTGATTCATCTGATCACACCTTAACAGTTTGACCGAATCCACCTTAAATCGCCCGAAAACCTAGACTCCCAGATGCCGAGCAGATGAATCCAGTGGCTTAACGTGAGCGTACCTACCGGTTGTACTCAGATCCTTATGGCCAACCGTGTCTTTAACAACGTGAATTGGCACTTTTCGATCAAGCGAATGAGACACATGGCTATGCCGTAGCCAGTGAGGCGAGACGTTCTTCCTTATACCTGCCTTCTTGGCTGCCTGACTCACTACATCCCAAACTGCCTTTGGTGTGAGCTGTAAGTTGCGCTTTTTGGAGCTAAAGACATATGGACTGTCATTAGCCCATTCTCTGTATTCCATCAGTGTCTGCCAAAACGATGGCGACAGAAAGACAGTTCTCGACTCGTTATTCTTGGTCTCGGGGAACCATACGTTTCCAGCGTCGAGTCTCTCTGATAAATGCTCCCACTTACAGTTACACAGCTCTACGCAGCGACAGCCAGTGACATACAAGAACATGAGAATGATTTGGTTTCGGTCGTCTTTCTCGGCGCTAATCATTTGATGAACTTCTCGTTCCGATAGGATTCTCCCGGCCAGCTTATCATCGAACTTAAGATGGTCAATGGGAAGCCCTACATTGAATCTTGTGTATCCGAGCTTTGTCGAAAAGGCAAAGAGGCTCTTAAGGATAAACATCTTCCCCACTACCGTATTGTGGCTCTGTTCTTCCTCTTCGCGTAACCAATTCGCATAGTGCTGCAAGTCTTGCAGTGTGATGCCTCGTATTGGCTTTTGGATCCAGACAAAGAAATCCCGAGTGACTTGGATATACTTCTTCTGGGTTAGCTCAGCTTTGCCCCATAACCACATCTCAAGTATATCTTTATCTGTTTTTGCCCCCGATGGATACGCAACGATCGGATCCCCTGATTCAACGAGTTGAACGGGTTCCACTGTCTGTAGCGAAATAGAATTCATCGTATCACCTCTAGCACATATGTTCGCCATCGAGCGCCATTCTCCTACCTAGAAGCTGACTTCTCGGTAGCATTTATAGAGAATGTACACACCGTTTTTGTGTCTTTATACAATAAACAAACCCAAGTATTGACTTTTGAGTATATTTTTGGTAGTATATACTCAAGTAATAAAAATTGACCGATATATCCTATGGAGCGGAGGGAAAGCATGGATAATTTTGGAGCGACTGAAGATATGATGCAAAATATCCCCTTGTATTTCGACAAGAATGCTTACATTCGAGAAAACCTTATGAAAATGGCACTAGTCGCGGTAGTTGGTGGCATGGCGTGTTACGCCTTGAAAACAGCGTTAGCAAATTGTGAAACCTTTTCGTGTAATGTGGAAACGCGTTTTGGCGTTGTTGGAAGCATGGAGTTCAGAACCCGTAAGTAAAAAAGACTTAGATTGACAAGGTGGGTACAAATTGGAACATAAGGAGAAAGACAAGATCGAAACATCGCTACTCCGGAATATGGAAAAACTCGTAGAGTCAAGCGAAAGAACTATGATTTCGACTAAGATTAGAACTGATATTTTGCAGGAAGTCAAGAAGAGTGGTTTACCTACTACCAGAATAATTGAGGCAGGGCTTAACCATTACCTTTCGTTAAACCAAAAACAAAGACAGAGATGGCTTGTCGAGAATACACCCGAGATATCATCTGAATTGTCACCTGAACAAATGGAACTTGTTTCGGAGTTGCCCGGCGAGGAGTTCAACAAATTCTTTCAGCAAGCTTTTAACGAGTATTCTAAGATCGTATCAAGCATTGCAACAATTGCGGGGGTGGGCCTCGCAGTGGGGGCGGGCGTAGCGGGAGCGGGCGTAGCGGGAGCGAGCCTCGTAGGAGGATTAGTGGCTGGTGCGCTACGAAACATCACTAATAAAAAATCAGACTAATACCATAAACATTGGAGGGCCTTCCTTTATCTGGCCACCAGCTGCGAAACGCTCTGGAATTTAATCTGGCCGGTCATTGACCTAAAAGAAGGGAACGCAGATCTCCAAGCCATTAACTTGGACCACCTATCCCGCGGACAAAGGATACTCATTAAGGCAGCCTGAGAGCTATACAACCAGTGCGACTCCTTTAGCATAATACGCTTGATGATACGTACTGGGGAATAACGCAATCTCGATCTAAAGAGGCACCAAAGCCGATGAACAGAAAATGACAGCGCGCAAAGCCTAAGGGAATCACCTTGCCCTCCAAACAAACACCCCTTAAAACGGCTCTAAATGCGTCCGATTTCTTACGATATCTTGTTCGAGTCGATTGGAAGTATCCTAAATCACTTGGGAGAAGGATTATACGAGTACCCCATGCTGTTTACATGGAGTAAGTTACGTGAGACTAATTGGACTGAAGTTGTCGAAGTGATCGAAAAGTTGGTGGATATCCTACCTAGGACAGGAGAGTGTTCAAGATATCTGCCTGAGGATGTGTTGTTCTGGTAGCAGGGGGGATAATCTCTATGGTGGATTTACAAGTACGCTGAACCCGGGAAAAAGGTTGAGTCAAAATGAGGTCTCATTTTCCTTGGTTATGTCATAGTGTGATTCTGCCCCAAACTCCGTAGAAATTGAAAAAGACAGCTCCAAATAATTCTGATAGAATGAATTTGACAAAAACACCACTATCAGGTAATCAAAAGGAGCTGTCACAATGAAAGTATATCAGGAAAAACAAGTAAAGCGCAATTGGAACGGGTGATTATTGGGGTTGGGAAGCCTAACTCACGCGAAAAGGTTTTAGGATAGTGTTGGAGAAGGGACTCAACGGCGGTGGGCTATGAATTGTGATGCTGAGAGAGGAGAAGATTGATGAATTATTGGACAGCAAAGAGTGTTGAGCTTGCGAACCAAAAGGATTATCTGGATAGATTGTTTAGGGTTTACCCAATGTCAGTAAATCCTCGTCGAGAGTTACCTTCAAAAGCGGAAAGGGATATAGAAAAACACTTTAACAAAAGAAACTACAAAGAGTTATTGTTAACTCTTTTAAACCAAGATCTTTTTCCTGTAAAGGATTCATATGTTGCATTTTTAAAAAGAGATAGAACCGCAATAGACAGGAACCCACGGACTGTTGAACGTTTAGTAGGAATGTTATACGAGATGGGTTTAGATGACATATACGATAAAATCACTGAACCGAAGGAAACAAACAGGCAAATCGGCCCTCTGTTTAGAAATTGGTTAGAAAAAGGCTCCTTAGGTTGCAAGGTAACCACTTCCCATAATGAGATTCTTACAAGCAAAGACAATATTGTTCTAAATTCTAGCGATGATGATATGTTAAAGTTTGCCAGAGCTCATTTAGGATACCAGCATACCAAGGGATTAGATTTTATCGCCAAATTCAATCAAGTTTACGTTGTTGGCGAAGCTAAATTTTTAACGGATTATGGTGGGCATCAAAATGCACAGTTTAATGATGCAATTATTACCATGCTGGCTCATTATGATACCGATAAAAAGGTTGTTCCGATAGCAATATTGGACGGTGTACTATATTTAAAAGGTCGGAACAAAATGTACAAAGATATAACAGAGACTCATAGAGACGCAAACATTTTTTCCGCACTATTATTGAGGGATTTTTTATACTCTTTATAAAATAGGTAATCAATAGGGCTAGAAAGGGAATTTTATGAAGCTAACGTATCAAGGTAAAAAAACTGAAGCTAAAATACTTGAAATCGCACATTCTGTTCAATTAGAATTAGCCTGTGACAGGAAACAATCATATTTATTTCATGGAGACAACTTCCTATATTTGTCTTCTCTTTTGGAAACACATAAGGAATCTATAGACTTGATATACATCGATCCTCCATACAATACCAATAGGGTATTTACTGTTTCTGAGGGTAGAAGTAGTACTATAAGTAACGAGAACAACGGGGAAGTAGCATATAGCGACGATCGGGAAATAGATGAGTACATTGAATTTTTAAGAGAAAGACTTGTGTTAATGAAGGAGCTATTATCAGAAACGGGTTCTATATATGTTCATATAGACGATAAAATAGGACATTATGTAAAAGTAATTATGGATGAAGTTTTTGGGATTGAAAATTTCAAAAATGATATTAGTCGTATCAAGTCAAACCCTAAAAATTTTGGCCGTAGTGCATATGGCAATCAAAAAGACAGAATTCTCTTTTATGCCAAAAATCGTAATAAGAATATATTCAATGACATCAAAGAGCCTTTAACCGAAGGGGAAATTATTGGGCGGTTCACTAAGGTTGATGAGGATGGGCGCCAGTATACTACTGTACCTATTCATGCGCCAGGAGAAACAAAAGACGGAGTGACAGGACAAAAGTGGAAGGACATGTATCCCCCAAAGGGTCGTCATTGGAGATACGCGCCAGAAAAATTAACGGAACTAGATGAACAAGGATTAATTGAATGGTCAAGCACCGGAAATCCCAGATTGAAAATTTTCGCTGATGAGCATAAAGGGAAAAAAGTACAAGATATCTGGGAATATAAAGATCCTGCTTATCCCTCATACCCGACTGAAAAGAACTATGAACTTTTGGAATTCATTATAAAGCAGTCTTCTTGCGAGCAATCTATTGTATTAGATTGTTTTGCTGGCAGCGGGACGACACTAAAGGCCGCTGCTCAATTAGGACGCACGTTTATTGGCATTGATGAGTCCGACAAGGCAATAGAGGTTGCAAAGAAAAGCCTAAAAGATGTTGATTATGTTCTGATTGATCACAACAATGATCTTAAACTAGAGTTTACTCCGATCAAGCAACTTTCCCTTGATTTATCTTCAAGTGGATAAAAAATTACCCATCAAAAGAGCCTCCAATTTGGGGGCTCTTTTGATAGGTAATTTCAGACGTCCGTAAGCGTCAATATCTCCACACCTTGACAACACCAAATGGATGATGCAGCTGGTGCCTCTTACCTAGGGGTTGCTGAACAGACAGATGTCAGCAACACAAAACCCAGTTTTGGCTGGAA
>CAZEKQ010000056.1:0-5145 GCA_964512735.1 uncultured Eubacteriales bacterium | reverse complement strand
CCGTATTTCTTTCTTTCTTTCATTCTTGGGTCACGAGTGAGGAACCCTGCCTTTTTAAGTGTTGGGCGAAGTTCTTCATCGGATTGAATTAAAGCACGAGAAAGTCCGTGACGGATTGCACCAGCTTGACCTGTAACGCCACCGCCATTTACACGGCAAACTATATCAAATTTCTCTGTTGTTCCTGTCAGTTCAAGAGGCTGACGAACAATAAGCTTAAGTGTTTCGAGCCCAAAATAATCATCAATGTTTCTATCATTGATTGTGATATTACCTGTACCTGGGTAAACACGAACTCTTGCTACTGATTTTTTTCTGCGACCTGTTCCGTAAAAATATGGATTACTATCGTACATTATTGTTGCCTCCTCTCTTAAAATTCTCTTACAATTGGAGCTTGAGATGCGTGTGCATGCTCAGCGCCCTTGTAAACACGAAGTCTTGTAAGTGCTTTTCTTCCAATAACTGTATCAGGAACCATTCCTTTTACAGCTTTTGTAACAACAAACTCAGGTTTTGTTTTCATGAGAGTGCTGTAGTTTACCTCTTTAAGATTACCGATATATCCAGTATGATGATAATACTTCTTTTGCTCGAGCTTTTTGCCGGTCAAAACGACCTTTTCAGCATTGATTATAATAACATGGTCACCACAATCAGCGTGAGGTGCAAAAGTTGGCTTGTGCTTACCTCTAAGAAGAGTTGCAGCCTCAGCAGCTACGCTACCAAGTGTTCTTCCTGATGCGTCAAGCACATACCAGCTACGAGTAATATCGCCAGCCTTAGGCATATAAGTTGACATAACCTTACCTCCAATTTAAATATGTTAAACGAATGCAGAAACTATATTATCATAAGCTTTGGCTTGTGTCAACACATATTTTTCAAATTTTTAATTTACATTTTCATTGCTCTTGTTTTCTCCCGTTTGCTCTTGTTTTCATATGATTATCTCATTGATGAAAAATATAATTTTTATTTACAGTTTTGAGTTTTAGTAGTAGAATAATAAAGATTTTTATAAAATGAGGTTATTTTATGCAACAACTTATGAGCTATATGAGATGTGCAATGGAAAAATATAATATGATAGATGATGGGGATAAGGTTGCTGTTGGGGTTTCTGGCGGTAAAGACAGCGTCGCTATGCTTGTTGGTCTTGCTCAGTTGCGTAGATTTTATCCAAAAAAATTTGAACTAATAGCTGTTACCCTTGACCCCTGTTTTAATAATGCCCACGGTGATTACTCTGAAATTTCTAAGCTTTGTGAAGAACTTTGCATACCTTATATAATAAAGAGGACGGAACTTGCAAAAATTATCTTTCAAACTCGTGAGGAAAAAAATCCTTGTAGTCTGTGCGCAAGAATGAGACGAGGTGCACTGCACGATATTGCCAAGGAAAATGGTTGCAATAAAATTGCCCTTGGACATCATATGGACGATGCCGCCGAAACATTTATGATGAATTTGCTTAATTTGGGTCAGATTGGCTGTTTTTCTCCTGTTTCTTATCTCTCTCGAAAAGATTTATATATGATTAGACCAATGATTTTTGCTAGTGAAAAAGACGTTAAAAGAGCAATTAACAAAAGTAGTTTACCGGTGATTAAAAGTCTTTGTCCTGTTGATAAAAAAACTCAAAGGGAAGATGTAAAAAATCTTTTGAACAGTCTTGAAAAAGATTATCCCGCTTTACGAAAAAAGATTGTTGGCTCCTTGCAACGCGGTGAAATTGATAGATGGTAATTTTCAAAAATAGTATTAAGTGTCGCATACAATAGAATTCTGTATTATTGCAATAAGTGGTTGTCATTTCAGTCACTTTTTTGTTTTTTTATTCAAAAACAAGTATATTTGTTGTCTATTATATATATTTTATTGTTGATATGTTGAATACTTTTATTGAAAGTGTTGACAACTTCAATATTGTATGGTATATTAAATATAACATAAGGATTTTCCTTTATAAAACGAGGTGAACGGGAGGGGCTTCTAAGTGTTTTTCTTGTTTATTTATAAATTGGTACCTCTATATGCCCCTCCTGTTCATAGCTGAAATTGATATCTTCTGATTGCTTTCTCATACATAGACATTGGATGTGAAGCTTCTCCCGCTTCACATCCGCCTCCTTTAAAAAGCAAATTTGTCTCCTTTAAACACGGAGAACGCCTTACCTTCGTGTTTGTTTTAATAAAATTCCGGTTCAGTAAAAATGAACCGGAATTTTATTATTTATTCATCATCTTTTATGATTTTGTGCACCAAACTTGCAACCCTTTTTGACGAGCCTCCATCTTGCTCATCAAAAAATTTATCTCTAAACGCATTTATTTTTTCTGCCTCAAAATCCTCATCATTAATAGCTTGCAAAAGTCCTTGTAAATCATAAGTTATTTTACCTGGCAAAAATGATTTATACTCACAATAAAAATCACGACTAGAAATATACTCGTTTAAATCAAATGCGTAAAACAACATAGGAATGTTAAGTAGCGAAGCCTCAAATATTGCCGATGAATAGTCACTAACTAGCAAATCTGTTACAAACAATAAATCGTTTAGCTCTGAGTGCAACGAAAAATCTAGTATATAATCTTTGTACTGCTCTGGTATTGTAAAACATTCCTTAATAAATGGATGAAGCTTGACAATAATTGCATACTCACCGTTTGTTTGCTCATAGACAGTTTTTAAATCAAATCTTTTTATAGGATATGAGCCAGTTAGCTTGCCATTACCTCTAAATGTTGGGGCAAAGAGCATTATTTTTTTTTCTTTAAGCTTTGGATATTTTTCAAAAAACTCCTTGCGTTTTTCCTCCTTATATTTATCATCAAAAAATATATCAGTTCTTGGAACTCCAGTTGCTACAACATTATCCAGCGGTATTCCAAACCCTTCTGCATAAAATCTGCGAATATTCTCAGAGCTTACCACGGCATAATCATAATCCCTATGGTGCAAAGAGGTTTGGCGTGGGCCTCCTGGTTTGCCTAGCCTTGAAAATCCGAAAGTTTTAAATGCACCACAAGCGTGCCAAACTTGAATAAGTTTTACCCCTTGTTTTTTTTGCGCAAGACTTGTAAATTCATAAAAATCATCAATAATAACTACCGATGAAGTAGAATAAAACTTTGCAAATTTAATAATATTTTTATTACTCATTCTGTGCGCCGGCTCTGTGTCTAGCAGCATTTGAATGTCTAAAGTCTCATCATTTTTTAAAATATCATATATGTATTCAAAATTTCCGGACAAATCATCTCTTCTATTTGAAAGAAAAGTTACCCGATTTGATTTTACCTCACTTTTTGAATACCACTTTAGCGCAAAGTTTAGCAGATTATTTTTAAACCTACCTCTACCTATATCCTGTTTTGTCACTGCTATAAATCTTAACCGAACATGGTCTGCATAAAAACGCAAGCCACTACGATTTGCTATTCTTTTTTCATACCCAGTAAGCTCCATTCTTGCCATGATTGCATCAATAAAGAAAAAAGGAACACACAAGTATCCAAACACGCGCAATATACCATTATATAATACAAAGAAAAATCTCTTAATATATTTTAAAAATGTGTCTGGATTTTCATCTTCAAAAAACTCTGATTTTTTTTGAAGCTTTATACAAGTGTTTTCATCACACTCCCAAATCTTATAAACACCGTCGCCAAGCTGTGTGTCTGCACTATAATTTAAGCTAACACCTTGAACATAATTATCACCGTACTCAAGGTCAAATTGCATATTAATTATTTCTCCTTGAGTATATTCTAAAAACAAATTTTCTATATCAAAAACATAGCTTGCCATTATAGTGCATTTTTTCAGATTCTCGTGTGGAAAATATGCAGTAATAAAAAATGGCAAAATACGAGTTTTCCCACCGCTTTTAAAAGAAATCGTAAGCCTTGGTGAGCGCACAAGGGGGCTGTAATCACAAACTAAATATGCACTAAGTGTCAGTTTTTCATCCTGAGTATAAGCCTCTGTTATTTCAATTTTTGCGTTTAAACAATCACCTTTTATTTGCATTGAAAACTCCTTCATATATGTTGTTGGGTCTAAAAAACACTATATATTATATCATTTGACATTCCAAAAATCAAACCGGATAAAATGTGTTATTTAAAGTTTATCAAAGGGTTTTAATTCATTTTATATATAAAATAAAAATATGTAATTGTGTTGACATTTTTTTTACACTTTGCTAATATATAAAGGCACTTTAACTTAATAATTAGTTTTTGTTTTTTATTCAAATTTAGTTATTAAAATTCAAGTTGCTACAAAAAGTGGAGAGGTATCGAAGTGGTCATAACGGGGCGCACTCGAAATGCGTTTGGGAGCAATCCCACGAGGGTTCGAATCCCTCCCTCTCCGCCAAAAAAGCTACATTCCCTTTAGTTATAGGGTTTGTAGCTTTTATTTTTATTATATACACGATTTTTACGCGATTTTCTCAATCGCTTTTATTTATTCAGTAGCGCACCCTGAATTACAAACCTCTCTAAGAACAAGTTTGCCCGCTTTTTGTTAACTTATCTAGGTTCATTTTTATTTTTTAATTCAAGACTTAGATTTTCAAAAATTATTTTAGTTTAATTTCTTTAACTTTAGTTCTTTTGTAATTATACCCGTCTTCTTTATTGATACTAAAAGCATAATAGAAACGGCTGCACCAACAAGGGAGCTAACTCCAAAGGGTATTATAAATGTAAACATTGATACTGGCTTTGTCATAAATATAGTCGCCACTGGATAGGCTAAAATCGCCCCTACAAAACCTGTTCCTATTACTTCCCCTAAAAATGCCATAGACATATTTCTTGTGTACTTATAGAGTAATCCGCAAAGCAATGCACCGCACATACTGCCAGGAAAAGCAAGAGGGCTTCCCGTGCATAATATTAATCTTAAAAGTGATGTGCAAAATGCTGTCCCAACTGCATAAAGTGGTCCTAATATGACACCTGCCAAAACATTAATTAAATGCTGGATAGGAAAACATTTAGCTACACCTAGCGGTATGTAAAAGGCAGAGCATAGTGTGCCAACTGCAACAAGCGTTCCGGATAAATTAAGTTTTTGAATCTTTGACATTTTTCTATCTCCTTACAAAAAATTAAAATAAAAAA
>CAZEKQ010000055.1:0-5458 GCA_964512735.1 uncultured Eubacteriales bacterium | reverse complement strand
AGCTTTATTGTATATGAAAAGTTGAGATTCCCGTTTTTAGAATAAAAAAAACAACTTACAATACTCAAAGGTAGCGTAATTGCAAGTGAGGTTGCATGGCTATTCTTGACTTCTAACCCACTCTTTTTCAACATTGGAACAGCTATAATTCCTCCACCCGAACCAAAAACCCCATTGATAAGACCGATAATAGCACCTAATGCACTAGAATATAATTTGGACAAGGCAATCACCCCGCAATGAAATTATAGCAAATGGCTGTAAGCATTGACTTACAGCCATAAGTCTATTGATAAATGTCTTAACTTATGTTTTCTATATCTCCAATAATAAATCTTTAGGACTATCCCATTTGGTAGTAAATTTGACTAACCTTATATTTTCGCCCATCCATGTCTTGTATGAAAATTAGTTAATCATTGATGTAAAACCATCAACAACAGTACCGAAAGCCCTAAGTGCCTTCCCTGTACTCCTTTTCAGCTCACGCTTTTGCTTTGGGGAAGATTTAGATACAACATAGACCATAGCACCAATAGTTGCACCAAGAGTAACCCCTTTCAGAACAGGTTTTATATTCATTTTATCCACCTCTTTAGTAATATGATTGTACTTTTATTATTCTCATTTATCACACAATCATACGCATTAAAAGTTAGGTAAAATATAATGTTTTTTATGTAAAATTATTTTTTTCTATCTTGAATTGATTGTTGAGAACAGCCCAGTTTTGAGGGAATGGACGCATGGTATTCCAGTAACCAACCCCACGAAGATTATTTTCTTGAACAAGCGAAAGCTTTGCAGCAATGCTTCTAGCGTCCTCAAACCAAACGATATGCTCAGAACCATCAAAACCAGTATAGGTGTAAAATGGTGTTTGTGCTATTTCATCAAATTGAATGTCAGCACCAAAAACTTTTGCTCTTTGCACTGCTTGAAGATTTCCTATTGTTTCAGCTTTGGACTCTCCTCTTACATATGGCAAGGTCCAATCATATCCATAATTAGGTATGCCAAGCAGGATTTTCTCAGGAGGAATTTCTGTTAAGGCATAATCAAGAACAGTTTTTACACTGTTTAAAGGAGCAACAGCCATAGGAGGACCATACGTGTATCCCCAATTATGATACAGGTGATTTTATACACCTAAAGTATGTCAAATAACAATATTAGAATATTAAATCCAGAAATAATTAATCAGTGAGCATTACAAGCTTTTTCAAAACTATAAAGTCATAAAGTGAAATTATACCATCATTATCTATATCTGCAAGACTTGAATCTGGTAAGGTCTTAACCTTTCCAAGCAAATATTCTTTTAATAATATCACATCGGTTTCATCAATTTTCCCATCGGAATTAATATCACCCAAGATTGTTTGTGAAGATTTATTCTGTAGTGATACAGCAACAAAGTAATTAACAACCCCTGAAGATGGCCCATTAGTACCGAGTGTCACAATTTCGTCTTTTTTGAAATCAGCTTGAATAACCTTATAGATTACATCATTCGATGAGGTAATCCTTTGCCCACTATCCTCCCAGCCTGAAAGCCAACCCGATGCCGTACTGCGTGAATCCATTAGAATAGAAACTGTAATGTCTTCTCCAGCAATGAATTCTGCTTGAGTACTATCCCAGAACTTAGAATCACATGAAGTGCTAATCCATTCTACGTCTTTAAGATTATTTGGCAATGAAGTTATTGTAAAATCACGATCACCAAAAATAACACTGCCAACACCTAAGTTTTTTTGTATTGACCAAGTTGAATAATTCTCCTCATCATAGCGTGAAAGGGATTTTATAAGCGTTCCATCAAGCTTTGGTATTTCTAATTTTTTTACGAAAACTGAATACATAACAACACTTGCAGGCGACCCATTAGTTCCAAGCGTAATTGTTTCACCTGCACTAAAGTTTTTCTCATAAACATCATAACTAACTGCGTTTGATGCCTGAATTTTCATTCCATTCCTTATCCAGCTACTAAGCCATTCAAGATTTGTAGGAATAACACGAGTATCTAACGCAATATATACTGTGATTGATTTATCAGCAATAAATTCCGCAACATTTGATTGTAGAGTTTTAGAATCACAAGCTGTTCTAATCCATTCAGCATCAGAGAATTCAGTAGGAAAATCAGAGAAAGTAAAATCTCTATCACCATAAATCTTATCACCGTTTTTGACTCCCCTCTGTATAGACCAATTCATATAATTAGCCGTATCAAGACGGTTTAATGATTTAATCAGCGTTCCATTCAGCGGTTCTATTACTATCGGTGGAACATATGCTGAACCATTAACTGTAACTTCCACCCTAGGTGGAATTGCTCTTTCAGAGCCAAGGTAAAAACTAGGATGGGGTGGTTGGTTATATGAAATATTCTGCCCTGCTACTTGATTGCGATATTGTGGATCGTGCATAAGCGTTACAATTCGGTGTTCCGTATCATAGGGAGTGCAGTAAATTCGGATTGATTTGCTATCTGCTGCTCTCACTATGAACTCCTCACGCCAATCTCCAAAAACATCAGCAGAAAGACAGGGTGTGCCTTTTGTTGTATTGCAAGTATAGAAACCCGTTGTTTCTAAAAGAGTTGTTATCTTACCATTTGCACCTACCTTTTGCACTTGTGCTGGAGAATCTGTGTAACCATTTAATGTTTCTCTCTCAAGGTCTCCGTCCCAGTAAATTAGAAAGTTTATAGGAGGTCGGCTCATAGAAATATCATTTCCAGAACCATTGTAAACATCATTTCCTATTCCCCAAAACTCAGAGCCATCATTTCCTGCCCACACATTCCCAGCACAGCAACGACCAGTATCACCTGATGCAGATTTACGCCAAATAGTCTTTCCAGTCGCCCCTTCAATAAGTGAAACTCCGTATGGCTTATTTTCATGACACATATATACTTCGATTCCAGGACGATCTGGAAGCAAATCTCCCACATGAAGTGCGTCCCCATGCCCCGCATTTGTATTCCATAATACTTTTCCATCATAGTTAAGTGTTGTAGCCCCAAGGACAATCTCTTGCTTGCCATCATTATCTACATCTGCTGGCATACAATTATGATTACCATCCCCATATCCAACAGCACTTGAGGAATTTCCAGTATCAAAAGCCCATTTCTCAACAAGCTTTTTGTTCACCACATCATAAGCTGTTGCTGTCATTCTTGTATAATATCCACGAATAGTTACTGCACTTGGCTTAACACCATCGAGATATGCAACGGCACCAAGAAAGCGGTCAACTCGGTTACCATAACTATCGCCCCAACTAGAAACTGTTCCACGCCCTGGTTTATAATTTATAGTATGTAGATTTTCACCCGTCAACCCATCGAAAAGAGTTAGATATTCGGGGCCTGAAAGTACATACCCTTTAGAATTCCTATAATCAGCAGTTGAGCTTCCAATAGTATTTCCTTTTCCATCAATAGTTCCATCAGCAGTTTTCACAATCATTTCTGCCCTGCCATCAAGATCAAAATCTGCAACTAGCATTTGTGTATAGTGAGCACCCGCACGAATATTAATACCTAAATCTACCCGCCAAAGTCTAGCACCATTAAGTTTAATACAATCTATATAAACCTTGTCAGTCTTTCCTGATTGTGAATTATCTTTTGAATTACTAGGATCCCACTTTAAGAATAACTCATATTCTCCATCCCCGTCCACATCCCCCACCGTCATATCATTAGGAGTATATCCACTTCCTGGGGGGGATAGTGGAATATCAAAATAACTATCCCCAGATATAAGTGAGCAAATATCCGAAGATGCAACCTTGCCCTTAATTATTGTATCTACATGATATTTGCTTTTTGCATTTCCATTTGCATCAAGAAAGCACGTAGCTTCATTTGCATTACTTGTATAAATTAAATTATTATCACGGTATAGTTTGTATATAGTGTCTGCAGGGTCATTTGCTAAATACCTCCAACTCACTAACATTCCATTCCCTGTATTAATTGCTGAAATACCTCTGTTAAGTTTTTCGACTGTCATAAAGCTTGCGGCTGAAACATTGCTTGCTTCATTATCTTGAAAACTAAATACACCAAGTATATTAGCAACTATTAACATTGATAATACTGAAATAAGAAATTTCGACTTAAATTTCATCTCATTACCCCTCCGTTTTAATATAATACTTCATATTTTAATATTGCCAAATCAATACTAGAAATAATTCCATCCCTATTCATATCAGCAACCTCTGCGTTAGGTAAAGTATCTACCTTACCTAACAAATATTCTTTCAAACTCTTTATATCCTTTTCATCTACTATTCCGTCTTTGTTAACATCCCCCATTAATGGCTCTGTTAAAGCTTCAGTTACAAATACTGAATACATAATGACACTAGCAGTAGGACCATTAGTACCTAGCAACACCTTTTCGCCTGAATTGAAACCTTTTCTATAAAGAATATAGTCAACATCATTTGAAGCTTTGGCTACAATACCAGTATTCTCCCAATCACTAATCCAGTTTAAATTTGCGGCTACAACTCGGCTATCCAAAGCAACATAGGCTAAAATATCTGCACCCGCTGTAAATTCTGCAACTTCTTTTTGTGAAAACTTTGAATCAGCTGCGAGCTTAATCCATTCTGCACCCATCACTATATCTGGAATAGTTGTGAATGTATTCATTCTATCGCCATAAATAAAATCGCCTACTTGAAGATTATTTTGAATAGACCAATTAGTAGCATTAATTCTATCATCGTAAATAACTAGATTCTTAATTAAATTACCATTAAGTAGTTCTAATGGCTCTTCAGGCTTGCCATTATATACAACAGGGTCACCCGCTAATTCGTTTAAATACATTTCAACATTGGTATAACCATCAGCTGAAAGCGTCGTCAATATACCATCCTTAGCATCATTTGGATTAAGACCATGTTCAATTTCCCATGCATCCGGCATACCATCTTTATCAGTATCAATAGGAGCAGTTCCGCCTTTGAAATTGGTGGAGTTAGGGTAACCACCCACATCCCTCTGAGAATCAATTATGCCTTTAAGACCATCTTGACTACCTGTGTATGTAAATGTTCCATTTGTAACTTCTTTAATATAACGGCTATCAATATAATCCCAACCTTGACTTTTAACGCCTGAACCAGCACCTACCTTTGTAGTCACGCTTTTATATGCATCATCGGCAGACTGTGTATTAACATATGATTCAAAAAAAGGAGTATTGCTTCTAATTTGATTTACAGTACCCCATTTTCCAGCTATAGCACCACCACTATTACCTTTTGCCCACGCATCATCACTAGAATCCAGAATTACTTTGCCATTCTTATCAAGCATTTTATTCCCAAAAACATACATCATCTGCATATCATATGTGTTTAATTCATTACCATCAATTGAAACCATATGCATATTTGTATTACTTACCGCACCTGCCTT
>CAZEKQ010000054.1:0-5575 GCA_964512735.1 uncultured Eubacteriales bacterium | reverse complement strand
TGAGGTATTCTTGTAACTCCATCACTACATTTTTTTTTTCATCTTCAGTATAAACCATAAATTATTCCGCCTTTCTTTTATCGGATTAAAAACCTTATGAAATTATAAATCCTGGGAATTGTTGAACACGTCTATCCATTCCATATTTTAAATCGGAATAAACTAAAGCAATTTTATTCCAAGTTATTGAAGCAACAACACCCCTCGGTGGTATTCCAAAATGTTTTTGGAATGCTATAACTGAAGCCTTCGTCTGAGGGCCAAAATAGCCCGTAGGTTCGACTGCAGGTATATCAGGGTATGTTTGACTAATGAATGAGAGATACTCCTGTAAAAGGGCTACAGCGTCCCCACTCATGCCCTCTGATAAGATAACACCTTGGAAAATAGGAATTAGATCAATTAAATCAAGAGGAATAGCGTCAACGATACCTAAATAAGCTTCATTGATTGCATTCCATACAGGAAGGTCCACAACTCCTGTTTGCGGGAAACCAAATACTTTTTGAAATTCTTTAACTGCTTTTTCAGTCATACTTCCAAAATAACTTTTTAATGGAATATCTTTTGTTGAACTCAATGCTGAATAGTAGGCACCTATTACTGATAACATATACTGTAAAACTTCAACCTCAGGTGCTTGTAAACCTAATTCTAGAACTTCTGAGAAAGGAGTACGTATTTCTTCAATTCTTATTCCCTCAGAAATAAGCTCTGCAAGACGTGTCACACTAGTATATATATATGCGATTCTATACCAAGTTGCTTGATCAACTATACCAGTTACAGGTAAACTAAATACAGATTGAAATTCCCTTACGGCAACTTCTGTTTCACCATCAAAAATACCTGTAATCTCTGGTATCTTTGGTATTGCAGGGTAGTTACGGGAAATTCTATTTAGCTGAATTTGAATAAGTGCAACATCATTGGAGGCAATACCTGGTGTAAGGGGCTCACCTGGATAGGATGGGGTAGGAATTCTTACGGGTGCTTCTACTAAATCAATATCATCGCCATAATATCTTTGGAGTATTTCATATGGTCCTAAGCCTTGTTGTGCTAAATCAACTGTTCCCCATTGTGATAAGCCATCACAGGTAGTTTGAAATCCATCACAAAAGGCGGCAAACAGCGGCTCTACAAAACCTTGTCTTCTAATATACATCTCAAATATATTGTCAACTATTGAGGAGATGTTTTCAAAAATATCTCTACCATGAATATATTTTTGATCAAATTGGGTGCTACTTGTTATATCAAAATCATAGCCTCTTGAGGGATACCATTCAGTAAAAATTCTATTCAAAGCGAATGAGATTATGGCATAAATATTTGCTCTCAAAGATGCATCAGGCCATGTTGGGAATATTTCACTTGATGCTACATTTTTTATATAATCTACAAAAGGGATGGTAACATTTTCAGCGTCTGAATCTGGAGGACCCAAATGTACTGTAATTGTTTCCGGAATATATACTTCTAAAAGCATTGGCAATCCTCCTTTCTTTATGCATCCGACTCCACATATCTTATTATTCGGTCTGTATTGGTTATATCTAGTGAAACAGGTATCATATCAACGGGTTGTATCGACTGGACATCATCAAAAATAGGTACATTTTTATAAATCATTTTATAATAACCAGGTGCTGAAACGAGAATATCGTAATGGGCGAATGGTAAAACTTTACTTTGTCTTATTAAAGAATATTTCTTAGGTGGTGCAGATAGGGATATTGTTGGTGATACACCACTTGAGTTAGTTATAAGTGAACTAATAACTTCTGTTGTGCCATCAGGATAAACTCTTTCAATTATTATAATGGCATCTTTAACAGGGAATGCATTGCTTGCTGTACGAGTTATAACTGTAAGCTCGCCTTTACCAGTATCTATATCAGCAGGTAATCCACCATCTTCAATTTCTTCTGGGGGAACGAATTCAGCACCTGTTTCACCCCTAGGAAATGGAGGTAATATAGGCTCTGGGAACATTTGTTCAAAAATAGTTCTTAAGTTATCAACTTCTAATTCAGTTTGTGGAATATCAAGAACTTGGCTTTGGTTGGAAATAGAATATTCTGGTGAAATTGGAATCAAATCAGGGTTTACCTGTGATGGAATAACACTCATAAAAGGACTTGGTGGTGATGGTAGTTTATCCTTATCTGAAGGCACCTTATCCCACTGACCAAACCTTCCATTATTATCAACATTAGTATTTAAATTATCATTAAAACTGATATTAGTAGGAATAAAAGGTTCTATCGGCTGTGTAGCTGGGCAAAGTGGTTTTACAGGCTCTGTAATTGGAGGTTGTTCGTTCATATTAGGCTGATTATTCTGCATGGGCTTTGCGTTCTTATTCCCATTGTTTTTCATATTGTTATTATTTTTCTGATTTTTAATATTAGCTTCCTTATTATTAGATTTAGTTTTCTGTTGCTGCTGATATAATTTCAGCATTTCTTCCTTATACTTTTTTGCTTTATCCTCAAAGTTCTTGTTCATATCTATCATTCTCCTATCTAGCTAAAGCATTATGTTTCATAGTATGCACTTAGCCATTTATGTATGATATTATAAAAAAAATAAGCAAGTACAGTTTTTACTGCAATTGCTTATTATCAACTATTATTGCTAGGTATCTACAATATATCCATTAATATTCAATAATATCAGTAGGGGGTACTTCTTCAATTTCATTGATGAAAAGGAGTGCCCTAATACCATTTGTTTCTCTATTTCCTGCTTTTATAGCAGAGGCTGAAAACAAGTAGTATTTATCATCATCCTTTGTGATTTTTGAATAATATTGGCTATGGACTTCCTCATCGCCCCTGTAAAAGTATGAAATTATGGATTGTAGAGAGAAGTGATTTAACACAGCTTCCTTATCGTGATAAAAAATATAATCATCAGCATATTCCTGTAGTAGAGTAGAGTAATCACCACTAATATATGGCACCTTACCCTTGAATTTTCCATAAGAAATCATTTTTAACGCTCCTGAATCGAGGTCTATTGAAAAAACTAATGCGTCTATATATTTTAGGATGGAAATAAAAACTTTAACATCAAGCTGTTGAGTTAAATCAAGAGCTGGTAATAAATTATCTTGGCTTTCATCAAATTCAGGGGGATAAAATGATGAATAATTCTCAACATAAACTGGAAAATTGTCAATTGGCATTGGTCTTGAGAAAATAAAACCTTGCACAATATCACAACCAATTTTTCTAAGGAAGTTCACCTGTTCTATTTCTTCTATTCCTTCGGCAATAATTTTCATACCAAGTCCTCTTGCCATAGCCACCACACTTGCAATAACAGAATTATTTCTCTGTTCATCCTCAGGTGGGTTAAAGAAAAGTTTATCCATTTTAAGTACATCAACAGGCAATTCTTTTAAAACATTAAGTGATGAGCTACCTGCACCGAAATCATCTAAAGAACATTTAAAGCCAGCAGCTTTTAAATCATGCATAATTTCTTTAAATGTTTCATAGTCATCAAAGACAATGCTTTCAGTAAATTCAAGTTCAATCATACCATCTGGAATATTGTAGGCATCCTTCATACCAATATAAAAATTGGTAAAGTCATGTTGGTATAAATCCACTTTGGAAACGTTAACTGAAATAGAAATATTTGTAGTTTCATTTTCATCAATAGAATTTCTTATAAATTTACAAACTTGTTCAAAAACATATCTATCAAGATTTACTACAAAACCATTCTTTTCAAATAATGGTATAAAATCACTTGGTGGAATAACTGTGCCATCTGGCTTAATCCAGCGAACAAGTGCTTCTGCACTTAAAATTATATTATCTTCTTGGATATAATGTTGTGGTTGAAGATATACATGAAACTCATGATTTTCTAATGCACTTTTCATATTCTTTACAATTTCATTATCCCTTAGAATATTAAGTCGCATTTGTTCTTGATAGAAAAGAAAATCAGATTTAGAATTGTTTGAAACGCTTATTTGTGCCATATTAGCACGTTCAACCATCTCCTTAACGGAGAGGCCCTCATCATTATATTCAAGAAAATATACACCCGCAACAAGGTTTATAGGATAATTATCCTTTACAACCTTTTCATAATTAACAATCCTTTCCCTTAACACAGCAAGCCTTGAAACAATATTATCTTTAGCTTGATATTCCATTAATATTAGGAAGTTATCACCATTTAGTCTTGCAAAAATCTCATTTTTATTAATGAGCGAATCAATGCTCTTAGCGAGATACTTTAAGACAAGATTGCCCTCCTCATATCCAAATCTCTCATTTATATATTTAAAATTTTTAAGATTAGTTTCAACTATGGCATAATTTAAATGTTGATTTTTTTCGATAAGGTCTTCAGCATCAATTATAAATTTATAATAATTTTTTGCACCTGTAAGATTGTCATAGTTGTTGTTGGTTAATTCGTTTAGGAATTTTCTCCTAAGCATTGATACAATAAAAACGGATAAAGTTGTAGCAAATAGCAAAGTTACAAGAATAGCTATTATTATCATGCTAGTCGTTTCTTCAATGTTAAAAGCAATAGTGGAGAATCTTATTTTTTGCTGGTTTAAAGTCTTGCTAATGATTGCTGATATTTGATTTGCGTCAAAGTTTAGTATTGAATGAAATAATGACAATAATGCCGTAATTGCAACAAAGATAACAGAATAATTATGAAGCATTCCCCTCACCCCAATTCTCATGCCCATATTTTACACTTTACGATTTTATATATATTTTTTCCACATCATAAATTCATTATAGGATAAATTACAAAAACATTAAAGCGTCTTTTATGTATTATTTGTGAATTTTTTATCACTTACTTATCTACAAAAAGTTAATAAAACATCATTTGCATAGGTTTTATGCATAATAACCAATGTTTGTATAGCCATCTAATTTACTAATAATTATCTTATGGAAAAATATTATATTTATACATGGTATAAAGAAAAGAAACCATAGAATTGATGCTATAGAAAAAAAGCGTACTGCATTTGCAATACGCTTTTAGTAGTTTATAGATTAATTATGCCTCATCAGTGCCATAAATTTTTGAAAGCCTTACTAGGTGTTCGTACCTGTTCTTAGCATCCTTTTCAGCAATGTCAAATAATTGCTCAGCTCTATCAGCATTTTGACGAGCAAGTGAATTATAACGAACCTCACTCATTAAGAAATCTTTATAATTATCAGTGTTAGGAGCCTTTGAATCAAGTTGGAATGGATTCTTGCCCTCTAAAGCTAGAGTAGGATTATAACGGAATAAATGCCAGTAACCAGCTTGAACAGCTCTCTTTTCCTGTGCCTGAGCAGTAGCCATACCTGTTTTAATACCATGATTAATACATGGTGAGTATGCGATTATAATTGATGGACCATCATAAGCTTCAGCTTCAGCAATTGCCTTGATACACTGATTATAGTCAGCACCCATAGCTATATGAGCAACATAAACATAACCATAACTCATTGCGATTCCAGCAAGATCTTTCTTCTTAACTTCCTTACCAGCAGCAGCAAACTGTGCAATAGCACCGGTC
>CAZEKQ010000053.1:0-5797 GCA_964512735.1 uncultured Eubacteriales bacterium | reverse complement strand
TTACGCCCATAAAGCATAACCTCACCCTGCGTAACCTCATAAAACCTACCGATAAGGTTTGCAACTGTAGACTTTCCACTCCCTGTTCCACCAATGATTCCAAGCATTTCGCCTTTGTAAAGCTGAAATGAGATGCCTTCGATAGCAGATTCCCCCTCATCTCCATATGAAAAGCTTACATTTTTGAATTCAATAATTGGGACATTTTCCATATGCTCTAAATTATTATCACCATCGCTTATTTTGGAATTAACTTCAAAAACCTCGTTAATTCTATTTGATGAAGCCTCAGCTTTTGTAAAAATAATAACTAGATTTGCTAAAGCAATTAGGGCGAATGAAATTTGCGTAAGATAGTTAACAAACGCTATAATCTGTCCTTGGGTAAGGCTACCCGTCTCAACCCTCATACCTCCAAACCAAAGCACAGCTACTATTGCCAAATTCATAACAGCATAGGTTGCAGGGTTAAGTATAGAAGAAATTTTACCCACTAAAATTGAACTTCTAGAAACATCCTCACTTGCCTTATTATATTCATTTATTTCCTCATTCTGTTTTGAAAATGCTCGTATAACCCTTACTCCCTCAAGGTTTTCACGTGTTAAAAGAGATACATTATCAAGTTTTTTCTGTATAGCCCTGTACATGCGGATTGATTTACTCATAATTAGGTATAAAACTAGGGTAATAACTGGTGCAGCAATTAGAAATACAACAGAAAGTTTTAAGTCCAAAATCATAGCCATTATAGTAGCAGCTATAATTAGGAAAGGTGCCCTAATTGCAAGCCTTACAACCATATTTACACCAGTTTGTACTGTTGTTATATCATTTATCATTCTTGTAATAAGTGATGAGGTGCCGAATTTATCAATCTCAGCATATGATAAGCTGTTAATATGTTTATACAAAGATTTGCGGAGTTCTGTTCCAAATCCTACACCACATTTTGCTGCATAGTATTGTGCAACTAGTGCAAAAATAAGACCACATATACCTAGCAAAATGATAAGTCCACCCATTTGTAATATATAGGACTTATCATTATTTTTTATACCGACATCGACTATTTTAGCCATTACCAATGGAACAATAATTTCAAATATAGCTTCAAATAATTTAAATAATGGTCCTAAAATAACTTCTTTTTTATAATTTCTTAAAAATCTTGTAAGTTTAAGCATAGTTTCTCCTTTTCATAATCTTAAATTCTTAGTTTTATGGGATGGATACAGGGATTCATTATTAGATGGTATTAATGACATAATTTTTATTTTTTAAAAGGAACTTTAAACAAAAATTAATATTATATGCGTTATTTAATATATGAAAAATAAAAAAGCCTCTTACGAGGTTATAAATATATAATCCCTAAGCCATAATTGCAAATAAATATATAAGGCTGTACGAGAATGAGATGTTATAATTGTTAAAATTTAATTATAACATGTAGAACAAAATAATGTCAAGGTTTTTATTATTATCACGGAAATCAATTGCAGATATACAATACATATTGGGTAGCCAAAAAAATATAGCGAAAGCAAAGAGTCATTAGCTTGTAAATCACGAAAACCCTACAGCAAGCCAAACCAATGCATACCAAGAGAAATAAATGATATACGGGGGAGTAACCCTATTTAGGCTTAATAGAACTGTGGCATAGATTAAAAAAATAGATATACCAGATGCTTTGAGCGTTTATATAGCAGAATGAAAAAGCTTGCCATACTATCCATTATGTTTGGCAAACTTACATAACTTGCGTGCATTAAAGGGCAAATATTTGATAATTAACTGTTGTTATGATATAATTATATGTTAAATATGTTATATAAAACTATGGTGTTTAACACTCTATGAAAGACGGTGGAATTTTGACTAAGTTGCTAATTAAATTATTTATAAAGAATAAAGATGAGGACAAATTTGCAACTCGTGAACGATACGGAAAATTTGCAAGCGTAGTGGGAATCGCTTCTAATCTTTTGCTTTTTATTATTAAACTTACAGTGGGTACAATATTCAATAGCATATCAATAATAGCAGATGCAATTAATAACCTATCAGATTCAGGCTCATCGTTGGTTACTCTTGTTGGTTTTAAACTTGCAGGTAAGCCAGCGGATTCTCAGCACCCCTATGGACACGCACGAATGGAATATATAGCGGGTTTAATCGTTTCTTTTATTATATTATTTTTGGGGTTTCAAATGGGCAAGGTTTCGATAGAAAAAATAATTCAACCACAAGAGGCTCTCTTTAGTATTACAGCTATAATAATGCTTTTAATTTCAATGTTTATAAAGGGGTGGCAGTTTTTATTTTACCGTAAAATAGGTAAGACAATTGATTCCATTACATTATTAGCAACTTCAATTGATAGCAGAAATGATATTCTTGCTACATTTGTTGTTCTAGCCTCTATTATAATTACACGTTTAACAGGCTTTAATCTAGATGGGTATATGGGGCTAATCGTTGCATTATTAATTATAATTTCAGCTATAAATTTAATTAAAGATACAATAAATCCTTTAATAGGGAATGCACCTTCGAAAGAGCTTGTAGATAGTATCTATAAGAAGATTTTAAGCTATGATGGAATTATTGGTCTCCATGATTTAATTGTTCATCATTATGGTGCCGCACAATATTTTGCTTCAGTCCATTGTGAGGTATGTGCAGGGCAGGACATTATGATAAGCCATGATATTATTGATAATATTGAGCGTGATTTTTTAAAGGATTACAATATAAGCCTCGTGATTCATATTGACCCCGTTGTTACGGATGATGAAAAAACCAATGAACTTAAATTAAAGGTTACTGATATAGTTAATAAAATTTCGGATAAAATCAGTATGCATGATTTCCGTGTAGTATGGGGGATAACCCATTCAAATATAATTTTTGATATAACAGCTCCTTTTGATTTTCATTTAAGTGATTATGAGCTTATTAAAATTGTTTCTAAGGAAATATCAGAAATTGATAAAACATATAATTCAGTAATTAAAATCGACCATGAATAAAATTTTAAATTTAAACTTTAATAAATAATTAATAATCCTTCCTGAAAACAGGGAGGATTATTTGTGTTTTAAGAAAAAAGAAATTTATTATTTATAAATAAAATATTAATAAATAATAAATAAAAAAGAATGATATTTAAACATTATAATAAGTTTTGTAAAAAGGTGAGTTTGCTCACGGATAAAATGTATTTTAAAGGCTAATTGTTACTTTCTTTGTCTATATTCATCTTCAATCGTCAGAAATACAAAATAGTTAGTAGTGACTTATTACAATAATATAGATAAATCTAAGCAACAACTTATTAATAACTTACAAGAATCATAATAACTTAACAAATTAAACAATCTTAGTTCATAAATAGAGAAAAATAATTTTTTTTTTACATTTTCTATTCTTAATTTATTAAAAAAGAAAGTGTATAATGAAAAAAATAAATTCTAATGAGATGTTTATAAAAAAATGTTTGGAGGTTTTTACATTGTTTTTTGATTCAATGCAATTTAAGGCGGTTGAAAGCAGTATCAGTGCATTATCAATTAAGCAACAGGTAATTTCACAGAATATTGCTAATAAAGAAACGCCTGATTACAAACAGAAAAATGCATCATTCGCTAATGTGCTTGAAGATGCAGTTAGCAACAAAGATAATAAGAAATATAATTTTCAAGTATCAATAACTGAAGATAAGAATACAACTATAAATATTGATGGGAATAATGTAGATTCAGATCAACAATCAGTAGAGCTATATGCAACATATTTACAACATGCAGCTTTGGTTGAAAAGATTAACGCTACATTCACACAATTAAGAGTTGTTTCATCTGCAAACTTTAATTAAGGAGAAAATATTATGGCTTTCTTGAATTCTTTGAATATTATAGGTTCTGCCTTAACAGCAGAACGTTTCAGAACGGATATAATAACACAAAACTTGGCAAATCAGAACACAACAAGAACAGAAAATGGTGGTCCATATAGAAGAAAACAGGTTATATTTCAGGAGAGGGAAATGAACTTTAAAGATAGGCTAGAAAAGGCTACAGGCGGGGGAGTTCGTGTAGTTGAAGTAGTTGAGAATCAAGAAGATTTTATTCCTGTTTATGATCCTGAGCATCCTGATGCCGATGAGGATGGATATGTGTTATATCCTAATGTTAACAATTCTGAGGAACAGATTGACTTAATGGCAGCATCAAGGGTCTATGAATCACAGATTGCAGCATTGTCTGTGGTCAAGGCAATGGCATCAAAAGCATTAGATATAGGTAAATAGTCGCTCTATACCGTAGTTAATAGAATGTTATTAAAATATTAATAGAAAACATTAAGTTTAAACATGGTATATAAAAGAAATAGTGATATTATTAAATAAGAAATGGAAAGGAATGATTAAAATGTTTATAGTGCCACTTACTGAAATGCAATCAATTAACTCACTAGATGGTGTATCAAAAATAAAACCTAGTTTAATTAACATTGATAATAATACGGATAAAGAGGAATCTTTTGCAGATACATTGAAAAGTGCAATTAATGGGGTTAAGGAACTGGAAATGAAATCTCAACAAGATTCATACGATTTAGCGATGGGGAAAACAGACGATATTGAAGGGATTATGATTCAATCTGCAAAGGCTACTACTGCATTCGAAGAAAATTAGAGGTTTTGGTATAAATTAATACAAAGAGTGGATATGCAAATGAAAGAAAAGCTTAAAGCATTTTGGGAAAAATTTAAAAAGAAATGGTCATCTATTTCTAAGAAATTGAGAATTATAATTGTAAGCTCATTGGTATTAGTGATTACAATTGCAATAATTATGACTATTGTTTTAAACGGTTCTAATGGATATATTGTTTTATTTCCAAATATGGACTCAAGTGAATCTGCTGAGGTATATAATATATTGAAGGCGGAGGGTGTTGAAGCGAAAATTAATAAAGACGGAGAGATTGAGGTACCAGAAGAACAGTGGGATAGGTTGGTTTATGAACTGGCTGAAAAAGGGTATCCACAATCAACACCATCATACGGAACCTTCTTTGATAATCTTGGGATGACAATGACAGATTTTGAAAAGAGGCAAACGCTAAGATTTGAGTTACAGGATAGGTTACAAACAACGCTAAAAAGATTAAATGGAGTTAAAGGTGTAGTTGTTACCATTAGTATGCCTGAGGGGAGCAATTATGTTTGGAAGGAAGATAAAGAAAAAGCTACAGCAAGTGTAGCACTGACTCTTGATAAATCAGTTAAATTCAAAGAGGAAAATGTATCAGCAATAAAAAATCTTGTAGCGTATAGCACACAAAAAATGGAACCATCTGATGTAAAAGTTATTGATGCGAATACAGGTCTTGAGTTATTTGGTATAGATGAGGTTAATCCTAAAGGTACAAGCACTGTAGACGAGGAGCAAAGGCTATACTATCAGAATGTAGCACAAACACAGATTGAGCATAACGCAAGGAAGATTTTAACTCCGATTTATGGTGAAACTGGAGTTACGGCTGTTGCATCAGTAACACTTGATTATGATAAGATAACACAGGAGATTAAGGAATTAGTAACTAATGAAGATGGCTTAGGTGTGAAGCAGAATGAAGATGTTGAATACGATGTGCATGGACATATTGTAAACGACCAAGGTGTTGTGGGGGAGGAAAACAATACAGATATCCCCTCATATGTAAACAATAATGAAGCAGATTTGACGAATCAGGATGCAACGCACTATGCAAGGAGTACAGA
>CAZEKQ010000052.1:0-6003 GCA_964512735.1 uncultured Eubacteriales bacterium | reverse complement strand
AGAACTTCTTTTTCTGTTATATAGCCAAGCTCTACAAGAATTTGACCAAGTTTTTTACTTCTATCCTGTTTTTGAATTGCGAGTGCTTGTTTGATTTGGTCATCAGTAATATAACCGTATTCCTTTAGCATCTCACCTATCGGCATATTCCTCATTGTTTGCCCCCCAGCACGAAGAAAAATTATATAAATTAAATTATTACATACTACTAATTTTACACTATTTTAACCTAATAATCAACAACATTCAGGCTAACTATACTCTTTATTTAATATTAACCACAATAAAAAGGGCAACTAGTAAGTTACCCTTTAAATCTAACTTAACCCGGTAAATCAATTCTAGATGCTGGCAAAGCATTCCATAGCGTACTTGATGTTGTATCAATTTCGGTTATTTTTACCTTCCACCAACCAAAACCAAGCCAAATCTCTTTAGAAGCCTCGACAATATTAGAATCAATATCCGTCATTACTGCTGCCGAGCTTTTAACACCAATATTATAAGTGATAGGCTTATCATCTGTACCCCATAAATTATTCCACCAAACTCCAAGAGTGGTACTTTTAGCTGGTTGATAATACCATGTGTTTCTATATGGGTGAAAAACAGTATATGAATTGTAAAAGGACCTATCTGTACCTCTAGCTCCACCTAAAGAATTGGCTGCTTTGTTCAAGTTTATTACCTGATTGCTGCTATTAACAAACCAATCTCTCCACCTGACAGAATAAACATTAAAATCTAAGATTTGAGACGGTGAAAATATTTTTGTCTGCGCATCATAACTTGCTCCCTCATTCATAATAAAAAGAATAAGTTGTACCATATCATGCCCATATTTTGTAAATGTAGTATACTTAAAAAAAGTCTCTGGCTCTTTAAACTTTTGAAAACTACTCGCTTTCACTTCACCATCAACAGAATAATTACCTTTTAATACACCATAAAAAACTTCTTCTCTTGATGCTTGTACTCCATTAAAATAATGCATAATACTACTTTGGTCTTGATTTTTTTCACTGGGAACAAATCCACCAAACAATTCCTTAATTTCTTCTTTGGCTTTTGTTGAAGCTAATATCATCATGGCTTTTCTTTCAGACTCACCAATCTGGGTGTTATTCATCGCTTCATTCAACTCAGCTGCAAGAACTTCATTGATATAATTATATTCTGTAACAGTCATTGTAGCCTTGCTAAATACATCATATCCATCTACTTCTGATAAAACTAGTTGCTCTCCGCAAGTAAAGTTTATATATTGATTTTCCTTTGCTGTATAACTGCTAACAATAAGGTTTGCAGAATCTCCAGCACCAAGCAATCCAAGGTTTACACACTTGATAGTGTTGCTACGCTTAAACACTTCTTTCCCGTCACGGCAAACAATTACAGTTATAGTTAAATGCTTATTACTTTTTCTTGCTGTTTGTTCACCTTCAGCTAGTGGATACTCATAAGGTTCTGCAATATATTTTATTGTCCTACCTTGATAAAAACTATCTGAATACGGTACAGCTGGATATTTCCTAGCATCTTGAGACTTGGCATCATATCGCAATGCTCCTGAATTATTTTCCTCATCCGAAATTTTAACATAAAAACCTTGACTATAGCTTTTTTCTGTACACTGCAAGCCAGGTTCTTGTACAGTGCCAGGATCTGCAATTTCAATATGGGTTGCATATTTTGCCATTGATTCAAGTGTCTCAAAAACACTGTCCCCCACCATTTTGTCAATAGCGAGTTCAGACGTTGAGGAAAACATTCTACCACTAGATGTAATCATTCCCATAGTAATACCCATAAGAATGCTTAATACCAGTGTTGTTATTACCATTTCAATGAGAGTAAACCCCTTTTTACTGTCAAACATTTTTCTCATTGTCTTCATCATTTTCACCCTTTCGTGCTATACCCGATAACTAAAAACTATATACCTGTATTTGGATCTAAGCTACTTGGCACAAATACCTTGTATGTAACTTTTTTACCATCGGAATATTTATAATACTCTCCCGGAACTTTGTTTCCTCCGACACTTGGCATTTTTAAATTTTCAGTTTCCCCTGATACCACCATCGCTTCATCTTCAACATCAAGTGCAGTTGCAACGCGGGCACTACTAACTTTATAATCATTTGCCTCTTTTATTAAAGAAACGGATGTCATAAGACCAGTAAAAAGCATAGTGGATGCAATTGCAAGCAAGGAAAATCCTATAACAGCTTCTACAAGCGTCATTCCAGACTTATTAATAAGCTTTAACTTTAGCTTTTTAAACATTTTAGCATCCCCTTTTAATCGGTGTAATTTGAAATAGTCCAAAGCTCATCTACTTTTTGTTTTGCCACTTGTCCACCATTTGATGTAATATAATTTACGCTTACATTAGCTCCTGGTCTAACTTGCAACTCGCCAACATTTATTGAACCATGAACATTAACATTGTTGTGCAAAACAACTTTTGAATTCTCTGTGCCATATATACTCATAAAAAAGTTAAGTCTCTTCAAATTACTGGCTGACGACCCTGCACCATTTCCAAGCTCAAGAACTGCACCGTCATCAAGATACACATTTATGTAGCTTAATTTTTTTCCTAAAAGTAAGTTTCCAATGTCCTGCCACCAGCCCAAAAATCCATTATATTCTTCTGTCAATCCATATCTAACACGAACTTTACAATCCTTGCTAACCATCAAATATGCAACAGATGTAACATCATCTAATACTGAAAAATTTGCAGAGCTTGTATAGCTAATCTGATTAACATCAAATGCATCATATCCACCTAATTTATTAATTTTTATGTACCTAGCTCCGTTAAGATATTGAAAATTTGTTACCTGCCAAGTATCAAGGAGACTTGGGCTAAACGGATTGCTATAATAATTGTTTGCATATTGAAAATCATACTCTAACCTCAAGAAAGATCTTACAAACATTCGAGTTGTTAAAACAAGGTTTGGATATTTAGCTTCCATACTATAATTAGATATTATAAACCTTGACGAATCCCAAATCTTCTTTTTAGGATTTTTGGTTGCACTGTTGTTATCAAAAAAAGTATCATTAGAAAAAGTTGTTCCCGCAACTGTGCTACCTGCCAAAAGCTTAATATCACCTTTACTTATTAGGTTTCCACCAATATTAAGTTTTCCTGTGAATTGACTTTCATCATCAATATATAAGTCTGTATTTTCCGTTAAAGTAAATGTTGAAGTTACTGGTATATTCAATTTTTTTACTGCAATTCCGCCAAAAAATATTGGTTGATTTATAAGAGTCGCAGTCATTGTGTATTGTGAATCGGCGTAAGTTGCCGTTACTTTTATCTCTACTGTATCTGTTTCGGTTTTTTCAATTACCGCTTTTGCTCTGCCCATCTTCATTGACTCATCAAAATTAAAGTCGTCAACCGTTACTTTTAAACCTTTTCTTCTTGGCATAAGATTAGATTCGGAGCCTTTTTCGCCCAATTCAGATATAATCATATCCGTAGCTGAGCGTGCTGTGAAATAAGCCTGCTGTTTTGTTACAGTGGCTATTGTACTGTTATGATATCCATAGGACAATGTAAGTAATGATCCAAGTAAAATGGTTATGATTACAGTCAAGAGGACAGTCCACAAAATTGCAGACCCATCTTTATTCTTTAATCTATTCATAGTCCCCTCCTTGCTTGCATTGCAGTGGGTAGAAAATCAAACAAATTCCACCCACTACAAAAACACAAAATGATTATCCTACTAAATGTCACTTAAAATCATTGAAACAGTTGCTTTAATAGTTGAACTTTCGCCTGCAAGGGATAAGTCTAGAGTTTGAACAAAAATTCCCACTGTGTTAGACATCGCCATTGCTAGAGCTTTTACATTATCTTCTGAACCTGTTGCAACAATATCAACATTTGCAGCTGTAACAAGAGATTTGTCATCAGCTATTGCACCCATTATCTCGTTTGGTTTTTGATTTGGGTCCTTTGACACAGGTTTTGGCACAACAAATTCGTTTATTTTTATCATATTAATATCCGATATATTAAGTGTCATTGGTGCCAGTCCATTATCTTGAACAAGCTTTGTCATTGCTTCGTCAACACCTGCTGAATTTAAGTTACCAAAAACTTTAGCAGTTGTTTTTTTGTACTCGTCATTTGCAACTGACAAATTCTTTTTGTATGCGTCTATTTTTAATATTTCAGTTTCCATTTTTTCTTGCTGTTCAACAAGGCTAGTATTTGCAAGTTTTATATCCTTATATTTATCAAACGAAGGAACCAACGCAAATCTATATCCTAAAACCAACACCAATACCATCGCAAGGATATATAACAGCTTTTTATCTCTTTCTGTAATAGTTGTTGTCAAAATTTTTCATCCCTTTCTTTGAAAAATCACTAGTTTCCATTGCAAATACAATTTACTGTAAATGAATATCCGCCCGAGCCACCATTGTATCCTGTGTATCCCACTATTTCAAATTTGTCGGTGGTCTCCAAATTGTTTATAAAAGTTGGAATTGCATTTACATCACTAGCAACACAAGAAATAGTGAAAAATGCTTGAGAACTATTATAATTTACCGTTTGAATTGTCACACCTTCAGGCAATGAGCTGTAAACAGAACTAATAAAAGCCTCGTTTATTGAAGGATATTTTTCCATTATTTTTATCATATTTTCAATAGCTGATTTAGACGAATTTCTCGTTGAGATTTCTGTCGAGAGTTTAACAGCTTCGTTATATGATGAAATATTAGCCGAGTCGTCAACATATACTTGTATTTTTTTGTTGCTATTATTTAAAACAGCTGTCATAACATTGATAATAACTAAAGCTACCAATATAATTCCTACAACAGCAGCAGCTGGAAATACATAAAACATAGGATTTATTTTTTCTTCTTTTCCTTCAACAATTGTTTCATATCTTTCTAAAAAGTTCATGTCCTTTTGGTCAAGATATTTATTTTTACTATCCTTAGATTTTAAATTTACCTTTAAATTTTTAACATCTAATTTTTTATTTTCATTTTGTTTATTAGATTGCAAACCCATCGATTAAACACCTCACAGTCTTATTAAATTGCCGACAGCATAAAGATAATCAGATAAAAGGAATTGAGCTGTTTGCTTATTTCCTTGGTATGTTATCTCTGGAGATGCCGGAATCGTAGCAACATCTGCACCAATGATTTTTGAAAGCTCTTCGCAAAGATTTTCTTCTTCCTGCATAATTCCACAAACATAAATATTTGTTATATTTCTGCGTGAACTTTCAGAACGGGCAAACTGAATTAGTGATGAGATGTTTCGTGCAATTTCAATTTGAGACTGCTCTGTTCCTCTTTCATCAAGAAGTCTGCTTCTGCTTGAAAAACTATAACTTCCATTAAGATGAAGAATTGATGTCATATTATTTTTATCAAGCACGGTAACAATGCAATCCTTGCCAGACATTTCTGCATTATTGCGATACACTTTAAGCTCGCAACTAATCGAAGTATCTATTGATTTAAGGCTGATACCTACTGACTCAAAAACTCTTTTATAGCTTGCAACAAGCTCTTTCCCTACCGCATTACAAAGCACCTGTGGCTCACCGTTTTTACCATCTTCTATAACAGTGTAGTCAAAAAGAAAGTTTGAAAATCCTTCAACATTTTTAAATTCTTCTTGAACAAGGTTTTGGATAGTTTTCACTGGTAAAACTGGCACTTTTACTTTTTTATTAAGAATAGTTCCACTGTCAATTACAAGATAAACATCTTTTTTAGAAATATCATACTTTCCCCAAAGTTTTTCGAGTGCTTCTTTTACAGCAATTTCGTTTGTGATAATACCGTTTACAATCGCTTTGTCAGGCAGCGAAATAAACATACAGGATTTTACATCTACATATTGCTTTTTACTATTTGATACGCCACTTAAAACCTGTATTCTTTCGTTTGAAATATATACCGAGGTAATCATTTATAAAAAGTCCCTCCTACTTT
>CAZEKQ010000051.1:0-6202 GCA_964512735.1 uncultured Eubacteriales bacterium | reverse complement strand
AGAGAATACATATTACGTACCTTTGGTATTGAAGTTGCTAACAAGGTATATCCACAATATAAGTTTGAAAATAAACGTGGTACAAGCGACAAATCAGACAGACAAACTTTAGAAATTAGCAAATTTATCCTTGATGAGATTAAAAAAAAAAGATATATACTGGAAAAAGATGTAAAAATTAATTCAAGAGTTGAAACTCAATGGAAAAGAAGTATACAAGAAATATTAGATGCTTATGGATTGGCAAAAGTAAGGGCAAGTAAGGTAAACAAAGAGAAATATAACATACCTGCTGACATACCTTATCAATCATTTGTAATTGTAGAAGAAAATTAAGTAAATATAACCTTGTGAGCCTTTTTAAATTGTTTAAATGGGTATTTGCTCATATGAAAGGAATCTAAAGGCTTACAGGGGTTAAACAAGTGAATAAAACAACCAAAAAGGGAGGATATAAGAATGAATAACCAAAATGAAACAAAAGAAGGTAGTATTACAATTAATTTTATTAATGGGGAAAAAGAAATATTTAATCATGTAATCAATGATGATTTTATAGAATTTGCAAAAGCAATAAAAGATGATTCTAAATTAAGTTTTCGTTTGAATGGTGCTTTTTATTTCAAAAGTGCAATTAGAAAAATAGAAATAAATTATTATCACTAAAAAATAAATAGTAAATATTAATAAATAATAATAAACAATAAACAAGGTGTATCTATTGTGGGTACACCTTTCAATCATAAGGAGGTAATAGTGAATAATTATAATGTAAAAGTAATCAATGGAAATTTAGGTAGAGAAAAGATTGATAATAAATATATGAATTTAACTAGCAAAGAATTTTTAGATTTATCAGCAAATGAATTACAAAGAGAGATTGATTATTCATGGGGTCAATATGATTATATATTCAATAGTGAATACATTCCAGAAGATATTAAAGATGAACAATTAAAATATCTATGGGATAAGATAGATGTAATGACAACAAGGTTTGTACTTATGACAATAAAAAAGGTGGTGAAGTAATGGGTAAATTAACTTATAAAACAATAAATCAGAAACTACAAGAGATAGTACCTAAATACATAGCTAACTTTATAGTTTGGTATTACACAGATGAAGATAAACGTAAACCTTTTGAGGAGTTTATGCCATATGAACCTAATGTAAAGAATAGGTCATTAGATGATTGTAAAGAGTGGTTGACAAGAGAAGATGCAATTGAGGCAGTAAAGGTATATCACAAGCACATGAAAGACTTTAACCTAATGCAGATATATGAGAGTATGTTAGAGAAAGCAATTAATGGTGATGTAAATTCTGCTAAGTGGGTTGAAGCATTTTCTAATGGTGAATTTTTTGATGATAGTACAGATGAAATAGATGATTTCATGAAGAAAGTGAATATACCTGCCTTGAAGAAAGGCAAGGGTGGTAAGAATGGCACTAAGTAAAGATAGTCAGATGAAACTTGCTTATTTGTGGAAAGATGAGAATAAGGTTGATTGGATTGAAACTTTTATTAAGATAGCAAATAAGGAAGGTGACATTGTACCTTTTATACTAACTGATGAACAGAAGTATCTTGTTGAGAATTTAGATAAAGATAACATCATATTAAAATCAAGACAATTGGGGATCTCGGTTGTAACAATAGCTTTATCTATTCGTGCAAGTATAGTACAGGACAATACAACGTCAGTATTAATATCACATAATCAAACGTCAACTAATAGTATATTTGATAAATTAAAGCAACAATTTTATTCATTGCCAGAGTTTATTAAGCCTAAACTATTGACGAATAACAGACAGGAATTATCATTTGAGAATGGAAGTAAAATTTCTTGTATGACGGCTGGAAACAAAGATTTACTTAGAGGTGAAACAGTAAATGGAGTTGTGCATTTGTCAGAGTTTTCCTTTTGGAAAAATTCAGACAAGCAAATGAAAGCAATATCACAAGCAGTATCAGAGAGTGGAATTATCATAATTGAATCTACAGCGAATGGATTTAACAAGTTTAGTGATACTTATTATCAAGCAAAGAATGGTGAGAATACATATAAGCCATTCTTTTTTAATTGGATAAATGGTAAGACTCTATTTGAGAATCAATATCAACAAGCGGTAGATAGACATAAGGCAGTAAATAATTGTGAATTATCTTATGATGATTTAGATATTGATGAGATTGATTTGTTTGATAAAGGTGCTAATTTATCACAATTAACATGGAGAAGGCAAAAGGTCGCTACAGATGGACTTGATACCTTTAAAGTAGAATTTCCTTCCACTGATGATGAGTGCTTTATTACTACAGGACAACAGTTGTTTGATGGTAAGAGAATTGACAGTTGTATTAAGGGATTGATTAATGACAAGGTTAAACATCTTTCTAAGAGTAATATTGTGGGATTGCCTAGTATATTACAGAACCTATATCCTAAGTCATTGAAGATATGGAAGATACCACAACCTAACCAGAAGTATTATATTGGTGTGGATTGTAGTGAGGGGATAGGTAAGGACTACTCTACAGCAATTGTACTTAATAAAGATGGTGAGCAAGTAGCACAATTAAGAAACAATCAATTAAAGCCATATCAATTAGCAGATGTGATTGATGCATTGGGTAGGTATTATAATAAGGCACTATTGACAGTTGAGAAAGCTAGTGGAGGACATAGTGTAATAGAAAGATTACGCCATGATAAGAAGTATATGAACATGACAAAATATAAAACTTATGACGAATTTAATCGTGCTATATGGAAAGTTGGATTTGATACTAATAATAAGACAAAAAGTATTATTGTCAATGATGCTAGAGAATGGTTTGAAAAGGGCTTAATACAAATTAAGAGTAGAGGTATGTTAGATGAGATGAGGGTTTATGTATCAAATGATAAAGGTGGTATGGGTGCTATTAGTGGACAACATGATGATTTAGTGATGGGATTGTGTCTTGCTATTGTAGGGGTGAAAAGTAATATATGGTATCCTTTTTAACCTTTATTAACCTTTGTGGGCTATTTGTAGTCGTTTCTAGGCATTATTGGTAAGCATGGGTAACCTAAACTTGCCTATATTCTAAAGTGGCTAGAAACGTCAAATTAAGATGGGTAATTTAGAAGGGAGTATACAAGAATGAATATTAATCAATATAAAATGACGTTTGATAATAGTGAATTATGGTTCTTAGAGGAAATTAATAAGCCATATCATACAAGAAGGATTGGGAACGTCAGAAGTAATGGTAACTATTTAGGTGGTCAACATAAAGTATTACTTAGAGAAGATGCTAAGTATAAAGGTAAGGAATTAATTACAAGGAAAACGATTATTAACTATGCTAAGACGATATTAAATTTTCATGCGACATATCTATTAGGTAAGCCAGTATCATTAACAGGTGATGAAGAAATAGTAAGTACCTTTAATGATATATATAAGTTGGGATTGTATAATACAATTGATTATCAGATATTAGATAGGGTTAATAAGTTTGGTGATGCTTATGAAGTGGTATATGTAGATAATGGTATAATTAAGAGTAAGGTGCTAGATAGTGCCGATTGCTACCCAGTGTATGATGATATGGGAGAGTATATTTCATTTATTGAGCATTGGACAGATGCTTATTCAAGTATAAGCTATTATAATGTATACTATCCTACATACGTTGAGTATTGGAGTAATGAGGGTGGAGATGAGATTCTACTTGATACTAAGATTAATGTATGTGGATTGCCTATTCACTATCATAACTTTAATGATAATGATTATTACTTTGGAGAAAGTATACTTGAAGATATAAGACCATTGCTTGATGAGTTGGAAGATATACTTAGTAAGATGGGTGATGCTATATATATAAACTCGCTCAACCCTCTAAATGTGGCTATAGGTCAGAGGATAGAGAGTACTATACCTGCTGATGCTACTGGATATGTGCTTAACTTAGATAATGGTGATTACAAGTCAGTTAGTACAGTGATGGATTACCAGACGATTAAGTTGTATCTTGATAATGTAAAGCAGTTTCTTAATGATATTGCTTGTATTCCAAGTGCTTTAGGTAGTAATACAAATATTGCTAACGTTAGTGAAGTTAGTTTAAAGATGTTGTTTCATATGGCTAATGTAAAAGCTATGGAAACGACTAAGTGGCTTAATATAGGTATGCAAGAGAGATTTAAGAAGTTTAAGGATATTCTTAATATGCAAGGTATTAAAGTTAGTGGTGATGTTGAAGTTGAATATAACATTAGTATGCCTGTTGGGACTGATGAAGTAGTGGATAATTTACAGAAGATGAAAGAAATGGGTGCTATATCAGTTGATACTATTATGGAGAAAAGTGGTATGATTGGTGATGTACACGTTGAAAAAGAGAGGTTAAAAGGTGGCAACGAACAGGTGTTCGAAAAGGTGGAATAGAATTGTGAAAGCTATGATTGGTTTAGACGTTAAAATATTCCCTTTCTAGATTATAGAAATTTTGCCCTTTAGGGCTATAGTTAAATTAATAAATAAATTAATATATATTCACTCTTTAGTATGCTAAAGTCAGTTTCACTTTTTTACATAAAGTCAAACTCACTACAAAACACGTGTCAAACTACGTGTTTTACGCAATAGATAAAATGCTGTAAGGTGCATAAACACTACATTCTTAAATAGTAGTGATAAATGGTGTGATTGATTGAATAATATACATGATAAATTGTATAAATATCAATAAAATCAATCTTTTATTGCATTATTATACATGAAGAACGTTGATAATACAGGACTTCCACCGTGCATTGACTACCCCTTTTTGAAAAACCTTCCTATATCTAACCACTTTTTACCACACAGTCAAATTTTGGGTTTACCCAAACTATTTTTAAACTAATTTTAGTAAGTAAAAAGATTTTACCTACTAACTTTATACCACCCTCTCACGACCATTTATAACCACTTTTAAACCACAACCAAAGACCAACACCTAAATAACCTTAAAACGTCTATACAAGCTTAATTAAGATAGATACAGTATTGATTTTTACAGAAAGGAGCAGTACATGACAGTAATCGATAGATTAAAATTAGAGCTAGCACATAAAGAATATTTAACAGATGAAGAGTACATCATCTTCCTAACTGAAAATGAATTAACATCTACAGATGAATATGATAAATCAACAATGCAAAAATCCCTACTCTTTACAGTAGTAGATATATTAGAGGTAGTTGCTAATGACGTTGACATCATGCGTAAAGTAGAAACAGAATTTACTACAACATCTGATGCCTATAAACATTTACAAGGGAGAATAGCACAAATTAAAGATAGGATTGCAGGTATTCCAGATTTAGAAGAGGAATATAGTCCATTTAGTTTGATGTATACTAGAAAATAGGGGTTGCAATATTTTGTCACCAGATGTATAGTTATGGTAAATAATTGTATGGAGGGTGAGAATATGAGAATTAATAATATGGATGCTAAAGAATATTTTTATGAATATTTATTGCAGAATTTAACCAGTAATAAAAATGATGAGCTATATAACATAATTGAAAAGGAAGGACAACAATCTAACTTTTTTGAATTATGCAATACTTTTTTAGAAATCCCGCTAAATAGTGAAAAAATTAAAGATGAAAATGGAAATATAAGTGGTTGTTTTAAATTTAAAGACATTAATAAAGCCAAAATAGCCACAAAGCGATTTGTCGATAAATATGAAATACAAGATATAAACAATTTATTTGAAATTATTCATGATAATTATAAAAAAGCAAAAAACTCTAATGATAGTCGTAATTCAAGTGGAATGATAAGAAGTGAGGATATGGATTATTCAATAGGGCTTTATGGAACATATTATGATTTTACTGAAATCCCTATCCTATTTGGGATGATATTGTAAGAGATATAATTCAATATATTAATACTAAATAATTAATTACAAGCACTTACAAAAGTAGGTGCTTTTAATTTGCCTATTGACGCAAAGCAAACCTTCATTTATACTATATATAACCTAAAGTTTGGTACGTGACTTTAAAGAAAGTTATATGTGATTAATAGAAAGTGCAGTAAAATCAACGGTTGTAGAGGTTGAGAATTTTAATATTTTGTTCCTTGACTCAAAATCTGACGCTGGCGACAGTGTGTGGGTTCGACTCCCACCATCCGCAG
>CAZEKQ010000050.1:0-6735 GCA_964512735.1 uncultured Eubacteriales bacterium | reverse complement strand
TTGGTGAGAACCTTCGTGTTCTTGACTGGATTATCGACCGTTGCGAAGGCAAAGTAGATGCAAAAGAGGTTGAAATCGGCTACATTCCAAATGCTGAAGATATCAACATTGATGGTCTTGATGATATTACTGTTGATGATATCAATGAAATGCTCAGCATTGACAAGGCTCTTTGGTTAGAAGAAACAAAGGGAATTGAAGAGTTCTATGCTAAGTTTGATGGTAAAATTCCAGCAGAGCTTACAGACGCTCTTAACACTCTTAAAGAGAACTCAAAATAATTAGTTATTAGACTTTAAGATATGGGTTAGTTAAAGCTTTATGCAATAAAATTAACTTTACGAACGAAACGGGACAGGCAGGATACAAGTTATCTTGCCTGTTTTTTTATGCCTATCTATGAAAGCATAAGTGATGTTTTATGGAGTTAATTTGCATTTAATAGGCTATTTTAATTTAAGATAATGATTGATTTTTAAATATTGGATAACGATTTTTTAATAAAACAAATTATAAAAAAGCAAATTTAGATAAATGATTAACTAAATAATCATTAAAAACGACTGTAAAAACTATAAAATTAAAATGAAAATACAAATAGAATAATTTTTATTTTATAGATTTTGCAATTTTCTAAAACATCAGTAGCAAAATTGAAAGGTGCAACTTGCAAAAGAGATTTTTTCATACAGATGTATATACATATCGTTAAAAATATAAAAATGTGGAAAACTCTGCGGAAAGCAAGTAAAAACCTTTACAAAACATTGATTATGAATTTATTGTTAAGAAAAAAGCACACACTTTTAACATTTTCCACAGAGTTTTCCACACCTGCAAGTAAAACTGCTTTACACTAAAATCGTGTATAATTTTTTGATTTTGTATGAATAAAATAAGTTTTAATACAAAAAATAGAAAAATATTCATACAAAATGAAATATCAAAATCTAATACTTGCAAAAAACTATTTCTAAACATGAAAAATAAAATTATGCACATAAAATGCAATTAATGATGAAAATAATAAGCGAGTTAAATTGTTGACAATTATAATGCGTATATTGTATAATTCACCTCGTTAGCCTGTTATAAATATAACAATTATTATTTTATGAGCACTATTTCTTTAATATAAACATTTTTAAAAAGGAGATTTAAAAAATGAAGTACGCATTGTTTACAGGAGCAACAGGTGGGCTAGGTGGAGCAGGTGCTAGAGCAATGGCACAAGAGGGATGGACAGTTTTTGCAGCGGGCACAAATGCAAAAGCACTTGAGGAGTTAGGAAAAGAGCAAAACATAATACCAATTATGATTAACATCACTGACCAAGATAGCATTGATAGCGCATATGCAGAAATTAGAAAAATCACCCCAACTTTAGATGCTATTATCAATTTTTCGGGCATTCATATGATGGCGTCGCTTGTAGAGGGCGATATTGTTAATGATTTAGAAAGAATGTTAGACATCAATGTTATGGGTATGGCTAGAATTAATAGAACATTCTTCCCTATGGTTAAAGCTGGCAACGGTAGAATAATTAACTGTAGCTCAGAGTGCGGTTGGATGAAAGCACAGCCTTTTAATGGCCCATACACAATCACAAAATATGCAGTTGAAGCTTATAACGATAGCCTTCGCCGTGAGCTTTTGTGGCAAAATATTCCTGTTGTAAAAATTCAACCAGGTTCATTTAAAACAAATATGCACGAACAAGCAGAAGCAGGCTTTAACAAATTGCTTGATAACACACAGTACTATCAAAAGCAACTTAAAAGAATGAAGCCAATGATGCAAATTGAACTTAAAATGGCAAACGACCCTAAGCACCTTGTAAAAGCACTACTTAATGCTGTGGATTCAGATAAGCCAAAGATTAACTATAGAGTTAAAAACAGCAAACTTTTAGGTTCACTTGAGTTTATTCCAGACAAAATGATTGATGTTATTTACAAAACTCTTCTTAAATAGTATATAAATAAAAAACAAAATGACCTTTCTTTTTGAAGGGTCATTTCTTTTTAATGGTATTAATTAACAAGCTTATAAATATAATGTAAATAATATCAATTTAATTTTACATTTAAAAATTTACAAAGTTTGCTATTTTACTATTGACAAACTAGCAAAAACTTAATAACATTGATAAGTATGATAGAACTTTAAAATATAATTTTAAAATACAAATATCTGTTTAGGGGGATATAATTATGGTTTTTGAAAAAATCAAAGAAATTATTTGTGAACAACTTGAAGTCGACGAAAAAAAGGTGACTATGGAGTCAAGCCTTATTGATGATTTAGGTGCTGACAGTCTTGATTTAATTGACCTTGTAATGTCGATTGAGGACGAGTATGATGTTGAGGTTCCAGATGATATGATTGAGAGTATAAAAACAATTGGCGATGTAGTAAAGTTTATTGAAGAAAATAAATAATATAGAATTTATTTAGTGGCTCGCATTGTGCGGGCCTTTTTCTTGTTTTGCACTGCATTTTATAATTTTAATTTTAACTTAACCTAAAATTATGATATAATAACCGTAAACGGTCATTATATCAATCTTATATCCCGCCTAAACGGCGATGGATAAATTATATCAAAATTACAAAGTAATTATGATATAATAACCAAAGTAGTCGTTAGTAGTCGTTGTGTTTTGCCTAAATGACGATGAACGGAACATATTAAAATTCAAGCTGATAGCAGATAGGGAGCGCTTTATGAGTACTGTAATTTATTTTTCAGGAACGGGCAATTCATATCATATAGCAAAACAAATAGCAAAGCATCAAAATGCACAGCTTATTTCTATAACTGATTTTGATGGTAAAAGCATCAACGATGATAGCATAGGCTTTGTCTTTCCTATTTATTGTGGGGAGTTGCCTAGAATTGTGGTGGAATTTTTAGACCGGGTTGTAGTTAGGGCAAAATATATTTGGGCAATTGCAACAAGTGGTGGAACAGTAGGTACAGCATTTAGCTCGCTTGATAAAAGCCTTAGATATAACGAAATGAGGTTAAGTTTTGCAGAAATGATTTTGATGCCTGATAACAGCATAATAATGTCACCAAGACCGGGGGATGTGAAATCAGCTCTTGAAAACGAACCAATATTAGTTCAAGAAGTTATAAGGCTGATTGACGAAAAGTGCCAAAATGAATACGCTGTTGAAAGTTTTTTAGGAAAAACTAGCAAAATTCAATGGGCATCATTAAAAGGTGTAATTAGAATAAATAATAAAAAAATAAATCATAAAACTTGTAGCGATTGTGGTATATGCATAGAAATATGTCCCATGAATAATATTGTAAGGGTTGGAGAAAAAATAAAAATAGGGCCTAATTGTACAAATTGCTTTGCCTGCTTGCATTGGTGCCCAACGAATAGCATAAAAGCTGGGTTTTTAAAAGTTACAAGTGCAAGTCGATATACGCACCCAAGTGTTATGGCAAAAGAATTATTTAGAAAAATTTAAAAATAGAATCTTACAAAGATAAAATAAAAATTTAAATGTAATAATATATAAGGTTTTTTTGGGGGCTATAGCCCCCAAAAGTAATGCGTTAGAAATTTTCTTGATTTCTGTTTTGATTTTGATTTTGATTTTTGTTGTTTTTCTTTTTTCTACCTTGATTATTCTCTGCTTGTCTACCTGCATTTTGCTGTGCGTTGTTATTGTTGTTGTTTTCGTTATTATTATTGTTATTATTTTGTTGCATAAAGTATCACCTCTTCCCAGTAAAAATAATTGCAAAATAGAATTCTTGCATTTATATTATTTCACTGTATTCGCAACATATTCTCAAATAATAAAAACAATAACAAATCTAAAAAAAATTGTGCTATTCTCTTTACATAAAATGTATTTTGAAGTAAAATGATATAGTATATGTAATAATATGTAAAAATATTTTTTGATAGTGATATGTGTAATACATATTATAAATAATCCGTAGATAAAGGGAGAATGAAAATAATTATGCAGCCTGTTTATAAAAGAGTTTTACTTAAACTAAGCGGTGAGGTACTAGCGGGAGATAAGCAAAGCGGAATTGATTTTGAAACAGTTGTTGGCATTTGCGATTCCATTAAAGAATGTTATGATATGGGAGTGGAAATCGGCATTGTTGTTGGTGGTGGCAACTTTTGGAGAGGTCGTTCAAGCGGCGATATGGACAGAACAAGGGCAGACCATATTGGTATGCTTGCAACGGTGATGAATTCGCTTGCACTAGCTGACGCTTTTGAACAGCTTGGCGTGCCTGCAAGGGTTCAAACTGCAATTGCAATGCAACAGATTGCAGAGCCATACATTAGAAACAAAGCTACACGCCATTTTGAAAAGGGGCGAGTAGTGATATTTGGATGCGGAACGGGGAATCCATTTTTTACAACAGATACAGCCGCAGCGCTTCGTGCAGCGGAGATTGACGCAGACATAATTTTTAAAGCAACCAATGTTGATGGAATTTATAATAAAGACCCAAATCAATTTGATGATGCACAAAAGTATGATAAAATAACCCATATGGAAATACTAAAAAACAGCTTGAAAGTTATGGACAGTACGGCGGCATCGCTATGTAGAGATAATAAAATACCTGTATTAGTATTTAATTTAAATGACCCACAAAACATAGTTAGAGCTATAGTGGGAGAGAATATTGGCACAGTAGTTACAGAATAATAAATATTATCAATCTTGAAGGGATGACAATACTTATGGAAACAGTATTTAATACGGCAACAGAAAAAATGGAGAAGTCAATTTCTGCACTTAAAAATGATTATGCAGGAATAAGAGCAGGTAGGGCAAATGCCGGCGTGCTTGATAGAGTAATGGTTGATTATTATGGAACAGCAACACCTATAAACCAACTTGCAGCAGTATCCGTTGCAGAGGCGAGAATACTTATGATTCAACCATGGGACATTTCTACGCTTCAGCCTATTGAAAAAGCAATTCAACAATCAGATATTGGAATTAATCCACAAAATGACGGTAAGGTTATTCGTCTTATGTTCCCTCAGTTGACAGAGGATAGAAGAAAAGAGATTGCAAAGGAAATTTCAAAAAGGGCTGAGGATTCTAAAATAGCTGTTCGTGCTGTTCGTAGGGACTGCATAGAAAAGTTAAAAGCTATGGAGAAAAAGTCCGAGATTTCTGAAGATGATTTAAAAGTTGGAGAGACAAAGCTACAAAAAATTACAGACAAACATACAAAGCAAATCGAAGAAATTTTTGCAGCTAAAGAAAAAGAGATTATGGAAATATAACTTAAATTTGTTGTTTTGGGTGGGCATTGTCCCGCCCAAATTGTAAATTTGGATGAATGTTAAGAGGAGGCAGTTTTTAGTGGCAAAACTTCCTGATAAAAAATATTTGCCAAGGCATGTTGGAATAATTATGGACGGTAACGGTCGTTGGGCAAAAAAAAGAGGATTAATTAGAACAGAAGGTCACAAACAGGGCGCAAAAGTGTTTAGAACAATCAGTGATTACGCTTGCAAAATTGGACTTGATTGTGTTACCTTTTATGCTTTTTCAACAGAGAATTGGAAAAGGCCAGTTGATGAAATTGATACATTAATGGAGATTTTTCAAGAGTATCTAATAGTGGCTGAGGGCTCAAAAGGAAAGAACGAAAAAAAAGGCTATTGCCTGCGTTTTATTGGTGATACAGGTGCAATTCCTCAAGAGCTTGTAAACCTTATGGAAGTAACGGAGCAGGATATAACACCACGTACAAAAACGGTTGTAAACATAGCTATAAACTATGGCGGAAGACAAGAGATTTTAAAAAGTGTGAATGAAATTGCACAAAAGGTTGCAACAGGTTTAATCGACCCTAACAATATAACGCAAGAGGATTTTGAAAAAGGCCTTTATACTGCAGGGCTACCTGACCCAGACCTTATTATAAGACCGAGTGGTGAATGTCGTTTGTCAAATTTTCTTACTTGGCAGTCTGCGTATTCAGAGCTTTGGTTTTCAGACATTCCGTGGCCAGAGTTTACAACAGATGATTTTGACACGGCGCTACTTGAATATGCAAAAAGAAATAGAAGCTTTGGAGCAGTTTAAGGAGAAGTTTAAAAATGAAACAACGAGTTATTTCGGGTGCGGTGCTTGTAGTTGTAATGCTACTTGTTTTTTTAGGAATTTACACACCAGTTTTTGGATTGTTTTTTAGCATTCTATCGGCTATTGCATCGTATGAAATTTTAAGAGTTGCAAAGGTTGAAAATAAAGAGGTGCTAGCACTCTCGATTACCTTTGCGTTCATTGTTCCACTTTATATTGAATATGGTTTTAAAGTTCCGTTTACAATTGCAATACTAATATTTATATTTGCGTTGTTACTCATAATGCTTGCAAATTATGAAAACACAAGATTTGAGCAAATAACAGTTGCAATATATTCGTCGGTGTTTATTCCATTTTGCTTTTCAGCATTTATATTAGTCCGTGACCTCTACAGGCTTTTTCCGGCGAAAATTGATAAAAATCACGCACTGTTTCTTGTTATTATCGGTGTTAGTTGCTCTTGGCTTACAGATACTTGTGCTTATTTTGTCGGTGTCAAATTTGGCAAGCGTAAAATGGCCCCAATAATTAGCCCTAAAAAATCTATAGAAGGTGCAATCGGTGGTATTGTAGGTTGTCTTGTACTTAATATGATTATTTTATATTTGTTCAACACCTATGTTTTTGAAACAT
>CAZEKQ010000049.1:0-6831 GCA_964512735.1 uncultured Eubacteriales bacterium | reverse complement strand
TTGTTGGATTCATACTTATGATTGGTTTTGTTAAGTTTGCAAAGCGTAAGTTTAACATACCTTCTGCTAGAAAAGCGATACATATGGGTGGCGGTATTCTTGCAATGTCTTTCCCTTGGCTTGGTGAGTGGAATCATATTTTGCCAGCGGTTGTTATTGCGTGTTTTATTTTGATGGCTCTTAGATTTACATCAAAGTTTAAAAAGGATGAAGAACAATCAGCAGGCGGAGATTTTCTTTATGATACGGGCGATTTAAATTCCTACGGCGAGGTAATTTTTCCTGTAGTTATGGCGATTTTAACTTGGGTAACAAGGCTCAATCCGTTTCTTTTTGTAACTCCAATGGCAATTCTTGCACTCTCAGACAGCTCAGCTGCACTGCTTGGTTCAAAATACGGAAAAGAAAATATGGCGTACAAAGGTGAAGATAAAAAAACAAAGTTTGGTTCCTTGGTTTTCTTTGCAACTTGTATGATAATCGTTCCAATGTCAGCACTTGCATTTACCGACCTTGCTATAAAAAATATACTAATTATCTCGCTAATGGTAGCAATAACAGCAACAGTCTTTGAAATGACAGCATCGCACGGAATGGATAATTTACTAGTCCCTTTGTCTACATATTTAATGCTAAACTCCTTGGTTCATTTGACATATGAAGAGATATTAATGAGATTTGCATATATGGCAATGATATTTATGGTGGCATCACTAGCACAAACGGCAAAGCTTGTTTCAACTTTTTCTTATCTACAATTTGCAATTATGCTCTCTGTTTCTTTAGTTAGTGCTTGCAGGTATGCTGTAACAAGCGTTATTGTAGTTTCACTTGCTATTACTTTTGTTCAAAAATACATCAAAAAGCTCAATATATGCATTGTAAAACCATCAATTGTATGCAGTTGTTATTCAGTTATAGTTCTTGTAATGTTCTCGGCGGGAGTAATTGAATCGATGTTTGCAGCGGTATTGTTTTATGCGGGAAATTTCTTGCTAATTTCAATAACATTGCGAAATATCAACAAATTTTTACCTGTTACAAAAAAGAAAACAAACCAAGAGCCAGTGACAGCATAAATTAAATTTTTCAAATAAGACACCTAATCTAGAAAAAATAGATTAGGTGTTTTTGCTTTTTAAAAATAAAAAACAGGCTAACAAAATCTTTTCGTTTTGCTAGCCTGTTTGTTGTTTTATAACTGAAAATATAATTTGTTTATGCTTTTTTTAGCATTTTTTCTTGCTCTTCATTAGCAGGAGCCTGTGGATACTCAAGCACCTTTGCAGAATCAATTGTTTCAAGAGAAGAAACACGGTTATATATATCTGTGAAGAAGTTTGTAAAGTCTAGATTTTTCTCGCCAATTCCGGTATAAGACATATGTGTTTTTGAATACTCAATAGGCATTACATTCCAAACACCAGGCTTTATCTCTTCGCTAAGGCTTGAGATATGACGGAATGGCTCATCTAGTGGATACTGTGAGGATTTAACATTACAAACACCATCATTTGCTCCCCAAGAGCTGTCAATTGGAATACGATTATCATCAGTTCTCTTGTTTTTATAAAGACCGGTAGCCAATGCAGTTGGAAGGAATACAGGGAATTTCCAAGAGTATTTAGAAGGTACATCGGCACCTAGAGCTTCCTTTGTGCAGCATCCAGAATATGAAATGTAATATATGTTGTCAAAAATATCAAGTTGCTCATTAAGCTCTTGCGCACGGTGTGGCAACAAGTCATAAAACATATTGTCTTCGCTGTTTACAACTGTTTTTACGTTTTTGCCCTCTATTTTAAAGCTAAGATTTTTAACAGATGGCTTTTTTGTAACACCAAAATGGTCAAGTCTAAAATCAAGAACCTTTGACATTGGTGTGTGTGATAAGAGAGAGCCCATTCCATAAATCGCTGTTTGTGTAGCATTTAGCAGTTTAAAAGAATCGAGTGCATAAACAAAGGTAGAACCGTTGTTTGTGCCTGATGCAGATGTAATACTATGAATCCAGTCTGTGTGACCACCTTTAAAAAGGTCTGAGAGCTCATCCTCAGGGGTTACGGCACGCTCTTCTTCACTTCCGAGATAAAGTAGAGTTGCAAGCATTCTCTCTGTTGGAGCGCCAAAACTGTAGCCAAATAGGTTAACTTTGTTTACATTACCATTTTCATCAACCTTGCCCCAATCAGGTAAAATTGCTTTTTCATATGTTCTGCCATAACGCGCGTGGCCGTGCTTTTCCGAGTGCGCTTTTCCGTAGTCAACTGTTTTACCAAGCATTGCAGCATATACCTCACAGGCTTTGTCCCAAGCGCTTGAGAAAGGCCCAGATGAAGGTGTGTAACATTCTACTCCCATACCCGCAAAAAGTTTTCTGATGTCCGTTTTCCACCAACCAAAATAAGGAAATACTTTAGATAATCCTTCTTCCTCACCATAGCTAAACATTCCGGACACCAAAATAAATGGATAATTATTTTTTCTTTCCAATTGAAATACCTCCTGTAAATGTTAATATAAAAAGCGTTTTATCCGCTAAAGATACAAAAATGATAATAATAGACAGATGTTTAACAAAAAAAGACGAAAATATTCTTTTTAGGAAATATTGCACAAATAATTGCTGGTTTTTAGGCGAATTTGATAAACATATACTAACGTTTTTTCCATTGTAGCATATCGGTGTAATAAATTCCAGCGCTTTTTCTAAAAAGTTTTTAAAAAGGAAAAATAAACTGTGTTATTATTTTTTAATGGAATAAATAGCGTGAAACACCCTCACATTTTTTGCGTTTTTTTATAAGAATCGTACATTATTAGTTCTAAATGCGAAGTTATTATATAGAATATTAATATTTTTCTGAGTTTATGAAAAATTATTGAAAATAATGTAAATAATTTGTGATTTTATATATTTTTAACGTTCTATAGGTGAAAAAATTAGGTATATAGTGAATAAATATCGCAATATTTTTTCTTTAATGCAATTTCTTTTATAGAAAGCATACATATAAAATATAAAAAAACATTCTTTTTTAGATAAATAATCGACATTTATTTTTACTATTGACTTGCACTTAGTTCTATTTTATAATTATAACGCTTTATTTAAATTGTTAAAATTTTAGCAATCAGCATAATTTTTGGAGGGATACCTATGAGCCGCTTGGAAATCATAACGCCAGATAGGGCGCAAACGGTTGTAGAAGGACTTTATCGCGATGTTGAGCGTCGAATTATCGCAAGTCCTCCTGGACTTTGTCCTATCGACTTATCACTTTCATTTTTAAACCTTTGTCACGCACAAACTTGTGGAAAATGTGTGCCTTGCAGAGTTGGACTTGCACAGCTATCTACACTTCTTACAGATGTTTTAGATGGAAATGCAACAATTGATACTATTAATTTAATAGAAAAAACAGCCAGAGTTGTTAAAAACTCGTCTGATTGTGCAATAGGCCGTGAAGCTGCTGAAATGGTGCTTCGTGGAGTTATAGGCTTTAGAGATGATTACATTGAACATATTGAGCGTCACAGATGTTTGTGTAGCTTAAATCAACCAGTTCCTTGCGTTGCTTTATGTCCCGCTCAGGTTGACATCCCTGGATATATTGCACTCATTGGCGAAAATCGCTATGAGGATGCGATTCGTTTAATTAGAAAAGATAATCCGTTTCCTGTTGCTTGCGCTATGGTTTGCGAGCACCCGTGCGAGGCTAGATGTCGTCGCAATATGGTTGATGATTCAATCAATATAAGAGCGTTAAAACGATATGCCGTTGACAAAGCCGGCAAAGTTGCCGTTCCAAAATGTGCGCCGTCAACAGGCAAAAAGGTTGCAGTTATTGGTGGTGGCCCTGGTGGACTTAGTGCCGCTTATTTCCTTGCACTTATGGGTCACGAAGTAGAAGTTTTTGAAAAGCGTGCCCATTTAGGTGGAATGCTTCGTTATGGAATTCCAAGCTATAGATTGCCTCGTGAGCGACTACAAGAGGATATTGACGCAATTCTTTCAACAGGAGTTAAGGTGAACTTAAATGTTGAGATAGGAACAGATTACACAATAGAAGAGCTTAGCAAAAACTTTGATAGTATATACATATCTATTGGTGCACAGGCAGATAAGTCCGTGGGCATTGATGGAGAGGACAGTAGAGGTGTTGTGTCTGCAGTTGAGCTTTTAAGAGGAATTGGCGATAATATTATGCCAGATTTTAAAGGCAAAAAAGTTGTAGTTATTGGTGGCGGAAATGTTGCTATGGACTGTGCTAGAAGCTCGGCTCGCTTGGGTGCAGAATCTGTAAGCATTATTTATCGCAGAAGACGCAATGATATGACAGCACTACCAGAGGAGATTGATGGTGCAATTGAGGAAGGTTGCGAGCTAATCGAACTTGCAGCCCCTGTTAGAGTTGAATATGACTCAGACGACCAAGCAACAGCTTTGTGGTACCAACCGCAAATGATTGGCAACATTGACAATGCTGGCAGACCTCGTCCACAAAAAGCGAACAAGCCAGAGCAAAGAATTGATGCTGATTTGATAGTTGTAGCTATTGGTCAAGGTATTGAAACTGCTCCGTTTGAAGAGGCGGGTGTTAAAATCAAGCGTGGCGTTATCGATGCTATGAGCTCTGGAGATGTTGGAACAATTGAGGGAGTTTTTGCCGGCGGTGACTGCGTTACAGGACCTGCATCAGCGGTTAAAGCAATTGCAGCGGGTAAGGTTGCAGCGGCGAATATTGATGAGTATTTAGGTTTTTATCACGAGATAAAGACAGATATAGAAATTCCAGCAGCTAAGTTTAATGACCGTTTGCCTTGCGGAAGAGTTGAGGCTCGTGAGCGCCCAACGCTTGAGAGAATTCGTGATTTTGATTTGATAGAATTTGCTATGAGTGACGAAGAGGCGGCGCAGGAATCAGGCAGATGTTTGCGTTGCGACCACTTTGGTTATGGCATATTTAAAGGAGGCAGGGCAAAAAAATGGTAAAAATAACTGTTGATTCAATTCCAGTAGAAGTAAAAGAAGGAACAACTATTTTAGAGGCTGCAAAATTTGCCGGTGTTAGAATTCCAAGCCTTTGTTATGTCAAAGGACTTAATGAAATTGGAGCCTGCCGTGTTTGCGTTGTTGAGGTTGAGGGTACACAGTCGCTTGTTGCCTCTTGCAAAGAAACAGTAGAAGACGGTATGGTTGTGTATACAAATAGCCCAAAGGTTAGAGAAGCTAGGCGAGTTAATGTAGAGCTCATATTATCCCAGCACGATTGTCGTTGTGCTTCGTGCGTGAGAAGCGGTAATTGTTCTTTGCAGTCGCTTGCACAAGATTTGGGAATAGTTGAAATACCATATAAAGAAAAGTATGAAATAATGAATTGGAATCCTGTAGCACCACTTCAAAGGGATTCTGCAAAATGTATAAAATGTATGCGTTGCATCCAAGTTTGCGATAAGATTCAAGGCATAAATATTTGGGACGTTGAGGGAACAGGCTCAAGAACTACCGTCAATGTGTCGTATAACAGAGATATAGACGAGACAAACTGCGTTGTTTGTGGCCAATGTATTGTTAATTGCCCTGTTGGCGCACTGCGTGAAAGGGACGACACTCAAATTGTTTTTGACGCACTTGCAGACCCAGAAATTATAACAGTAGTTCAGGTTGCACCAGCTGTTAGAGCTGCTTGGGGCGAGGCACTAGGGCTTAGTGATGAGCAAGCAACAGTAGGAAAAATGGTTGCATCTTTAAAGCGAATGGGCTTTAACTATGTTTTTGATACAAACTTTTCTGCCGACCTTACAATTATGGAGGAGGGTAGCGAGTTTTTGGAAAGACTCAAAGATCCAGCAAAAGCAAATTCTCCATTATTTACATCTTGTTGCCCTGCGTGGGTTAGGTTTGCAAAATCAAAGTACCCAGAGTTTGTAGACGACCTTTCAACTGCAAAGTCACCACAACAGATGTTTGGTGCAGTTGCAAAATCCTATTTTGCAGAAAAAATTGGAGTTGACCCTAAAAATATATTTTGCATATCTATTATGCCTTGCGTTGCAAAAAAATCAGAGTGTGATATACCAACAATGAACGATTCAGGTTGTGATAAGGATGTTGATATAAGCCTTACTACTAGAGAATTTGTTCGTATGATTAAGGCAGAGCATATTACACCACAGCTACTAGGGGAAGAGAATTTTGACAATCCGCTAGGTGAGTCAACAGGTGCTGCCGTGATTTTTGGTGCAACTGGTGGAGTTATGGAAGCAGCTCTTCGTAGTGCTTACTTCCTTGTAAAAGGTGAAAATTCAGACCCTGACGCTTTTTCAAATGTTCGTGGTATGAATGGGTGGAAAGAAGCAGAATTTGACCTTGATGGAACAGTGCTAAAAGTTGCAGTAGTTAGTGGACTTAACAACACTGCACGCTTGCTAGACGCTATTAATCGTGGACAGGTAAAATATCATTTTGTTGAGGTTATGTCTTGTCCAGGTGGTTGTGCCGGCGGTGGTGGGCAGCCAATTCACGAGTGCTGTGATATTGCCGATAAACTTATGCTTACAGAGAAGAGAGCGCAAAAGCTCTACGACCTTGATGCGTCTTCAAAAATCAGGTTTTCGCACGAAAATCCAGAGATTACAAAGCTGTACCAAGATTATATGGAAGCACCGCTTTCTCATAATGCACATCGTTTGCTACACACAGACCACTTTGCGTGGGATATGCCGTGTTCAACTAAATAACATAAAATAACATAAAAAAAGAGCCTTAGAACTAGTAGACCGCACCCCAGTTAAAAGACAGTAATAAAAAAGGACTATCGTAGAATA
>CAZEKQ010000048.1:0-7095 GCA_964512735.1 uncultured Eubacteriales bacterium | reverse complement strand
GATTCATACCTCAAAGCAATTAGCAATACTGGCGAAATTTCATACGGTGTTCCAGGTGACGGAACAGTAGGACTCCTCGTTTCTGGTGGACTTGAAAACTCAAACGTTGACCTTGCAAACGAGCTTACAGATATGATTATCACACAAAGAGGATTTCAAGCGAACTCAAGAATAATAACAGTTGGCGACGAAATGTTACAGGAAATAGTTAATTTGAAGAGATAGCTAAATTAATTGCCCTGTATGGTATAGCATTGCTGTACAGGGCAATAACTTTTTAAAAAATCATAAATCAAAATAGGACGAGTGATGAAAATGATTGAGCTTAAAGATAGAAGGGGTAACGGATTTGTTATAAATAGCCAATTAATAGAACTTGTTGAATGTATTCCAGAAACAAAAATCACTCTAACAACAGGCAAATATTTTCTTGTACAAGATAGTATAGAAGATGTAATAAATAAAGTTGTAGATTTTAACAGGCGTGTTTATGGCGCCGAGCGAGAGGTTAGAGTACGGCAAGAGCAGTTTGAGGAAAATATTGAAGAAGAAAATTAGGATTATATTTTAATCTTAAAATAAACGGGGAATCCCCAAAAAGTTTTTTATCATACGGATGTGAAACGAGGTAAGCTTTATGGATTTTAGCATTATTATTGGATTTGTCTCTGGCGTTGCGCTGGTTGTTTTTGGTATGGCGGGTGGTGACGGTGCCGCAGTCGGCAACTTCTGGGATATAGGAAGTGTCGCAATTACAGTTGGTGGTACAATAGCTGCAACAATTATGTCGTATCCATTTTCGGCATTTAAATATATACCAAGCCACTTTAAAATACTAGTGTCAAAAAGCAAGCAAAAGCCACAAGACTACATAGAAAAAGTGGTTGAATATGCACAAGAGGCAAGGCGTAAGGGACTGCTTACTCTTGAGGATAAAGCAAACCAAGAGGAAGATGAATTCTTTAAAAACAGCATAATGCTTATCGTTGATGCGATTGAACCTACAAAGGCTAAAGAAATGCTTGAAAACGAGCTGGATTGCCTTGAACAAAGGCACGCAAAGGGATGGCAATTGTATGAAAAAGCGGCGACTTTTGCACCGGCATACGGTATGATAGGAACGCTTATAGGTCTTATTAATATGCTTAAAAATCTTGATATGGATGCAGGTGGTGCATCGGGAATTGCACAGGGAATGTCTGTTGCCCTTATCACAACTTTTTATGGTTCATTACTTGCTAACTTAATACTAATGCCAATTGCAAATAAGCTAAAAATAAGGCACTATGAAGAAATGGTTTGTAAAGAGGTAATTGTTGAGGGTGTTTTATCAATTCACGCAGGAACAAACCCTAGACATATTGAGGAAAGACTCAAGGCATTTGTTAACAGCAAAGAGCGTGTTTTGGGCCCAACAGACGAAGACGGTGGCGATGGCAAAAAGAAAAAAGCCAAAGCACCAAAAGAGAAGAAAAAGAAGAAATAATTTAAAACATCAACTTATAAATAATTTTGTATAAAGGTGGGGAGCCACAGTGAGCAGAAAAAGTTCTTCATATGATGATTCTGGTGGGCCAAACTGGCTAGATACTTATGCCGATATGGTTACACTTTTACTTACATTTTTCGTTTTGCTTTTTTCAATGTCAACAGTTAACGCAGAAAAATGGGAAATGCTTGTTCGTGCATTTGAAGGTGCGTCAGAAGTGGACCCACCGCAGCAATTTGTTGTTCGTCCACAAGAGGATGAAAAGCCGGGCGAAGGAATTTTAGATGGGCAAGAAGAGTCGCTTCCGGTTCAATCTATTGAAGATATTAAAGAGTTTGACGACTTGTATGAATTTTTAAAAGAGTATGTGCAAGAAAATAATTTGCAAAATGATGTTGAAGTGTTTAAGGGTGAAAATTATACCTTTGTAACCTTTAGAAATAATATTTTCTTTGACGGTAACAGTGCAGTTTTAAAACCAGAAGGTCAAAGGATACTAGATATATTAAGCCTAGCATTTGGGCAAGTTTCTGACCAAATTAGCAAGGTAAGTTTTGAGGGGCACACAGCAAGAAGTGGAGATGCAGCAAAGCCAAATGATTTGATAAGAGATCGTCAATTGTCCTCAGAACGAGCGGTTAATGTTTTGTGCCATGTTCAAAGACAAAACACACTGGATGGACAAAAGCTTACATCAACTGGGCACGGGGAGTTTCGCCCCATTGCAGCACATGATGGCACAGAGGCAACAAGAGTAAAAAATAGGCGAGTTGAAATTTATATAATGAAGCAAGGGTCACAAGAAATATCCCTTGACGAAATTTATGAGCAGATTGGTTCAGGCGGTTAAACAATTTATGGTATAAGTTTTATATGTAAATAAGCATATAATAAAAAAACATACCCTGCTATTCTGCCAAAACTAGTTTGTTACAAAAAAATAGTAGCAGTGCAAAGGAATGCACAAGCGGGGTATACCAAAATACTTAACCTCTGATGATGTTCGTTTATATTTGATGAAAGGAATTCAAAATCAGATATAAAAACAACACAGAGGTAAAGGTGTTTTTTAAGGTAAGTTGAATAAATGATGATTTTAAAAAATAGTGGATTGATTTTATTATAAATCGCTTTGAGATAGTAACAGAAAGAGGGATGTATTTGGAGACTTTAAAAGATTTTTTGTCACTTGCAGGCGCATTTTTAGCAATAGTTTTGGTCTTGTATTTAAGCTATAGGTTTAGCAAATTTATGGCAACAAGATTTAATGATATGGGCAGTAAAGGTAATATAAAAATTTTGGAGCGGGTTGCCCTTGGTCAAGATAAGGGGCTTGCAGTTGCTCAAATAAGTGGCAAATACTATCTTCTTGGAATTTCAAACAATGGCATTTCTCTGCTTATGGATATGCCCGATTACACTCCTTTGCAACCACAAGAATTTGGCAAAAACTTTGGAGAGCTTTTTAAAGAAAATCTTGCAAATCGCAAAGTTAAGAAAGCAGGTGGAAAAGATGGCACAGACAGTTAAAACAGGAAAAAAAGATACTAAAAAAACTGTCAAAGCAAAAAAATCCGCCTCAAGGATTTCAAAAATAATTGCAACAGTAGTCTTAATATTAATGCTTGTTCCAATGTCTGCATCGGCACAGGGCGCTGTGGATGTTAATATAAATGGCGACGGTATGGAAACAGTCGAAATTATCGTTATGCTTACAATGCTTGCCCTTGTTCCATCTATTTTAGTTCTTACAACTTGTTTTACTAGAATTATAATTGTCTTATCTTTTTTAAGAAATGCGCTAGGACTTCAGCAAACACCACCCAACCAAGTGCTAATTGGAATTGCAATTTTTCTATCGCTTTTTATAATGTCGCCAGTGATAAAAGAGATTGACGACACAGCGTACACACCATATAAACAAGAGCAAATATCGCAAGATGAATTTATAAGCAAGGCATCTGTACCGCTTAAAACTTTTATGCTAAAGCAAACGAAGCCCTCAGACCTCAACTTGTTTCTTGAGATGTCGCAAACAGAAGGTGTAGAAAATCCAGAGGATTTGCCGATAACGGTTGTAATACCATCGTTTGTAACGAGTGAGCTTAAAAGGGCATTCACAATTGGATTTTTGCTATATATTCCGTTTTTGATAATTGATATGATAGTTTCAAGTACGCTTATGTCAATGGGAATGATAATGCTACCGCCCGCAACTATTGCAATGCCGTTTAAATTATTGTTGTTTGTTTTAGTAGACGGCTGGGCACTTTTGTTCAAAACACTTGCAGTTAGTTTTAATTTGTAGCTAGTTTTTAAATCGTTTATTATATTTAGTTTATTTTTAGAGAGGGAGTGCCTATGGACGTTTCGGCAATAATGGAAGTTTTTCAACAGGCACTTTTAGTGGCTCTTAAAATCGCAGGCCCAATACTTATTTTGAGTATGGCTGTTGGTTTGATAATTTCTGTTTTTCAAGCGGCAACACAAATTCACGAGCAAACCCTGACCTTTGTTCCAAAATTATTGTTAATAGCAGTTGTTTTTCTTGTTTTGGGGTCGTGGATGACTGAAACGCTTTTAGAATTTTTTAGATATGTTTTTGAAGTTATCGCACAAGTTAGTTAAATTTTATAAAGTATAACAAAAACTACATTTTGACATATAAACAGAATTAATTTAAAATAGTAATTAGATTAATGAATATTTATGTTAAATCTTGCATTAAAACGGAGGATAGTGATGGTACTAAACTACAATTTCATTCTTTTTTCCTTTGTTTTTATGAGAATGACAGGTTGCATAATGTTCAACCCAATTTTTGGGCGTAAATCAATACCCGCAATTGTCAAAATTGCACTAACATTTTTGCTTGCATTGTTTACTTACAACCTCATTCCACCGCAAACCATTGAAATTAGCAATCTGTTTGAGTATTCATTTTTATTGATGAAAGAAATTCTAGTAGGCTTTGCTGTTGGATTTGTAATGCAACTTTTTATGGCTGTTATTATGCTCGGTGGCGAGTTTATAGATTTTAATATGGGTATTTCAATGTCAAAAATCTATGACCCACAAAGCAATGTTTCAATGGCAGTTACTGCATCAATTATTAATGTTATGTTTGTTTTGATTTTCTTTGCAACAAACGCACACCTAACAATGATAAAGATTTTTATATCCCTAGGGCAAGTTTCACCATATGGTGATATATCGTTGCAACCGGCAACGCTAAACGAAATTATTTCACTGTTTTCGCTAGTGTTTACCTATGCTCTAAAACTTGCGTTACCTATTTTGGCAATTGAGTTTATTACAGAAATGGGCGTAGGACTGCTGATGAAAGCTGTTCCGCAAATCAATATTTTTGCAGTAAATATTCAGTTAAAAATATTCATAGGATTTGCTTGCATCGTTATTTTGGTAGGACCATATGCAAAGTTTGTGGAAAAATTAATTGAAATAATGCTTGAAAAAATGGTAGTGATTTTTGGCTTGTAATTTTGTGATTTGATTGTATTTGAACCTAAAAAGGGGGGATTACTTTGGCAGGCGATAGCGAGAGCAGGACCGAAAAAGCCTCCCCGAAAAAACGGCGAGACGAACGGAAAAAAGGTAATATATATAAGAGTCAGGACGTAACAAATGCATTATCAATACTTGCAGTTTTTATAACCCTAAAGAAGTTAGTCCCATTTGTATATAAAAAAATGTCGGAGATTATGTATGATTATTTCACATCAATCCAGACAGTGCCAGAAATTACAAAAGAAAAAGGACTTTTAATACTAAGAGATTGCTTTTTTGCATTGTTTTTAATGGCGGGACCTGTAATGCTAGTGGCGCTAGTTGTTGGTGTTTTGGCAACAGGTGCGCAGACAAAATTTTTGTTCTCTAAGGATTCGCTAAAACCAAAGTTGTCAAAGCTTAGTCCACTCAAGGGAATTAAAAAAATAATATCTATACGCTCGGTAGTCGAGCTTTTAAAATCAATTATAAAGGCACTAATCATAGGCACGGTTATTTTTCAAAGTTACAAATCAATAGCGAGCAATACCGTAAAACTTATGTCTATGGATGTTTTTAATTCAGCAGTTTTTGTTTTGCAGTCTGTTTATGGGCTTGTAATGAAACTCTCAATAGCTTTTATTGCAATAGCAGTTTTTGATTATTTGTATCAATGGTGGGAGTATGAGCGAGGCATTAAAATGTCTAAACAGGAAGTCAAAGAAGAGTATAAGCAAACCGAGGGTGACCCGCTTATCCGTAGCAGAATAAGGGATACACAACGAAAAATGTCGCAGCAACGAATGATGCAACAAGTTCCACAGGCAGATGTAATAGTCAGGAACCCTACTCATTTTGCAGTGGCACTAAAATATGACATTGACTCAAATTCTGCTCCAATTGTTGTTGCAAAGGGGCAAGACCATTTGGCACTTCGTATCATCGAAGAGGCAGAAAAGTACGACATTCCAATGATGGAGGATAAGCCTCTTGCTAGAATGCTTTATAGCGAAGTTGAATTAGGCAGAGAAATTCCACCACAGTATTACACAGCCATAGCAGAAGTTCTTGCATGGGTATATTCACTAAAGAAAGAGAGTTGAAGCGATAGATGAAGATGCTAAACCTTAGGAACCAAATAGTATCTATATTTGTCATATTAATCGTAGCTCTCATTATCATACCACTTCCAGCTATTTTGCTTGACCTTATGTTTGCTTTAAACATAATGTTTTCACTGATGATTTTGCTCATCAGTATGCAGATAAAAGACTCGCTTGAATTTTCGGTTTTTCCATCTATTTTGCTTATCACAACATTGTTTAGGCTCGGGCTTAATATTTCGTCAACAAGACTAATTTTGACAAACAATGGTGATGCAGGGCAAGTTATCAAAACTTTTGGTGACTTTGTTTTGGGCGGAAATGTAGTTGTAGGATTTATAGTGTTTTTAATTATCGTAGCGGTTCAGTTCCTAGTTATTACAAAGGGTGCTGAAAGAGTAGCAGAAGTGTCCGCAAGATTTACTCTTGATGCGATGCCGGGAAAGCAAATGGCAATTGACGCCGATTTAAGCTCTGGTTTGATAGATGAGGAAGAGGCGAGGTTGCGCCGTAGTAATGTTCAAAGAGAAGCAGAGTTTTATGGAGCTATGGACGGTGCTACAAAATTTGTTAAGGGCGACGCTATAATGTCAATAATCATAACCGCTATTAACTTTATTGGTGGTACGATTATTGGAATGGTTCAGGATGGCGGAGATTTTTCAGATGTTTTAAATACATACTCGATTGCAACAGTCGGTGATGGACTTGTGTCGCAAATACCTGCACTCGTAATTTCTACAGCAACAGGTATGATAGTTACAAGGTCTGCGTCTGAGTCAAGCCTTGGAACAGATTTGACAAAGCAGTTCGCAGCACAGCCGTCAGTTATTACCCTTGCAGGATTTTCAATGATAGGCTTAGGGCTAATACCAGGAATGCCAAAGGCACAAACCTTTATCACAGCAGTGGCGTTGATTTTTATAGGTACAAAGCTTACAAAAGCGACAAAGCAGGCAGGCGAGCTTGATTTGGATGATGAACTTTTAGCACAGG
>CAZEKQ010000047.1:0-7758 GCA_964512735.1 uncultured Eubacteriales bacterium | reverse complement strand
GATAATACATCGGCATCGGCTGACCATTTTCATCAAGCTGTGCTTGTGGCATTGGTGGATACGGATAATACATCGGCATCGGCTGACCATTTTCATCAAGCTGTGCCTGTGGCATTGGCGGATACGGATAATATGCTGGTTGCCCTTGAGGTTGTTGCTCTTTCGAATTCTCTTGTTGCTTGCTTAAAAAAGGATTCGAAAAGCTTTTGTTATCTTCTGGCAATTATGCTCACTCCTTATTGATTAGGTATCAATATTTAATCGTAATTAAAAAATTACGGATTCATATTTTTGCTTTCTCTTTTATTTTAATAAGCTTGTGGCTTGTATGGATTTGCGTTATTTTTTATATTAGAAAAGTCTACCTCTTCGCTCTCGCCATCTCTTAAAAGTCTTGCAACCACGACAAATCTTGTGCTAGTTTTTTTATCATTGATATCAGGCACAGAAATTGTAATCAACTTGTCCGTTTGTAAAACATCGACTCCGGTTGTGTAGAACTTTCGCATATCAATTTGTTTTATATAGTTTTCAAAATCGGTTGCAATTAAATCTTGATTTGTATAGTCAAAAAAAATTTTATCATCTTTTTCATCAGTTGCAACGGTATATACTGCGTAGATTTTCCACCTATAATTATCATAGAGCGTGTCGAACGAAAAAACAGGTGTTTCTTTATAAACTTTAGTGTCTTTAAATTCTAAAATCTTTGACAAACTAAAAGTATCTTTTTCTTTATTGTTTGCATAGACGATTGTGTTTTGAGAGCTTAAATCCAGTTTAGAATTTACATCTAAAAACGCCGTACCATCAGACGATTTTGCTTTGTAAAAATTATGATTTGTATAATATTTATTATCTTTTGCTTGTACAACTGGACTTTCTATATTTAAATTGTCAATAGAAATTATACCAATTATTTCTTTATTTGCAACATATAATTTTTTAAATTTTTCTTGAATTTTTTGCGGATACTCTATTTCGTCCACTTGACTTGCACCTGAAAAATTTGCAACAGGGTTTATATTTGCATCTCTACTGCCCTTTGTATCGCCTTTTTTTACGGTTGATGCAATTAAAACAACAAGGCAAACCAAAATTATTACACCACTCATTATTGTAAGAACTTTTCGCAAAATTTCTGAATTACTGTCAGTATCAACTGGAACGATTTTTTCAAGCTTTCCTTGAATTTTTATTTTATCATCTTGCTCTTTTTTAAAGTCATCATCACCTTGACTTACTTTTTCAACATACTTTTGATTGTCTTGTTTTTCGCTTACATTATCTTGACTTTTTGTTTTAGATGTATCATCAGCCTTAATTTTTTCGATTTTTACGGTATCTTGACTCTTATCTTTTGCTACTTCTTTTTTTATTTTCTCAGTCTGCTCATTACTAGGGTTTTTGCTTTTTCCCTGTGGCTTTTGTTTTGCCATTTAGCACACCTCTTAATTTATTATTAAAAATCAATTCTCTCAAGCTCTAATTCATCAATTTGCCCTTCAAGATACATTCTTGCCATATTAAATGCGTGTGAACCAGTAACATAGCGATTATAATCTCTTTGCCCATTTCTGCCAATTTCTAACTTTTTTACCCACGCTGACTTACCATCAGTTAAAGCTATAAAGCTAAGCCCAACAGGCGAGCCTGTTTCGTCCGAATTTGGGCCTGCTATTCCCGTTATTCCTATAGCAATTGAGGCACCGCTAAGATTTAGTGCGCCTTTTGCCATCTCAACAGCAACAGGACCACTTATTACCGAATATTTTTTTAGAGTATCTTCACTAACATTTAACACTTGATTTTTAATTCTATTTGAATATGAAATAATTCCACACTCAAACACGCCACTAGCACCTGATATATCTGTAATTCTTTTTGACGTATATCCTCCCGTGCAGGACTCTGCAATAGATATTGTCATATTTTTTTGTGCAAGTAGTTCAACCAACTTTTGCTCGATGTTTTCATAATCAACACCATAAATTAAACTCCCAAACTGCGAGTACAAATTGTCAATAATTGGGGCAATCATTTTTTCTGCCTCTTCTTTTGTTTTTGCTTTTGCAGTAACTCTTAAAAGTGCTTCGCCATCCTTTGCATATGGGGCAACTGTAGGATTGCTATTGTCAAGCAGGTCGCTTACCTTTTCTGCCAACGCAGATTCACCAATTCCAAATGTGCGAACACGGTGCGACACTATAATACTGTTTGAGAATTTTTGTAAAAATGGATTAACATGGTCGTTGAACATTGGAACAAGCTCTCTTGGTGGGCCTGGCAACATGATTATTAGTTTTTCATCTTTTTCTATTACGCACCCTGGTGCTGTTCCAAACTTGTTTTTAAAAACTATTGCACCCTTTGGTATATACGCTTGCTTTTCGTTTGTCAACGGCATTTGGTGATTAAATCTGCTAAAATACGCCTTCATATTTTCCAGACTTTCTTGATGAAGTTCAAGCTCTAGCCCAAAAACCTCACTACAAACCTCTTTTGTAATATCATCTGCCGTAGGCCCTAGGCCACCAGTTGTTATTACCATATCACTATGCTCAAGTGCATTAGTAATAGAACGCTTTAGCCTATCTTTATTGTCACCAACGGTGTTGACATATTGCACACCAATCCCTAACTTTGCAAGCTCTTGAGATAAAAATTGTGCATTTGTGTTTAAAATATCTCCCAACAGAAGCTCTGTGCCAACATTTAGAATTTCGCAATTCAAAAAACCATCTCCCAGTTTTGTTATCCAACAGTTAAAATTCGTTTTTCGTCAAATGCGCGCTGTACAAGTACATCTATGTCCAGTTTTTCCTCACCTTGCTCAACATATTCAAGCGTTGGGCGGGTTTTTGGGTGCTTTGGTGTAAATATTGTACAACAATCTTCATACGGTTGAATTGAAATATCAAAGGTATCAATCTTCCTAGAAATTTCTACTATTTCGTTCTTGTCCATTCCTATTAGTGGACGCAGTGTAGGCATTGTGCATACTGCATCTGTGCAAGCTATTGCATCAAGCGTTTGGCTTGCAACTTGCGCTAGACTTTCGCCGGTGATTAATGCTCCACAATTATCTTGCTTTGCTATCATCTCCGATACACGCATCATAAATCTACGCATAATTATTGTAAATAATTCCTCGGGGCAATTTGCCTTTATTTGCTCTTGAATTTCTGTAAACGGCACAACATATGTTGTAATTCTGCCACTATATTCCGAAACCTTTTGCAAAAGCTCCATTACCTTTTGCTCTGCTCTTTGACTTGTATATGGAGGTGAGGCAAAGTGTATCGCTGTAAGGCTCACTCCACGCTTTGACATCATCCAGCCGGCAACAGGACTATCAATCCCACCAGACACTAAAAGTGCTGCACGCCCAGATGTTCCAACAGGCATTCCGCCCGCTCCTTTTAACTGATTTCCTCTTACATATGCATAGTTATCTCTAATCTCTATGTTCACGGTAAGTTGCGGATTGTGAACATCTACTTTCAAATGTGGATATTTGCTAAGAAGATATCCTCCCACCTCATTACATATCTGTGGGGATTTTAGTGGAAACTTTTTATCAGACCTTTTTGCCTCTACTTTAAAGGTTTGTGCATCAAGTAAAAGGTCTTTTAAATAGGTTTCTGCCACTTTTAAAATATCACCCATATCCTTTTGTGCTGCCGCCGCTCTTGAAAGACCTGCAATGCCAAATACCTTTGAGAGTATTTCCACAGCTTGTTGCATATTAATATCTTCACTCTTCGGCTCAATTGTAATTGTGGATTGAGATTTTTTAATATCAAACTCCCCAAGAGCAGATAACCTGCGACGCATATTTTTTATAAGAACAGCTTCAAAAGTAGAACGATTAAGTCCCTTTAGTGCTAACTCACCGTTTTTAATCAATATAATTTCTTTCATTGTTATAATTCCTTAGTATTTAAATTTTCTAAAATTTTATAGGTTTAAAAATTTGTTTCTAGCCCCAAAAATGCTCTCAACAAGATAGTCCATCTCCTCTTGTGTTGTGTATCTTGAAAGGCTTATTCTAAGCGCACTGTCAATCCTTGAGTTTGGCAGTTTCATACTTTTTAAAACACTGCTTCTATGACCTTTTGAACAAGCAGAGCCAGACGACACATAAACACCTCGCAAGGATAATTCATTTCGCATTACCTCCGACGGTATGCCCTCAACAGACAAGTTTATAATATAGGGCAAACTCTCGCTTGATGAATTAATATGCACCTCGGGCAGAACTAAAACTTTTTTTACAAAATCATCTCTAAACGATTGTATTCTAGCTATTGTTACATCTTGCTGTTTAAATTCTGTTACAGCCGCCCCAAACCCTGCAATTGCAGGCATTGGCGATGTACCAGAGCGAATTCCATCCTCTTGGTCGCCACCATAAACCGGCGATACAATCCTTACCCCTTTGCGAACATACAAGGCGCCTACCCCTTTTGGACCGTGAACCTTGTGCGCACTAACGCTTATCATATCTACGCCCAAATCATATGGTGTTACGGCAATTTTTCCAAATGCCTGTACGGCATCACAGTGAATAAGAGCTGGACTGCCTGCTCTATTTACCGCTCTTCTTGCTGAATTTATAGGTTGAATACTGCCAACCTCATTATTAACAAGCATAATGCTAATTAAAATTGTTTTTCTGTTTACCTCTCTATAAAGGTCCATCTCATTTATCTTGCCAAATTTATCAACGGGTAAACGAACAACCTCAAAGCCCTGCCTTTCAAGCCTTGCCATTGCGTTTGAAACGCTTGGATGCTCAATTGCAGTTGTTATTATTTTGTTCCCTCTGCGTTTTAAAGCCTCCACGGCTCCAAAAATTGCAATGTTGTTGCTCTCTGTTCCGCCACTAGTGAAATAAACTTCATCAGGGTTGCAAGAGAGTGCCTTTGCGACATTTGCCCTCGCTAAATCTAAAGCCGCTTTTGCTTCATCACCTTTTTTGTGCAAAGAAGCAGGGTTGCCATAATTCTCAGTTAACAAAGGATAAATCTCCCCAACTGCTAAATCGCAAACCTTTGTAGTTGCACTATTGTCAAAATAGCATTCCAAAATCTCTCCCCCAGAAAATTGATTTTTTGGAATATAATATATTCCATATTATTATACAATATTCACGCAACGCGTGCAATGCTATTTAAAAAATTATTTGCCCTAAAAAACGCTGAAACACTGCGTTTTTTATCACTTTTTGTTTTATCAAAAAACTAAAGTTTGAATATTTTTTATAAATTGTGAAAAAATAATATCGTTTACAAAAAAATTAAAAACGGAGGGCTTTGGCTTGATAAAAAATTTAACCAGAAGGCAAGTTCGCCCATGGCTTTACACAATATGCGTTGTGAGCGTTTTAGGTATTTTTGCCTATACCGGAATTAAAAGGGCAAACGCATATGAAACCCGATTTGACGCACAACAACAACGGGCACTAAGCGAGCTTGGAGAATATGTAGACAACATTCAACTTGATTTGCAAAAAGGTGTTTATTCAAACACCCCGCCTATGATTGCAAGTCTTTCCGCTTCACTCTGGCGAGATGCAACGGGTGCAAAAAACAGTCTGTCCCAGCTTGCACTGTCTGACATTACTCTTGAGAAAACCTACAAATTTTTAACACAGGTTGGCGACTTTACAGTATACCTAAACAGAAAGGTTGCAAACAACGAAGAAATAACGCAAAAAGAAAGGGATTTGCTTTTTCAAATGCTAGATTATTCTGCCGAGCTTTCTGAGAATATTTCGGCACTTAGAACAGCGGTAGACAACGGAGAAATTTCTCCCCACAATATGCCCGCAAGCCAGATAAAAGCAAAGGATTCAAAAGAACAACCACGAACTATGTCAACTAATTTTGTTGATATGGAGCAAACAATGGTAGACTTTCCAACGCTAATCTATGACGGCCCTTTTTCCGACCACATACTAAAAAAAGAGTCAAAAATTTTAAAAAACGAAAAAGGAATAACAAAAGAAGAAGCTTTAAAGCTTGCATCAAAATATTGCAACACCGAACCAAAAACTTTTACAAAATTTGAAGAAGAGGACGGAAATGTAAAATCCTATATTTTTTCAACAAAAGATAAAACAGTTGCAATAACAAAAAACGGTGGATACCTTTGCTATATTCTAGGTTCTCAGTGGGCAAGTCAAGCTACTTTGTCCCCAGAAGATGCCATAGAGCGTGCAACAGCTTTTCTTGATACCGTTGGATATAAAAATATGGTAAGCTCATATTATACAGTTGTTGACGGTATTTGTACAATAAATTTTGCATACAAAACAGATGATGTAATTTGCTATACAGACCTTATAAAAGTTTCTGTATCTCTAAGCGACGGCAAGGTTATATCTTTTGACGCAAGAGGTTTTTTAATAAATCACGAAGAACGCTCGTTTAGCTCTCCAAAAATTAGCGTTCAAAGTGCGAAAGAAAATCTAAGTCACGCCTTAACCGTTGAAAGTGTTAGACTTACAAACATTCCAACAGACAGGGGAAGTGAAAAATATTGCTATGAATTTAAGTGCAAGGGTGTAAAAAACGATGATGTTTTAGTCTATATAAACTGTGACTCCGGAAACGAAGAGCAGATTTTAATGCTTATTTATGGCGACGGTGGAACACTAACTAAGTAATTTTGTATAAATAAAACACAAACGGGAATAATTATAAAGACCAAAAAACAGGTCAAGGAGCATTTATTTGTTTTTTACGATTTTTTATAAAGGCAAATTTAAATGTGAACGCAAGAAGGAGTGCAAAAATGAATAAGAAAATATTTATGGTTTGTGCTGTGCTGATTATGTGCGTGTTTATGTTTGCAGCGTGTAATAAAAATAATGGTGGGGATGTTTCAACTACCGCAACCACAAACACAACCGAGGCAAGCGAAAGAGAAGATTTAGGCGACCGTGTTTCAAGTGCCGCCAGTGAAGCTGTGACAGACATTTCAGAAATGCTTCCTACAACATCAAATTCTAGCACTACTACAAACGCATCATAATAAAACACGGAGCAGGGATTTTACCTTGCTCTTTGTTTTTGCTTTTTGACTGAATTTGTTATATAATTATAAGATTAAATATTGTTTTTGGAGGGCGAAAAATGATTAGGCGAATTACAAAAAATGACAAGGAGCTTTATTTAAATCTTGCAAAAGAGTTTTACTCTTCTGACGCAGTTTTGCACTCTGTTCCTGACGAGTGTCGTGAAAACACATTTAACGAAATGATGCGTTGCGACGATTATTTGGTTGGCTACATAATCGAGTATGATGAAAAACACGCTGGATATGCAATGCTTGCAAAAACTTTTTCCCCGGAGGTTGGCGGACTTTGCATTTGGATTGAGGAAATTTATATTCTTGAAGGTTTTCAAGGCAAGGGACTTGGCACTGAGTTTTTTAACTTTATTTTCAAAGAATTTAACGGTACAGCTAAAAGGTTTAGGCTTGAGGCAATAAAAGAAAATCAGGGGGCTATTTCGCTTTATGAAAAGCTAGAGTTTGAGGGGCTTGATTATATGCAAATGGTAAGAGATGAAGATTAAAACACAGAATTTTGGAAGACGCTTACAAGGTGTAGGTGTCTTCTTTTTTGTTGTTTTATTTTTGCGATATTATTGTAGTTGGTTGGTTTTGTTGTTGCTTTTATTTTTTGTTAATGATTAATGTGTGGGTTGATTTTTAAATTGATATATATTTTACGTTGTTTCTATTCAT
>CAZEKQ010000046.1:0-8037 GCA_964512735.1 uncultured Eubacteriales bacterium | reverse complement strand
TTTTTGCCCTTCAATATCTAAAGGACACCAAAGGGCAAAATCCGTAGTAGTTTTTTTATTTTTCTAGAAAATTCTTTAATTCTTTATAGGAAAGGAGCTTTTTACGTAGTTGTAGTTCTCTGTACCTGACACCATCAACAGTAATTCCTAGAAGATTAGCTATAACTTTTTTTGCCTTCTTTTCAATAAGACAATCAAATAGTAGTTGATCTTCAGGGGATAAGCTTTCTAATGCAGCTTTAATTAATCTATTCAACTCCTTATCTTCTAGGATGCTGAAAATATCCTGACTATCATCAGCAGGAGTGAAGAAGGTAGCCATTTCGCTATCTCCATTAGACCAATTCTTATCTAGTTCAACTGTGCGACTGGTATTTTCATGGGTGCAAGAATTACAATTTTGATCACACTTTTTTGTGTTCTTGTATATGCAGGCAAACTTTCTATTACGATATCTTTCTTCTCTTTTTAATGAGGTACTACTTAGCCTATGGATATCTTCACTTTCTTTAGTCCTGCTAAGTCTAACTACATAGCCAGCCTCTTCATCATAAAACCATCTCTGTTTATAAGGATTGTCTTCAGTAGGTGGTTGGCCAGAAGCAAAGCAAGTTTTTCTATCCACTTCCACGTAGTTTCCATTTTCATCTTGTGCATAATAATTTCTGTAATTAACTCTTTGATAGTTTTTCATTAGATTTCCTCCTTAGGTTTTCAAAATTGAAATCCACCAGGAGGAAAGAAATCCTCAAAACAAAAAGACGGCATGGGAACACTTATAAAAATGTGTCCCGCACGGCCGTCTCTGCGTTCTGGCGGATTTCCTATTTAATTGTTTTTAAGCTGATATTTTTTCTTTCTGATGGATAATATTAAGAGTTCCATCAGGGTTTGCAGTAATAGTTGTTGGATAGCCTTTAATAATGATTTGAAATATTTTACCGTCATGGCTAATATCTCCAACTCTTTTTTTGTTTGCATTTCTAACTTCTTTCATGGCATCACCTCCTCATTGAATAATTAAAATGTGTAATGATTTATCTATATAATACAGAGCTTAGGAGGATTGAAAAACGACATAAAATGTCTGGCTAAGAAGGTTAAAAGGCGTAAAAATAGCCTCTTAAAGATCTATTAAATCTGCTTTAAGAGGCAAAGTGGCTAAAAATGGACAAAAAAAGACCCAGACATTTTTTGTCTGGGTAAAGTGAAATTATTTTTCTTTTGTTAGAGGTTTTAGATTCATATTAGTGAGAAGTGAGTTACAGTCAATAATTGGTCTGGTATAATATGAGGTTAAAAGACAGTGATAAGCTATATGTTTATCTCCAACACCTAGTGAGCAAGTTGATAATTCTATTAAGCGGGAGCTAATAGCTGGAGGTAGTTGTAACCCTATACATATGGCAACTACTGTTTCTATTGAAGTTTTGTTGTCAAAATCATTTCTAAGTCTTTGTATGGTTCGAGGATCAAGGAAGGTTTTTTCAGCAAGTTTTTCATTAGTTATATTTCTCCAGTTCATTAAATAAACTAAAGCTGCAGGAAAAGTACCAGGCATAGCTTGAAGAGTTTTAGCGATTTCTTTGCTATAAATCATTATCGCTTGTGCTTGGGCATCGACATTATCATTTATAGAAGAATCACTAAATTCTGCTCTAAAAGTGATCTCAGAGGCAGCGTCTTTAAATAGAATACACTTAAAGTAAAATTCTTCATTAAAGTTACTAACAGACTTATCAAAAACAATATCAAATGTCAGTGCACATTCATCCATGTGATATCTTGCATAATCAGTTAAAAAAGGCTGTCCCCATAAATCATATTGAACATATTTAGGATGATTTATACAAAAATGTGAGTCTACAAAGATGTAGTTACCTGTGGCTAATTTTTCTCTAAGTTTAGGATTAACATAACTTTGAATCAAAGCATCTTTTTCACTTATAGAAAAAGTTTGATTTTTATCTAAACTACCTTTCTTAAAGGTATAAGGCTTAACGTATTTTCCATCTACATAATTAAAAGTACCTCTGGCTTCTTCATATCCTGCATCTATTAATCTAATCTTTGCGGCAAGCCTTGAAACCATGAAAAAAGCTGCGATTTCATCAATTACGGGTTCCATGATATCTATGATTTTTGCACCTGGCTTTAACTTTAAATATTTTCTAATAAACTCGGATGCTTTTATTTTCGTTTGATTTAATGGCATTTGTATACGTGGAGCTAATGCGTTAGCTTGCCACTCCATAAAGTCGGTAGACTCTTGTATTGTACTATCTTTTACCCCACCTATAACTTTACACTGTATTTGAGTTGCTTGATTATTAAATAGCCGTTCAAGTTTAAAGGCTTTTCTATGGAGATGCCAGTGGACACATTCATGAACGATTGTATTATGAACAGAACCTAAGTTTCTTAAAAAATATGATGTGGGATCAACAAATATGGTACCTGCAGAAACCTTGATAGTTTTATATTCTGAGCTACTACTGTCGTAATATTTAGTTTCGGTATCAACAAAAAAGATTTGTCCAAAAACAGAAAAGTCATTAGTTATTTGTTTATGTTCTACTTTCAGACCCATTTTTTCAGCTAAAAACATTGGGTCAATATATGTAGGCTTTTCAAGTGATTCAGGAAAATAATTCTGAAGAAATTCTTCAGCTACTTTTTCTAGCTGCTCTTTATAAATAATGGGTACTAAATTATCAGATAAGGGCTTAGTCTGCTTATCCTTACTACTATAAATCTCGACATAATTTATTTTAAAATCATTAAGATCTTGACTTAAATCACCTGTACAAGAAACTTTGAACCAGTTTGATACTTCATCATATCTATCATTTCTTCTGTCAACTTCGTGAATTTCAAAAACAGCCTCGATTAATACATCGAAGGCTATTCTCATATCTGGAAGATCATTTATAAAGGCATGCTTAATATCTATCTCATCAAGTTGAGCTTCATCAACTCTGACAACAAGCTGAGAGGAGACCCCTAGATTATCTTTATTATCTAAAATAAAATTTTCAATCGCTTCAAAAAACTCGTTATAGAAACGAGCAAAAACATATGATTTAAAAGAACGGGATCTAGACATATTTATCCTCCTGTAGATATGTATTATAATAAAATTATAACAATTAAAATTTTAAATCTCAATACTAACTTTGCGAACTCAAATTAAAATTGTGTTTTTGAATAATTTGTGTTAGTCTTTATTTATATTTCAATAAGAGGTGAAGCAATGTTTATAAGTTATAAAAAATTATGGAAGCTTTTGATTGATAAAGATATGAAGAAGAAAGACTTAATGCTTGCAGCTGGTATAAGTAGTTCTTCTGTAGCAAAACTAGGTAAAAATGAAAATGTAAACACAAATATGTTGCTAAAAATATGTAGAGCACTTGAGTGTGATATTTCTGATATAATGGAAATAGAAACCTATTAAAGGAGCCTTTTAAGAATGGAGGGAGAATGTGAGCAAACTAAACAATGATTTTTTTGTAAGAAAAAAAGTTTGGTCTGAAGTAAAAGATGAGCTTTTTGCTTGTTATTTTAAACCTTATGTATCCAAAATTTTGCATACATATAGACCTCTTGTTTATGTTGACTGTTTTGCAGGAAAAGGTAGATTTGATGATGGGGAGCCTGGATCACCAATTATAGCTTTGGATATTATTAATGAATGTTTAACTAATAGCAAAACAGATAAAGCGAGCGTTAGCACAAATTTTATAGAGTTAAATCATGCTGATGAGCTGAGTAGTAACTTAAAAGGTTATGAAGACATAACTATTATTTCAGGTTTTTATGAAAAAGAAATAGAAAGTCTTCTGTTAAATAAAGACGGATGTAATATATTTCTATATCTAGACCCGTATGGAATAAAAGCATTGGAACATTCTATTTTTGAAAGTTTTGCGAATCGAAACTTTAATTCTATAGAATTACTTATTAATTTGAATTCATTTGGTTTTTTTAGAGAGGCCTGCAATGCTTTGGGAACAAAATACGAGAATGACCTTATATTTGAAGATTTGATAGAATATGATCCAACTAGGCTTAACGCTTCTAAGAAATCAATAGAAGCACTGAACGAAATTGCAGGTGGAACTTACTGGCAACCTGTAGTTGAAGACTATAAAAAGGGCAATATAGATGGTTATAAAGCAGAAGAAATTATAACAAGTGAATACTGTAAGCAACTTGGTGAGAGTTACTCGTATGTATTAAACATGCCTCTAAGAATAAAAAAAGGTCAAAGACCTAAATATAGAATGATTCATGCAACGAATCATCATGATGGATGTTTAATTATGGTAGATAATATATATAATAGATGGCAGGTTATTCAAAACTTACAAAACTGCGGGCAGTTATCGATGTGGGAAGAGGATTGTGAAAATAAAATAGTTGATAAAATAAAAATTGAAAACAAAGTGATTGAACATTTTTCACGCTATGAAACAAAAACTTCATTAAGTGTGGCATTGGCAAACTTTTTTGTAGAATATGGCCCTATTTGTAATACTAAAACAATAAGAGATATCTTAAGAAAATATGAAGGTAAGAAAATTGGTATAGAAAGAAATCCTAGTAAAACAAAGAAAACAGGTAAACCTACAACTTTTATGACAGAAATAAAAAATAAAAAAATAGATATTTGGTGGTTGACATGAAAAAAGTAGAGACATATATACATAGGAAATCATTAATATATAAAACCAACGTTGAGTATGGAGATTATACCATGAATCATATTCAAGGTTGTTCGCATGGATGCAAATACCCCTGTTATGCGTTTTTACTAAAAAAAAGATTTGGGGTTATAAGCTCATATGATGATTGGATAAAGCCTGAGATTGTCAAAAACACTTTAGAGCTATTAGATAAAGAAATACCAAAATTCAAAGACAAAATATCAATATTGCACTTATGTTTTACTACAGATCCCTTTATGTATGGGTATGAAGATATTAAAGAATTAAGCTTAAAAGTTATAGAGAAAGTAAATCAAGCTGGCATAAAATGCTCCATTCTTACTAAAGGTATATTACCTACAGAGCTAACAAAATACAATAAAGAAAATGAATATGGTATAACATTAATATCTCTTGACGAAGAGTTTAGAAAAGAGATAGAACCAGGAGCAGCACCTTATTCTGAACGTTTAGACTCATTGAAGAATGTTCATGACGCTGGTTTTAAAACATGGGTTAGCATTGAGCCTTATCCGACACCCAATATACTTACACAAGATCTACATAAAATTCTTGAAAAAATAGAGTTTGTTGATAAAATAATTTTTGGTAGAACTAATTATAATAAAGAAGTTAGCTCATATAAGGAACATAAGCAATTTTATAATGAACAATCAAAAATAGTAATTGATTTTTGTGAGAAAAGAAATATTAATTGGCATATAAAAGAAGGGACTATTACTGAGTGAAATATAGACAATTAGTATGTAAAAGCAATATATATATATATATTAAAAATCTCAGTTATAGTCCAAATGATTATATTGATATAAATTTCAGCTAAGGCAAAGAAGATTAAGGCAGAAGAAAATAGGCTTTATGAATTTTCAAACTTGTCCTTTAGTATTTCGTAAACAATTTTTTGGACTTCTGGGTCAGACATTAAAATTGCTGTAGGATTTGATAGTGCAACAACTCTACCTTTTTCATCATAAACCCAGCGATCTCTATCTCCTCTGTTACACTGAGAACATTGAGGTATTATGTTCCCTTTTACTAGGGGTTTCCTAGGATTCATATGGCCAGCAGTTAAAGAAGTTCTAGTATTCGGCCAATTTAAATGAGGCTTGCCTTCCTCCGACCCACATGTGGCACATCTATTGTCATAAGCTTCTTTTATTTCTTCAAAACTGTCGAGTTCAAATATTCTTCTATCTTTTTTAAAACCTGGATAAGCTTCTTCGAGTGAGACCAACTTATATTCTCCTCGTTTAAGTTTTTCTTGAGTGTAATCATTTCTTTGCCCAGAAATTATATAAAATCCGTGTTGAGCTCCTAAATGTCGAGCCTGTTGGACATCTGCAACACGGTCGAAAAAATTGCTTAAGTACTCGGTTAGCTCATTTTTTGTTACTATTTTAGTGTTTGGATATCCTTGAGCTAAATACACTAAAACTAAACCATTTCTTGTGTATTGATCTTTAGAGTACAAAGCAGGTAATTTGATACCAAGAGGCTCTAAAAAGTTCTCATGGTATTGTTTGATTAAAGCATAAATTTCTTCGATGGTTGTTTTTTCTAGTATATTCATATATTCCTCCTTGAAATAAAGTGTATAATGTATAAGTTGATGATATAATTATATCATATTGGGAAATTCACCACAAATATTCTGGTATAAACACAACCGATAATAAGGTTGACTTAGTAGTTTTAGAATTGTAATATAAGTTGTAAAAAGGAGAGTAGCTAATGTTAGATGATATGAAAAACAAAATTTTACACGGGGATGCATTAGAATTATTTAAAAATATCCCTGACGATAGTATTGACTTAATACTGACAGATCCACCATATTTTTTGGATAAATTAGATTCTAATTGGGATGTAGAAGAAGTAAATAGTAAAAAAAATATGAGGGTGATTACTTCTTTACCTGCTGGTATGAAATTTTCTAGGCAACAAGGTGTAGAGTTATATAATTGGTATTTGGAGGTAGCAAAAGAAGCACATCGTGTACTTAAGCCAGGAGGCTTTTTTTTCACATTCTCAAGCCCGAGGTTATACCATAGAATAGCCTCCGCAGTAGATGATGCAGGATTCGAGATAAGGGATGCATTTATGTGGTTATACACACAGTCACAGGCTAAAGCAATGTCGTTGAACCATGTGATAAAAAGGACAAAGCTATCAGAAGAAGAAAAAGAAGATCTAACTAATAGATTAGAAGGCTGGAAAACACCACAATTAAAGTCTAATTATGAGCCAATCGTTTTTGGTAGGAAAGAAGTTGAAGGTAGCAATTTAAAAAATGTGTTGGAGTATGATGTGGGACTAATAAACACAAATGAAACTACTGGAGATAATATGTTTCCTAGTAACGTTATGTCGACAGACCTAATAAATGAAGATATAGATCGATGTTTTTTAATTTCAAAGCCAACAAAAAAGGAAAAGGGAGAATACAATACACATAAAACGGTAAAACCTGTTGATTTGTGTAAGCATTTAATGAAACTAACTATGCTATCTAAAGATGCTATTGTTTTAGATCCTTTTATGGGAAGTGGAACTACAGCTGTAGCAGCAAAAATGCTGGGATTATATTATTTAGGGTTTGAAATTAATCAAGAATATATCGATATAACAGATAAACGATTAAATGAGGCGGAACAAGTCATAAAAAAAGAAAAAACCGAACTGACTCTTTTTGATGTAATAGACAAGTTAAATTAATTTTTTAAAATAAAAGCTTGAGGCTAAGAATAGTTATACACATATAATCTTAATTGACAGAATTTTTGGAAGGAGGCTGTTTATTATTTCAAATGAATTAGTATCACTCTCAACTTTATTTCAAAATAAATTGTTTAGAATCCCAGATTATCAAAGAGGCTATGCTTGGAAGAAAGAGCAGCTTGTTGATTTTTGGGAGGACTTATTAAATTTACATGAAGAAAGGTATCATTACACAGGTCTTTTATCATTAAAAGAAGTAAATAAAAACAACTTACAAATGTGGGGAAAAGATGAGTGGCTTTTAGATATTGGCTATAGGGCATATCACATAGTAGATGGCCAACAAAGATTGACTACCTTCTCTATCCTTATGTATGAAATAATTTCTTTTATAGGAAATTTAGAAGAAAATAAAGAGAAATCAGATGAGAATATATTCATAGGGTTTGAATCTATAAAGGCTATTAAAGATAAATATATACTAAAAAAGCGACCTCCTGAAAACATGGTTAAGACCTACATGTTTGGATATGAGTTAGATAACCCAAGTTATAATTATTTGAAACACAGGATATTTGAAGAGCCATTT
>CAZEKQ010000045.1:0-8611 GCA_964512735.1 uncultured Eubacteriales bacterium | reverse complement strand
TAGATATTCAAGAGCTTATAGATAAAACTATTGATAGTGATGATTTTGAAAAAATAAAACCTGACAATTCCAAACCATATGACATAGAGATTAACTTTTTTGCAAATGAAATTAAAGTAACCGCAAATGAAAGTTCAAGAGTTATATTTGAAAAATCAGTAAAAGAGCAGGCTGTCTAAACGAATAAAATATAGTGGCAAGCAGTAAAATTAACTGTTTGCCATTTTTTGTTGCTTAATTTTGCGATTGACTTTCACTAAACAAAGTTATATAGTAAGGTTAATGAGAAATTAGAAATTTATGTGTTTTGCACTAAATAAATATTATTTTATAATAGGAGGAAATCTAAAATGTTTAAAAAAGTCATCGTTTTAATAACAGCACTATCTCTACTTTTGTCCGCCAAGCTGGTCAGTTTTGCGAGTAATACTAGCGACATTATTAACAAAGATATTTACTCGAATGAATTTGCAAAAATAAAGTCCGATATATCAAAAGATGAAAATTTGACAAAGGTTGGAACTTTTGATTTTGATTCGGCGTACAAAGTATACACACTTACGCAACCTCATATTTCTTTAGCTTATGATGAACATCAAAACATTAAAAACGCTATTACAAACGAATACAAATGGATGATACCAACGACTGATAACAAACAGTTGGCAACTGCTCAGCTCTCCAACGATAAATGGGAAATTATTGGATACAAAGAAGATGATAACTCAAAAAACACCTATGCAATTGACAAGCAACAAATTACTAAAGCATTTGACAAGCAGTCAAAAATTACTGGAGATAATATAATAGATTACAAAAATATTTGGTCACCAATGATTTATACAACTTTTGCTTATATTCAAACTAACGAAAACGAATATCTAATTCCATTTGGGTCTAGGCCAGACCTTACAGGACTTGAAAATGGAAAAATCTATGAGGCAAAAACAGCTGTTGAAATATTAAATAAAAATGCACCACCTCAAACAGATGATACAAAAAAGCTAGACAATGCAGGGGTAAACTCTTCGCAAAAAAATGTTGAAAATAGCATTAAAAATTCAAATGTAGTTTTGATTTCTACAATTATTATTTTAATTTTACTAGTAAGTTTTGCAACTTATTTCTTTATAATTCACAAAAATAAAATTCAATCAGACGAACAATAACTATATCATAAAGCCTATACTAACTTGCAGTATAGGCTTTTATTTTTATAAATTTTCGCTCTCTTGTTCTTTTTGAATGTCATAATACGCTGAATACATTGGCTTTTCATTTGTTGGTTTGTCACTCAGTTTTCTTAGCCTATAGTTTTTTGTGATTGCAAAAACTGTTCCCGACAAAGATAAAACACCTATTAAATTTGGTATAGCCATCAGTGCGTTTAATGTGTCTGAAATATCCCACACCAACTGCAAATCCATTGTTGCTCCAACCACAATCAAGAGGACAAAAACTATTTTATATACAATAATCGCTCTCATTCCAAAGATATATTCAACCGACTTTGTTCCATAAAAAGACCAACCAAGAATTGTAGAAAAGGCAAACAAAAATATAGCTACAGACAAAAACTTGTCTGCAAAATCTCCAAAATGTTGAGACAGTGCATAGCCAACTAGCGGAACACCGTTAACAGAAGATATTTCAACAGATTTTATTATTGGATTGCCGTTTAAGTCTGTTTGAATTTTTCCATTCTCGTTTGTTTGTGGCACACCTTTTATTTCCATTAAATTCGTATATATATAATGATTTTCGCCTTTTTTGTCGTTTCTTATCGTGTCAACTAAAAGCTCTTGACCATATATTGTTTTTATTTTTATTGGCACACCCATATCTTTTTGTGATGTGTTTTCGTCCGCTAAAACTATAATTTCATTTATAGAATCATCAACAAGATTTAAGCCCTTTTCTGATTTGCTAATTGTAAAATACTGAGGTGCAAGAGAAACATTTGAAAAAGCCTCTTGCATTGTTGTTACTTGTGATGTTGTCGATAACAAAACAAAAGCGGTTAGGGTGCAAACTACGATTGTATCAACAAAAACCTCAAAAATCCCCCACATTCCTTGCACCACGGGTTCTTTAACATCTGATGCACTATGCACCATAACAGACGAGCCAAGTCCCGCCTCATTTGAAAAAACACCTCGCTTAAACCCCATTGAAATTGCTCTTTTCATAGCATATCCACCAGCACCACCCATAACGGATTTAGGGCTAAAAGCATTTGAAAATATGCTATGAAACACATATGGAATTTGTCTATAATTTAGAAAAAATATAATTAAAGTAGACACAATATAAGCCAGTGCCATAAACGGAACAAGTTTTTCTGTTACCTTGCCTATTCTCTTTATCCCGCCAAAAATAACAAGCGTTGTAATAACAGATAAAACTATTCCCGTTGTAAGTGTTGGTATATTAAATGTTGACTGCATAGCACTTGAAATTGAGTTCACTTGTGTCATATTGCCTATTCCAAAAGACGCTAAGATACAAAAAACTGCAAATAAAAAAGATAGTGGTTTTGCAAATTTTCCAATTATTTTTTTATCGCTAAGCCCCTCTTTTATGTAATACATCGGACCTCCAGCCCATTCATTGTTTTCGTTTTTTTGCCTATAATATATGCCCAAAACATTCTCTGAATATATAGTCATCATTCCAAAAAACGCAGAGAACCACATCCAAAAAACGGCTCCTGGTCCACCAATTGTAACCGCTGTTGCAACACCTGCTATATTGCCCGTACCAATTGTTGAAGCTAGTGCTGTTGTCAATGACTGAAACTGTGATATCGCCTTATCATTTTTTGTTTTTGTAACTGATTTTTTTGTAAATATTGCAAAAAAAGTTTCTTTGCTAATATGCTTGTAATGCTTTACTTGAAAAAAATTCAAACGAACAGTAATATAAACACCCGTAAAAATTATAAGCATTAACATTGGTGCTCCCCATACCACGCTATTTATTTGGCTGTTTATAACTGTAATTTGACTTATTAAATCTTTCATATTTCCTCCATACTAAAAGATATTAAATTTATTATTAAAACCGCTCATATATATTAAATATATCATCTATATTTATATGAGGAGAGTGATTTGGCTTGATATTTAAAGTAACTGAACATAAAATTTTTGCCGGACTTTGCTTTATGCTTATTGTTGTGTCCCTTATTTCTATTTCACCGAAGCTTAAAGATATTGTTATAAAAGAAAAAGGAACAAAGCTACCTATAATTGTTTATCACGACATAGATAATGCTACGCAAAACTTAAATGAAAGCTCTATCACGCCTGCCACTTTAGAGCAAGACCTAATGTATATTAAGAAAAAAGGATATACAACAATTAGTATGACACAGCTTATCGGTCATTGCCTTAAAGGTGACGATTTGCCAGAAAAGCCGATAATAATATGCTTTGATGACGGCTTTAAAAGCACATATACACAAGCTTTTCCACTTTTACAAAAACATAATATGTATGCAACAATTTCTGTTGTTGGAATTTATGCTGACCATTCAACAGAAAAAGAAAACGGAAGACTCGGCTCATTATATATGAACTGGGACGAAATTGAAAATATAAGCAAAAGCAGTTTTATCGAAATACAAAACCATTCTTATGATATGCACAACCAGACAGGTAATAGAATTGGAACACGAAAAAGAATAAATGAAACGGAAGAAGAGTATTGTATTGCGATTAAAAATGATATTGACAAACTGCAAAATCTATTATTTGATACGATAGGTTTTAAACCAAACACATTTGTATACACTTTTAATTCAAATTCAAAGCTCTCTAAAAAAGTGCTAAAAGAGCTGGGTTTTAATGCAGCACTTACAAATAATAAGAAAGTTAATGTAATAAATAGCTCAATTGACCTTTTTTCTTTAGGTCGTTTTCATAGAACGAACGACAGAACAACCGAGCAGTTTTTTGAGAATATTTTAGAATAATAACACCCCTTTTGTTAGCAGCATTTTATACTACCTAACATTTGGGGTGAAGTTTTATGTATTATTATACTAAATTTTCAGTTTCAATTTTTATTTTTTGCTCTTCGCTACTTTTGATTTCACCTGTTTTGAGTCTATCATAAGCGTCCATATCCTCCTGAGTGTTGCAGTTGTCTATTATGATGAAATACATTGTAACAATTAGCAAGTATGGAATTGGAGAAAAAACTCCGGGATTTACAAGAGACATAAGTTCAATGCCTATATACGATATAAAAACAGTTATATTAAAGAAATTTTTTCGGTTTTGAAGAAATATTTTAAGCCTATTTATATACTGATTTACATATGCAATTATGCCGATTATTCCAAAACTACCAATTATTTGAAAAACACTAGAATGATACCAGCAAAGGGCAAATTTAGCTGACTTATGTATATCTCTATTGCCCATATACCCAATTCCCCTACCTGTTATGGGGTTTGATTTAAAGTCCTCAATAGCTCTTTTATACAGACCATATCTTATCCTATTCTCACCCTTTGACTGAAATCTCTCAAAAGTTTTAGAGAGCAAAAACACTGCATCTGACATTGCAAAAACACAAGCAATCATAATTCCTGCAAGAATTACTAGGTTGATTTTTCTTTTTCTTTTATCAACAACAATCAGAGTCACAATACAAATAAGCAGTTCAATGCCACCAAACAACATTCCACCCCGTGAGCCAGATAACAAAATACACCCATAAACTATAAAACCTAAAACAAGGTATGAAGTTCTTTTTACAGACATATAAAAAACAAAAGGCATTGCAAGCATTAGCATTGTGGATAAGTTATTTCTCCACTGAAATTGAAGTATGCGAGGTCTTTCTAAAAAAGTTTCTAAGTTAATTATGTAATGATGAAGTATCATAAAACAGCCAAAAATTGCAGTTACAAGCATTATTTTTGCAAATCGGTCGCTAAATAGATATTTATCACTCGGTTTGAAAGAGCCGTTCATCAAAAAATATGCAAGCAACATTCCAAATCCAAGACCTAAAATGTTTGAAATAGAAACACCCGCAAAATACTCTTGTGGCGAAATTATACCTACTCCGCCCAAAGTTACTGCAATTGACACCATAAATATTGTCCAAAAACTCTTGCCCATAGAATAAGCCTTTTTATCCCTATAATAGACAAAGTGAAAAACAAATGCCGGAACTACTATAAACACAATCCACCAAAAGCCTATAAAAATATCAAATGAATTTTTACACTTGGCAGCAAAGCAGGATAGCAACAAAAAAGGCAAGGTAGTAACTATTACATCATCACAAATAACAAGCAAAAAACTGATTATCAAAACAAATATAACAGCACCATAAATCTCTTGCTTTGTTATTGTAACAAGTGCAGCCATTATACAAACAACCGCCATAAATATTTCTGACATAAAAAAGTTACGCAATTTTTCTAATGTAATTATACTATTATTGTTCATTAATACAAACCTCATCAATTTATTAATTCTTAAACATTATACTTACTTAAATAGCCATTTGCAACAAATATTACATAATTGTAAACTTTAAAAAAAATACTTGATTTTTGATGTGAAAATGTCTACAATAGTTTTAGCACTCAAAGCAATCGAGTGCTAAAACTTTTAATAATATAACTTTTTAGGAGGAATTTTTTATGACAATCAAACCACTTGCTGACCGTGTTGTTGTAAAACCAATAGAAGCTGAAGAAACAACAAAGAGCGGTATCATCCTTGCTGCATCTGCACAAGAAAAACCAGAAATTGCAGAGATTATTGCAGTAGGCCCTGGTGGAGTTGTTGAGGGCAAAGAAGTCGCAATGTATGTAAATGTTGGCGATAGAGTAATTATCGGCAAATACTCTGGAACAGAGGTAAAGCTTGATAACGAAGAGTACACCATTGTAAAACAAAGTGATATTCTTGCAATTGTAGAATAATATAAATATTTATAATACTAAATTTTAATGGAGGATTTTTTTATGGCAAAGCAAATTATTTATGGCGAAGAAGCTCGCAAGGCATTGCAAACTGGTATTGACAAACTTAGTGATACTGTAAAAATTACAATCGGACCTAAAGGTCGTAATGTTGTTCTTGATAAAAAGTACGGCGCACCGCTTATTACAAACGATGGTGTAACAATTGCAAAAGAAATCGAGCTCGAAGAGCCTTTTGAAAATATGGGAGCACAGCTTGTTAAAGAAGTTGCAACAAAGACAAACGACATCGCAGGTGACGGAACAACAACCGCCACTCTACTAGCTCAAGCACTTGTGCGTGAGGGAATGAAGAATGTTGCAGCTGGTGCAAACCCAATGATGGTTAGAAAGGGCATTGCACAAGCTGTTGATGTAGCTATTGAATCTATTAAAGAGAATTCAAAACCTGTAACTAGTTCTGAGGACATCGCAAGAGTTGCTACTGTTTCTGCTGATGATGAGTATGTTGGAAAGCTTATTGCAGAGGCTATGGATAAGGTTTCTGCTGATGGTGTTATAACTGTTGAAGAGTCTAAAACTGCTGAAACTGACTGTGAAGTTGTTGAAGGAATGCAGTTTGACCGTGGTTATGTTTCACCTTACATGGCTACTGATTCTGAAAAAATGGAAGCAATTATTGATGATGCTTATATTCTTATAACTGACAAAAAGATTTCTAACATTCAAGAAATTCTTCCTGTTCTTGAAAAAGTTCTTCAAGCTGGTCAAAAACTTGTTATTATCGCAGAAGATGTTGAGGGTGAGGCCTTAGCTACTCTACTTGTTAACAAGCTTCGCGGAACATTTACTTGTGTTGCAGTTAAAGCTCCTGGTTTTGGAGACAGACGCAAGGAAATGCTTGAGGATATTGCAATTCTCACAGGCGGTGAAGTAATCACTTCTGACCTTGGACTTGAGCTTAAAGATGCTGACCTACCTCAACTTGGTCGTGCTCGTCAAGTTAAAGTTTCTAAAGAAAATACTATCATAGTTAATGGTGCTGGGCAGTCTGAAAATATTTCTGCGCGCATTACACAAATTAAATCACAAATCGAAAACTGCGAATCCGACTTTGACCGTGAAAAGCTTCAAGAGCGTCTTGCAAAGCTTTCTGGCGGTGTAGCTGTTCTTCGTGTTGGTGCTGCAACTGAAACAGAAATGAAAGAGAAAAAGCTTCGCATTGAAGATGCTCTAGCTGCTACAAAAGCTGCAGTTGAAGAAGGTACTGTTGCTGGCGGTGGTGTAGCACTTTTAAACTCCATTCCTGCTGTTAGTGCACTTATGGATTCAACACAGGACGCAGATGTTAAAACAGGTATTTCAATTGTTCTCAAATCACTTGAGGAGCCTATCCGTCAAATTGCTACAAATGCAGGTCTTGAAGGTTCTGTTATTGTAAACCAAATTATTGAATCTAAAAAGAAAAGCTACGGATTTAACTTTGCTACAGAAGAGTACGCTGATATGTACAAAGCAGGAATTATTGACCCAACAAAGGTTACTCGTTCTGCTCTTCAAAATGCATCTTCTGTTGCTGCTATGGTTCTTACAACCGAATCACTTGTAACTGATATTCCAGACCCACAAGGTGACGCAGCAGCCGCTGCAATGGCAGCTGCCGCTCAAGGTGAAATGTATTAATCTACAATTAAATAATATAAAAAAGCCAGCTTGATAAAACAAGTTGGCTTTTTGCTTTTTGAAAAATATTAATTTTTCATTTAATTTTTATCCCCCACAACCGCAACAGTCTGGAAAATCGGTTCCCTCATCGCCGAAGTCGTCTGAATTTGGTGGGAAAAATTCATCAACTGGGAATTTAATCTTTTTAAATGAATCACATGGATCGTCTTTGCTATTATTGCATTCTTTTGTTGGCAAGCAAAAATCATAAGCCGGTATCATAATCTGAACATCTCTTTCAACTTGCACTATTGAAAACAATCCAAGCGTAACCCTTACTGATTTTTCAATATTACATCCTGTAAATGCGCCATCAAACTGGCGACAAACGCACCCCGGTATACTAGATAGACCACAAAAAGGTGCTTCGCAACAATCACGCGTTTGACACAATTTTGCATCTAAACAAATAGGGTCTACACACTGAACCTTTGCTATTGGGTTTGTAGTTGTTGGCAAAAGTTGCTCGTCAAACTCTTCTGACGAAAACTCTGATGAAAAGGTTTTAACTCTTCCATCACTTCCATAAAGTATAGCCCTTTTATTGAATATTACCAACCCTTGTGCAGGAACAGAAGGCGTGATAGAACATGCGTATGTGTCTAGTTTTACCTTAATAAAAAATGTTATGTCCACTGAGTAAAATCCACGATTAAAAGGAACTTCTTCTACATCTATAAAGCAATTTACAACTTCACAGCTTCTGCATCTAATTGAGTTTGCACAGTTTATTATTTCTTGGTTCCTATCTGTAAAACAAACTTGTATGCCTGAAATACAATCCTTATCTGCACAGGAATCATATATCCTTTTTGTATCGATGCATACGGCTTCTTTAATTGGTTGATTGCAACCGCAACCTCTGGTATCCGCCATAGCGTTTCCTCCCATAATAATATTGAAATCTAATGCAACTTCACTATTATTTTATGAAAC
>CAZEKQ010000044.1:0-8902 GCA_964512735.1 uncultured Eubacteriales bacterium | reverse complement strand
AGTATAATTACATCAAAATACAAAGGGGAGCTTGCGAAAAGCAGGCTGAGAGTAGGCTGTATTGCCCAGACCCATAACCTGATTTGGATAATGCCAACGTAGGGATATATTTGCGACTATCTTTTTCTGCATATATGCTCTATTTGAGTATGTGTGCGGTTTTTTTATGTTGACACACATATCAGTTTGTATTTTTGTGAAAGGAGCCTTTATGTTAAAAACCTGTATCGAAAATGTTAGAAAAAGAGCACCTCTGGTTCACAACATTACAAATTATGTAACTGTGAATGATGTTGCAAACAACTTGCTTGCCTGTGGTGCTAGTCCAATTATGGCAGACGATTTGGACGAGGTGGAAGAAATTACAAGCATATGCGGTGGGCTAAATATTAATATTGGAACACTAAACAAAAATACCGTTTCGTCTATGCTGCTTGCCGGCAAAAAGGCAAACGAGCTAGGCCACAAAGTTTTGCTAGACCCTGTTGGTGCAGGAGCTAGTGAGATGAGAACAAAAACATCTTTACAGATTATGAGTGATGTTAGACTAAATGTAATTAGAGGAAATATTTCCGAAATTAAGGCACTAGCTTTTGGGAATGCCAGTACTCAAGGTGTTGACGCAAACGACCTAGATACTGTTACCCAAAGCACTCTTGAAAATTCTATTTCATTTATAAAAAGCTTTGCAAAAAAGATAAATTGCATAATCGCTGTTACGGGTGCTATAGATATTGTTACAGATGGTGACAAATGCTATATCATAAAAAACGGTGTACCAGAAATGACAAAAATCACAGGCACTGGCTGTCAGCTGTCGGCTATGATAGTTGCATTTTTAGTTGCAAATCCAAAAAATGAACTTGAGGCTACTGTGTCCGCCGTATGCGCAATGGGGCTTGCGGGCGAAATCGCTTGGAAAAATATGCAAACTGGTGATGGCAACTCAACATACAGAAATAGAATTATAGACGCCATTTATCATATGGACGGCAAAACCCTAGAGGATGGTGCAAAGTATGAAATCGCTTAAAGATGAATTGCTTTTATATGTTGTTTCAGACAAATCTTGGCTTGGTGACAACACTCTTGAATATGCGATTGAAAAAGCTATTATTGGTGGGGCAACATTTATCCAGCTAAGAGAAAAAGACCTCGATTTTGACAGTTTTTTAGAACAAGCAAAATCAATAAAAAACCTTTGTAGTAAACACAATATCCCATTTGTAATTAACGATAATATTGATGTTGCTATACGCTCAAATGCCGACGGCATTCATTTAGGTCAAGACGATATGAACGCTTTTAAAGCTAGAAGTCAAATAGGAAACGACAAAATAATTGGAGTATCTGTTCAAACTGTTTCGCAGGCAATAAAAGCACAAAATGATGGTGCAAACTATTTAGGTGTTGGAGCAATTTTTGACACAAACTCTAAAGCTGACGCAAAAAATGTAAACCTTGACACTCTAAAAGAGATTTGCAACGCTGTTGATATTCCCGTTATTGCAATTGGCGGAATTTGCGATAAAAACATAGCAAAGCTTTCAAACTCTGGAATATGTGGAGTGGCTGTGATTAGCGCTGTTTTAGCAAACCCCAATATAGAGAAGGCTACATCTGAGCTTAAAAAATTAGCACAAAAAATGATAGATGCATAAAACTTTTAAATCTTTAAAAAGAAGGGATAAATTATGAAAACAGCACTTACAATAGCAGGTAGCGACTCTAGTGGTGGCGCCGGAATTCAGGCAGATATAAAAACAATGACTGCTCACGGCGTTTATGCAATGAGTGCAATTACGGCACTAACAGCACAAAACACTACGGGAGTTTTTGATATTTTTGAGCCACCGGCAGATTTTTTAGCAAAACAGCTAGACAGTATTTTTACCGACATTTATCCCGATGCGATAAAAATCGGTATGGTTTCGTCAGAAAAACTAATTACTGCTATATCTGAAAAGCTAAAATTTTATAACGCAAAAAATATTATTGTAGACCCCGTTATGGTTGCTACTAGTGGCTCTAAGCTTATTGTTGACGATTCTATAAAAGCTCTTGAAACCCACCTGTTTCCCCTTGCGATTTTACTAACGCCTAATATTCCCGAGGCATCTATTTTGTCAGAAACTATTATAGAAGATGAAAACGGTATGAAAAATGCCGCAAAAATCATAAGCGATAAATACGGTTGTGCCGTTCTTTGCAAGGGTGGACACAGTATAAACAACGCCAACGATTTGCTCTATTCAAAGGGTATATTTAAGTGGTTTATGGGAAAACGAATTAACAATAATAACACTCACGGAACAGGCTGTACCCTCTCTAGTGCTATTGCCTCAAACATTGCAATAGGGCTTGATTTGGACGAGTCTATTAGCCGTGCAAAAAAATATATTTCAGGTGCTTTGAATTCAAATCTAAACCTTGGCAAAGGTAGTGGCCCACTAAATCACACTTGGAACATAACTAATAAGGAGAAATATTAATGAATACATATTCAACACAAATGGAAGCTGCAAAAAAAGGAATAATCACAAAAGAGCTCGAGAGCGTTGCCAAAAAAGAGCTTATGACAACACAGGAGCTTTTGCCCTTAGTTGCTAGTGGTAAAGTTGTAATCTGTGCAAATAAAAACCACAAATGCATTGACCCACAAGGCGTAGGCTCTATGCTTAAAACAAAGATAAATGTAAATCTTGGAGTATCTAAAGACTGCAAAGATTATGATGTGGAAATGCAAAAAGTTATGCAAGCTGTAAACTTAGGGGCACATTCAATTATGGATTTGTCATCACACGGCGATACTATCCCCTTTCGCAGAAAACTAACATCGCAATGCCCTGCAATAATAGGTACTGTGCCTGTTTATGATTCTGTTATACACTATCAAAGGGATTTGCACACCTTGACTGCAAAAGATTTTATTGATGTTGTAAGATTGCACGCTCAAGACGGTGTCGATTTTGTAACGCTACACTGTGGAATTACAAGAAAAACTATTGACCAAATTAAAAATCACAAAAGAAAGATGAACATCGTATCTCGTGGCGGTTCTCTTGTTTTTGCTTGGATGTGTATGACAGGGAACGAAAACCCTTTTTATGAATATTATGACGAAATTCTAGACATTTGCCGTGAATATGATATGACAATTTCTTTGGGTGATGCTTGCAGGCCTGGATGCCTTGCCGATGCCTCTGATGTGTGCCAAATTGATGAACTTGTAAGGCTTGGAGAGCTTACAAAAAGAGCGTGGGAGAAAGATGTTAGCATTATTGTTGAAGGCCCCGGACATATGCCAATCGACCAAATTGAGGCTAATATGAAAATTCAGCAAACAATTTGTAGTGGCGCTCCCTTTTATGTTTTAGGCCCTTTAGTTACGGATATTGCACCGGGATATGACCATATTACCTCTGCTATTGGTGGTGCAATTGCCGCTAGTGCCGGTGCGTCATTTTTATGCTATGTAACGCCGGCAGAGCATCTTGCCTTGCCAAATATTGATGATGTAAAGCAAGGAATTATTGCCACAAAAATCGCTGCCCACTCTGCCGACATTGCAAAGGGTGTTAGGGGTGCTAGAGAGCTTGACGATAAAATGGCTGACGCTAGAAAATCACTTGACTGGGAAGCACAATGGGAATGTTCAATAGACCCTGAAACTGCAAAATCAATACGCAATGATAGAAAGCCCGAGATTGAAGACTCTTGCTCAATGTGTGGAAAGTTTTGCGCAATTAGAAGCATTAACAAGGCACTTGCTGGTGAGCTTATTGATATTTTATAAATCATCAAACGATTTTTAAAAATATTCCTTTAACGTTTTGCAAGGTAGTGTGTGACCATTTTATTTTTGGTACATATACTATTAACAGCAAGGAGGGATAAACATATGAACGAGTGGTTTAAAAGCTTGAAGACTGCTACGCCACAAGAGGGTTTTGAGCTTGCCATTAAACTTTCTCAAAAAGGTGTTGAATATACTCAACCATCAGAAGCGATTAGGCAAAAGCTGCGTCCAAAATATTCAAGAGATGCAGATGATTTGATTGCTGCAACGCAAGTTATTGCAATAAACTTTCAAACCGTTGCCGCTGCGAACAATTATTGGGCTTTTTAAAAACCTGTTTGCAAACAATATTTAATGATTTAAAGTCGTATCTTATTTGTAGACTAAAAACTATTAAACATCTTACATTTTACACATATTATACATTCCCTTAAAAAATCGGCTCTCATTGTTGTAATGGGAGTTGATTTTATTCTTTTGTAATTTTCTATAACAATTATGTAACTTAAATGTTATAAACTTGTCGTTGCTTATTCACACATATGGCGATTTGCTGTGATATAATTCTTTTTGCCTTGTGGCTATAAAATGTACATTTTTATATAGATAAAATTTATTTGAAGGTGAAAGAATGAAAAAGTTAAACGCATTTCAACTCAAGAGCATTGCTCTTGTTGTAATGTTTATGGACCATTTATATTTTACATTTAGCGATGTTTTTCCGCTATGGTTTCATCCATTATCAAGATTTGTAGCACCACTGTTTGGGTATTTTTTAGTAGAAGGTTTTTTCTTTACTAGAAACAGGCTAAAATATAATGTTCGGGTACTTAGTTGGGGAATAGTAATGGGTGTTGGAAATTTTATACTAAACAAAACCCTAGGCTCTAAAGATGTTCACATTAGTTACAACATATTTTTAACACTTGCACTAGGGCTTGCAATAATTAATTTGCTAGAGCTTGGTCGCAAAAATACGGGCAAGAAAAAACTAGGCATAATCCTTTTAGCTATACTTCTAGTTCCCCTATGCTTGTTTACAGAAGGTGGCACATCACTTATTCCCTTTATATTGATAACATATTTCTTTAAAGATAAAAGAAAAATAATGTTTTTTGCTTACTTTTTGCTCTCTGCCCTGCTGTTTTTTACAGCCTACACAAAATACGACACAATAAACGAAACAATAAATATGCTAATGTTTAACTCCGATTTCTTGCTGATTTGTGTTATCCCATTTATTTTACTTTATAATGGTGAGCGTGGCCCAAACACTAAGTTTAACAAATATTTGTTTTATGTTTTTTATCCGCTACACATTTGGTTGCTTGCAATTGCACAATTTATAATAAAATAGCTGTTATATTTTTGCCAAGCGTTATCGTTTGGCACTTTTATTTTGTATGTAACTCGCTCACATAAAATATAAATAAAATATGTTATTATTTTAACTGTAGTTATTTTTTTAGTGTTTTAATTTGATATTGTCATTAAAAGCATTGCAAAAAGCAAAAACATAGCTATATTTTAAACTATAATTATGGTATAATATATTTAATTTTGATAAGGGAGGTAACGATTTGGAGAAGTATGTTTGTACTATTTGCGGATATGTATATGACGAATCAAAAGGAATTCCTGAAGCTGGAATTGCACCCGGTACCACTTGGGAAACTCTAGGCGACGATTGGGTTTGCCCACTTTGTGGCGCTACAAAATCAGAGTTTAAAAAGCAGGGTGATTCTGCCACTGCCACACCAAAAAAACCACTTCCTGTAAGTGAGCTTGATGACGATATGAGAGAGCTTTCTGCTCTTGAAATGAGCGCGCTTTGCTCTAACCTTGCTCGTGGATGCGAAAAGCAATATAAGCCTGAGGAGTCCGAGCTTTTTACACAGCTTGCAGATTATTTTAAATCTGTATCGCCATCTGCAAAAGACCCTAGCTTTGACGAACTAATAAAACTAATAGAAAAAGACCTTGGACAAGGGTTTCCAAATGCTAACGCCGTATGCGAAAACGCAAAAGACCGTGGTGCTTTGCGTGCTCTTGTGTGGAGTGAAAAGGTAACTAGAATTCTAAATTCTATCTTGCTCCGATATCAAAATGAGGGTGACGCAATGCTAGAAAACACCGGTGTTTATGTCTGCACTATTTGTGGCTTTATATATATTGGGGACAACCTTCCCGAGCTATGCCCCGTTTGTAAAGTACCTAACTGGAAAATGGAAAAGATTGAAGGGGGTAATATAAATGCCTAAAAAATATGCAGTAAGAAACATTCGACTTTGCACTAAAGACTGTTTGTGTTTATATGTCTGCCCTACTGGCGCTTCAGATACAGAAAATAGTATAATTGATGTATCTAAATGTATTGGTTGCGGTGACTGTGCCGATGCTTGCCCATCGGGAGCTATTTCTATGGTCCCTCACGAATATCCACCACAGCAGGAGAAAACTGATGATGTTGTGGATTCTTTAAAAATACTGCTTCGTAGCAAGTCACAACAAGAAAGTATTGCAAACAAACTATCAGGAAAACTTGCCATAGCTATTGAAAAATCTAATAGAATTATGGCTGAGGATATTATTCGCGAATCAGGATATATGATTCCACAAAGTCAAAATGCCAATGACTTTTTAAACTCTTTATTAAACGGGAATTATCCTGATGATTTTCCAAAAGATATAGTAGAAAAGTTATTAAATAGCTTTAATAAAAAAAATATAAATTCACAGGAGGAAAACAAAATGCCAAAATATCGTTGTACTGTATGTGGTTATATCCACGAGGGAGAACTACCAGAGGACTTTAAATGCCCAAGATGTAACCAACCTGCATCCGTTTTTGTTTTAGTTGAGGAAACTTCAGCGACTGCTAATAAATATGAGGGAACAAAGACCGAAAAGAATCTAGCAGAAGCTTTTTCTGGCGAGAGCCAAGCGAGAAATAAATACACATATTTTGCAACTATTGCTCAAAGAGAGGGCTATGACCAGCTTGCTGAACTTTTCCTAAAGACTGCAAGAAACGAGCAAGAGCACGCAAGGATTTGGTTTGAAGAGCTTGGCGGAATTGGAAACACAGCCGAAAACCTTTTGGCTGCTGCCGAGGGCGAAAATTACGAGTGGACAGATATGTATGACCGCTTTGCAAAGGACGCAGAAGAAGAAGGTTTTGCTGATTTGGCTGAGAGATTCCGCAAGGTTGGCGAGATTGAAAAAGCTCACGAAGAGCGTTATCGTGCATTGCTTAAAAATGTTGAGATGCAACAAGTTTTTGAAAAAGGCGAAGAAACAATGTGGGAGTGCCGTGTTTGCGGTCACCTTGTGATGGGTAAAAAAGCTCCAGAGGTTTGCCCTGTTTGTTCATTCTCAAAATCTTACTTCGAGGTTCGCAAAGAGAATTATTAATAAGTTTTTTCCAATTTATAATTTCTATTGTTTTGATTTTTAATTAATTGTAAAATAGTACTTAGACTACTTGTCTGGGTACTATTTTTTATTATTAATTAGGGGTTTTAGATATGAAAATCGGACTAATTAGATGCCTTAAAACTGAGGATAAATGCTGTGGTGCAAAATGCTTTAAGGCTATAAATTCAAAAAAAATGGCTTTTAAAGATATAAACGAAGATATTCAAATAATCGGTGTTAGCACTTGTGGAGGTTGCCCTGGCAAAAGCATTATAAAAAGAGCTAGAAAAATGATTAAAAACGGTGCGGATACAATCGTGCTTGCGTCTTGCATTACAAAAGTAAGTAGCGATGGTCATTTTTGCCCTTACGCAAAACAAATTCAAGACGAAGTAAAAGACAAACTAGGTCAAAAGGCAAATATAATTGAATACTCACACTAATTTTTATAAATAAAAATAAAAGCTCCAAAGCATTGAGTTTTAAAAATTCAACGCATTGGAGCTTTTTGTTTTAAGGTGTTACTACATATTTTCTAAAATTTTATTTGTCATTTCTGTTGTAGACAGTGGTGTTGCACCACTGTTGCCTAGGATATCTGTTGTTCTGTATCCTTGGTTTAAAACTTCTAAAACAGCTTTTTCAATGCAAACTGCCTCTTGCTCTAAATTAAAAGAATAGCGAAGCATCATAGCAACTGAAAGTATTGTAGCAATTGGATTTGCCTTGTCTTGACCTGCAATGTCAGGCGCAGAACCGTGAATTGGCTCATACATTCCACAAGTGCTATCGCCTAGCGATGCTGATGGCAAAAGTCCGATTGAACCAGTTACCATTGACGCCTCGTCAGACAAAATGTCGCCAAACATATTGCTTGTAACCACAACATCAAACTGAGATGGCGTTCTTACAATTTGCATTGCAGCATTATCAACTAGCATATCAGAATACTCAACTTCTGGGTACTCTTCGCTTAGTTTGTGCATAACCTCTCGCCACAGCCTTGAGCTTTCAAGCACATTTGCCTTGTCAATACTTACAAGCTTTTTACCCCTTTTCATTGCTGTGTCAAATGCAACTCTGCCTATACGCTCTATTTCCATTTCAGAATAACATTCTGTGTCATAAGCTTCAAGCCCATTTTCCCCTTGCCTTCTGCCTCTGTCACCAAAATACATTCCACCTATAAGCTCGCGAATTATTACCATATCAAAGCCTTTTTGGGCAATATCATCTCTAAGCGGGCACTCTGATTTGAGTGCGGGATATAAAACAGCCGGACGAATATTTGTATAAAGTCCAAGTGCCTTGCGTATTCCAAGTAGCGCCCTTTCAGGTCTTAAATGCCCCGGCAAAGTGTCCCACTTAGGACCTCCCACTGCACCTAGCAAAACGCTATCACTTTTTAAACATATGTCTACTGACTCTTGTGGTAGTGGCTCGCCTGTTTGGTCAATTGCACAACCACCAGCTAAAACATCCTGATAGCTAAACTTATGCCCAAACTTATCCTCGATTTTGTCAAGCACTTTTACCGCTGAATCAACAATCTCTGGCCCTATTCCGTCACCTTTTATTAACGCTATGTTGTAATTCATTTTGTCTCCCCCAATAGTCCTTTTTCTACTGCTGACACAAGTCCACCAGCAGATATAATAGACTGGATAAATGCAGGAAACGGCTCAA
>CAZEKQ010000043.1:466-9536 GCA_964512735.1 uncultured Eubacteriales bacterium | reverse complement strand
ACGAAGACTTATCAAAAACAATTAATAAAAGATGCTAAAGATAATTCATGGAATAGCAAAGCAGAAGAAATAAAAAAATTATTCAAAAAAAACGAATAATTTTTTTATTAAACGTTTTCAATTTCCCAAATTCCGACTTTTTTTGCAAAACAAATAATTCTTTGCTATACTTTAGTCACGAAATTGCTAGTATAGGATTTTGTAAATATTTTATTGAAGGAGAAAAAAATGTTTAAAAAGAAAAGTAAGGTTTTATTTGTAGCTAGTTTATTAGGGTCTTTATATGTATTGGTAATTTTTGTATATTATGGAACAGGATTATATATGGTTATTAATAATATTAAATTTCCAAATCCTATAGTTACTATATTTGTAATGCCTCATTTAATCATAATGGCTATAGGAGTGTTATTAAATTGGTTTAGTTTTTTTAAAGAGAAACCATGGGCATCATTTATAGGATCACTTTTTTATTCGATTGCTGGTTTTACCTTATTACCATTTTTAATATATACAGCCCCAATAATTATCTTATCTTTTAATGGTTATTTTAATCAAGCAAAGATAACTAACAATAATATATAATAACATTGAATTTGACAATCTTGTTTTTATATGTTAACATGATATTAGAAAACTTAAATAAAAAAAGGATTTATATGTTTTGTTTATAACAAGTATTATAGAGATATTAAAAAAATTATAAGAGTGGCTTGGTTCATGGTTAATAAAATGTTATAATATTAGTGCTCGCATGAGTAAGTTAATTTATAATTAACTTGTCGCTATTGTTATAACAGCGTGGATTGAAAAAATGTTATTATTTATTATGACAAAGCCCCTCTTGAGGGGTATTTTGTTGTTGGTATTTGTTGAAAAAGGTATAGTCTGTTATACTTTAATTATAAGTATTAACTTCTAGAAGTTTCGAGGTAATTTATGAAAATAGCAAGAAAAAGTAAAGATGGTAAAACTCAAAGTGTAAAATGTCATTTATTAAATGTTGCAAATCTTTCTAAGAATAGGGGAACATTATTGAATTTGGGTAATGTAACTTTTTTGGCTGGTTTGCTACATGACATGGGTAAGTTGAGTGATGATTTTCAATTATATATAAATTCAGATAACGAAGCTAAAGTAGATCATGGTATGTATGGTGCTAAGTATATATACGATATGATACCTTCAGAAGAAAGTAGTGATGTATTTGACAAAATTACCGCTGAAATTATTTCTTTAATAATTTGTTATCACCATGGCGGTTTACCTAATTCTGTTGATGATCACTTTAATATTCCCCTATTAAAAAGAATTTGTAAAAACAAGTTTAATGATTATTTATCTGTTAAAAAAGAGTTTGAATGTTTATTTGAGGAGTTTGATATTTCTGAATTGTTTTCTAAAGCAGTTATAGAAATAAAAAATTATTTAATAAAGTTTAACAAAGATTATAAAACTGCTCAAAGTTATTACTTTGCTAAACATTTATTAATTAAAATATTATATAGTATTTTAATAGATTCAGATTGGCTAGATAGTTTTAAATTTGGCTTAGTTAAAGACGTTTTAGTAGAAGATTCGATTCAGAACTATTTAATTTCTTATATTAAAAACTTAAATATAAAAATGGAGTCATTTAAGGAAAGTAAAGCTAATAGTGCTTTTCAACAATTAGTCTTTAATAAAAGAAATGAAATAGCTTTAGATTGTTATAATTTTGCTAATAATAAAACTGGAATTTATACACTTACTGTACCGACTGGAGGAGGCAAAACTTTATCTAGTTTAAATTTCGCTTTAAATCATGCGAAGATAAATAACAAAACCAAAATAATATATGTCGCACCATATACTAGTATACTAGAGCAAAATGCGAAAGTGGTAAGGGAAACTTTAAAATGTAATAACGAATTATTAGAATTTCACTCTAATGTTATTGAAGAGATAAAAACTAATGATGAATATGAAGATGAAGAGCACGTTAAAGTTTTAAGTTCAAGGTGGGAACATCCTATAATATTTACTACAGTAGTTCAGTTTTTAAATATATTTTTTTCATCCTCATCCCAAGACTTGCGAAAACTACAAAGTTTAATGAATTCAGTTATTATATTTGATGAAGCACAAAGTGTTCCTATTCACTGCAGTACTTTATTTAATGAAGTTTGTAATTATTTAAGTAGATATTTAAATTGTACGATTGTTTTATGTACTGCTACTCAACCTTTGCTGCACAAGTTAGAAAAACCGATTCAATTATCTAATAATAATGAAATTGTGTCTGATGTAAATGATGCTTACAGTGCTTTAAAAAGAGTAGAAGTTATAGATAAGACTATTAAGGGAGGTTATTCTTCTCAAGAGGCTGTTGATTTTATTTTGAAAGTTAAGGAAACTAATAAAAGTGTACTTTTTGTAGTTAATACTATTAAGGCGGCTGAAAATTTATTTAATTATATTAAGCATACAAAGTATAGTGGCAAAATTTACTATTTATGCTCTAATATTTGCCCTATGCACCGCAGCGATGTAATATCTCAAATGAAGAATTCTTTAGATATGAAAGAGGACATGATTTGTATAAGTACTCAAGTTATTGAGTGTGGTGTTGATATAAGCTTTGATGCGGTTATTAGAAGTTTATCTGGGCTGGATTCTATTGCTCAAGCCGCTGGTAGGTGTAATCGCCACGGTGAAAAAAAGATGGGGAAAGTATATGTGGTAAATCTAGATAATGAGTTAGAAAATACCAGTAAAATATTGTCAATTAATATTGGGAAACTTAAAGCTAATAATATATTAGACATATATAGAAAACAACCAGATATATATGATAATAGTTTACTTTCTGCTAAAGCAATTGAGGAATATTTTGCTATGTTTATTAAAGAAGGATTGATTAATGAACAGCACGATTATTTTTTAGAAAAAGAAAAAACAACTATTTATAAACTTTTGTCTTTAAATAATAAACATAGTACTTATAATGATTTCAATGAAGAAAAATATCCTTTATCTTTCTGTTATCAATTTAAAACTGCTGCTAAAAATTTTAAAGTTATTGAAGATAATACAAAAAGTATAATAGTTCCATATGAAGAAGGAAAAGACATTATAAGTGAGTTACTATCAAGCTCAACTTTAGAACAAAAATACGAAGCTATTAATAAATCACAGAACTATTTAGTCAATATTTTTCAGCAAAAATATATTGAGTTAAATAAATTAAATGCATTTAAGAAGTGCGAAATAGAGGGGGTGTTCATATTAAAAGAAGGTTTTTACTGCAAAAACATCGGAATAACTTTGGATAAGTATATGGAACCAAATATTCAATAAGGAGGTTAGAATGAAAAATAGTTTAACGTTTAAAGTATCCGGGAAATATGCTCTTTTTACAGATCCTGTAACCAAAATCGGCGGGGAAAAATCTACGATGATGCTCCCGACATATCAGGCATTAAAAGGAATCTGTGAATCAATTTATTGGAAACCAGCAATTATTTGGTATGTTGATAAAGTCAAGATTGTAAACAAAATTCAGACAGAATCAAAAGGAATAAGACCTATCAAATATAGTGGTGGTAATGATCTATCTAGATATTTATATTTAAAAGATGTGGCTTATATAGTAACTTGCCACTTTGAGTTCAATACAAATAGGCCAGAGTTAAAAGAAGACCATAATGAAAACAAACATTATTTTATCGCTAAAAGAGCCCTGAGTAAAGGCGGCAGAAGAGATGTGTTTTTAGGAACTAGAGAATGCCAGGCTTATGTAGAACCAATTAATTTTGAAGATGAAGCAAGTTATTATGATGGTATGGGCGAAATGGAATTTGGACTGCAATATCATTCGTTGAGTTATCCCGACGAAAATGGTAAAGGTAAATTATATACGAAACTTTGGTATCCAAAAATGGTTGATGGTGTTATTTACTTTTTAAGACCAGAAGACTGTCCTAAAGAAATTTATATAAGGGATATGGAATCTAAAAAATTCGATGAAACGAATTATCGCAGTCTTGATGAAGAAGAAATTTTAGATGGCTACAAAAGTGAGGTGATAAAATGAGTTGGTTTAAAACGTTGTCGGATACTTACGATAATATTGTAAAACAAGGAGATAAAAAACTTTTGCCAATAGCACATTCTACTCAAAATGCACATATAGAAATAACATTAAATACTGACAGTGAAATTATATATGCTGAATTAGTAGATCATGAAAGTGCGCCGACAATAATTCCTGTAACAGAGGCCTCTGCAAGTAGAAGTTCAGGAGTAGCTCCACATGCTTTGTGTGATAAACTACAATATATAGCAGGAGATTTTGATCATTTCACTGATAAAAAAGGCGAAAAACATTTTCAAGAATATATGAATCAATTAAAAAGTTGGAAAGATTCTGATTACGCTAATAATAAATTAAATATCATTTATAATTATTTGTCTAAAAGAAAATTAATAACTGATTTGGTTGATTATAAAATTCTATCGTTAGATGAAAATAATAAATTAACTGAAAAATTCGAATCCAGCGAAAAAAAGTTATCAGCTGGAAATCAAATTGATTCATTTGTCAGATTTAGAGTAAATGAATCAAACAATACTCCCGATGCAGTATGGGAAGATGATAATTTAATTAATAGCTATGTTAATTACTATTTATCTAAAGAAGGTATTAATAAACTATGTTATATTTCTGGAGAGGAAAAAAGAATAACTAATAATCATCCATCCAAAATATTAAGTTCGGGTGATAAAGCGAAGTTGATATCTTCAAATGATACTACTTTCGTAACATATAAAGGAAGATTCCATCAGGCTGATGAAGCTATTGCAGTTAGTTATGAAACCTCACAAAAAGCACATAATGCACTTAAATGGCTAATTGAAAACCAAGGAAAGCGCGTCGGAGAAAAAGTGTTTGTTCTATGGGGAATAGATGCTGTACCTAAATATATGGAAGATACAGTTGATTTTACCTTTAACTCTTTGGAGAATCAAAATACAGAAGATTTAACTAAAAGAGATTTAGCTGAAGAATTTAATAAAGCAATATTAAGTTATAGAGCAAAAATAGAACCTAACACTAAACTCTCTTTAATCGGACTTCAGGCTCCAACTACCGGAAGGTTGTCTGTCATTTTCTATAGAGAATATAACGGTAAAGTAGGTAATGAATTAATTGACAATATAAAAAAATGGCATGAAGAAGCATCTTGGAGGCACAGTTATAAATTTATTCAAAAGAAACAGTTTATATTTTACGGTGCACCATCATTATATGAAATAGCAAGGTGTGCATATGGGACAGAACAAAATGAGTTAATTAAAGTAGATGATAAAATACTCGGTAATGCAATTGAAAGATTAATTCCGTCCGTAATAGATGGAAGAAAAATACCTAGAGATATAGTCTTAAAATTGTTAGAGCGTTCTAAACATCCACAAAATTATAGTTCAATTCACAACTGGTATAAAATACTAACTATAACTTGTGCTGTATATAGAAAGTATTTATTAGATTATGAAAAGGAGGAGTATACAATGGAATTAAAAGATACCGCCAATTTAGCTTATAATTGTGGCAGAATGTTAGCTATAGCTGATGCAATAGAGGCTTGGTCATTAAGAGCAAACCTTTCTGAAGGAAGTTCTGAAGGAATCAGGTCAACAAATGCAATTAGATATTTTACCAGATTTTCTATGTCTCCAGCTAGTACTTGGATGATTATTCGAGAAAAATTAATGCCGCATCAGCAAAGGTTAGGAGCACGTGGTGGTAGACTTTATGAACTATTAGGAGAAATTTCCAAAAAAATTGACCCTGATGAGTTTCAGAAAGCTAAAAATCTTGATGGGAGCTTAGTTTTAGGTTTTGATGCCCAAAGACAAGATTTATTTAATAATAAAAAAGAAAAAAAAGAAATTGAATATTTAGAGGAGGAATAAAATGAATATTCTAAAAAATAAAATTGATTTTAAAGCAATAATAGTAGTAGAAAACGCTAATTCAAATGGTGATCCCCTTAATGGGAATATGCCAAGGACAACATTGGATGGTTTTGGAGAGATCTCTGATGTTTGTATAAAAAGGAAAATTAGAAATAGATTACTTGATATGGGAGAAGACATTTTTGTTCAATCTGATGAAAAAAACAACGATGGTTATAAAAGTTTACGAGAAAGAGTTGATGCCTCTCCTGAGTTAAAAGAACAGTTAGATAAAGCTAAAGAAGCAGATGCAGAAACATTCGCTCAAATAGCTAATGAGAAATGGTTAGATGTAAGGAGTTTTGGTCAAGTATTTGCATTTAAGGGGTCAAAATTATCTCTAGGAATAAGAGGCCCAGTATCTATCCATCCAGCTTTTAGTGTCGATACGATCGATATATCAAGTATTCAAATAACCAAAAGTGTCAATAGTGAAGCAACTAGTGGAAAAGCTTCCGATACAATGGGAATGAAACATAGAGTTGATTTTGGTGTATACGAATTAAAGGGAAGTATTAATGTTCAACTAGCAGAAAAAACAGGATTTACTGAAGGAGATGCTGATAAAATAAAAGAAGCAATTAGAACATTATTTGTTAATGACGCATCATCAGCTAGACCAGAAGGTAGTATGAATATTCACAAATTATATTGGTGGACTCATAATAATAAACTAGGGCAATACTCTACTAAAAAAACACATGATAGTGTTAAGGTTAATAAAAAAGATGGTGTTGTTATTCCTAAAAAAATTGAGGATTATAATATAACAGTTGAAAATCTTGAAGATTTACAATTGGACATATATGAAGGAATATAAAGAAGAGGATTTTCTTCTGTTATCTGGTATTCAACACTTTGCTTTTTGCAAGAGACAGTGGGCTTTAATTCACATCGAAATGTCCTGGGAAGAAAATCTTCATACAACTATTGGAAGGGTTTTCCATGAAAAAGTACATTCTAATCGAAGTGAAAAAAGGAGAAACATCATAATAACTAGGTCTTTACCTATTAATTCTAAGATTTTAGGTGTTAGTGGTGAGTGTGATGTTGTAGAATTCCATTTAGATAAAAATGGTGTTAAAATACATGGTAGAGAGTATAAATATCTACCATTACCTATAGAATACAAAAAAGGAAAACCCAAGATAGATGATGTTGACATTCTTCAATTAACTGCCCAAGCAATTTGCCTAGAAGAAATGTTTTGCTGTACAATTAAACATGGTTATTTATTTTATGGCAATACAAAGAGAAGAGAAAAAATTATTTTCACACAAGAATTAAGGGACAAAGTGCAAAAATCATTTGATGAAATGCATAAATATTATAAAAGAGGTTATATTCCCAAGGTGAAAATATCAAAAAAATGTAGCCAATGTTCTTTAAATAACTTGTGTATACCAAGATTGAATCAAAATATTTCCGTAAAAAAATATATTGAAAATTTAATAAGTGAGATGTAAAAGTGAGAAAATTAAATAATACACTTTATATAACTAATCCAGATAGATATTTGTCACTAGATGGCGAGAATATAGTTATTTTAGAATCCTCTGATGTAGTAGCTAGAGTTCCTCTTCACAATATTGAAGAAATAATAACTTTTGGTTATTCAGGTGTTAGTCCTGCTTTAATGGGAGTATGTTGTGAAAAAAATATATCATTATGTTTTTTAAGTAATAATGGAAAATTTCTTGCTCGTGTTAAAGGACCGAGATATGGAAATGTATTGCTTAGAAAAAAACAATATAATGTTTCTCGAGATGATATAGAAAGGTGCTCTATATCCAAAAATTTTATTTTAGGAAAATTGTTTAATTCCAAATGGGTTATAGAAAGAGCAATAAGAGATCATGAGTATGTATTGGATGTAAAATTATTAAAGAGAAAGTCGATTTTTCTAACCGATTCTATAAACAATTTGAAAAGAGCTATTTCTTCTGAAGAAATTAGAGGTATTGAAGGACAAGCTTCATCAATATATTTTTCCGTATTTGATGAATTAATATTGCGCCAAAAAGATGATTTTGTATTTAAAACTAGAAATCGAAGACCTCCAAGAGATTATGTAAATGCAATGCTTTCATTCTCATATGCTTTACTTTCTAACATGTGCACTTCTGCTTTAGAAACTGTTGGTTTAGATCCATATGTTGGTTTTTTACACACTGATCGTCCAGGAAGAGTTTCACTGTCGCTAGACTTAATGGAAGAATTAAGGTCAATATATGCTGATAGATTTGTTATATCACTTATTAATAAAAAAATTATAAATAAATGTGATTTTATAATAAAAGAAAACGGTGCCGTCGAATTTAATGAAGAAGGATTAAAAAAGTTTTTAACATCATGGCAAAATAAAAAACAAGAAGAAATAACTCATCCATTTTTAAAAGAAAAAATTCAATGGGGATTATTGCCTTATGTACAAGCTTTATTATTAGCTAGATATTTAAGGGGCGATTTAGACGAGTATCCGCCGTTTCTTTGGAAGTAGGAAGTAAAATGTTAGTAATAATTACTTATGATGTTAATACTCAAACTCCAGAAGGGAGAAACAGATTAAGAAGAGTAGCTAAAGAATGTGTTAATTATGGGCAAAGGGTTCAAAATTCCGTATTTGAATGTATAATGGATTATTCGAAATCAATTGAGGTTAAAAATATTTTATCAAAAATAATAGATCCAGAAAAGGATAGTCTTAGAATATATTATTTAGGAAAAAATTATAAAAACAAAGTAATTCATATCGGAACTAAAACAGTATTAGATTTAAAAGGGCCTTTAATTATATAGGTGCGAATATGTAGCACACATTGCTTTTTAGTAGATTTAACTTTTTAAATTACTAAGAAAAACGATAAATTGATTTAAAATAACAAAAAATGCACTTTTCTATGAATAAAAACTATAATTTATAGAAATTAATGCACAATTAGTTGTTTTTGCAGTCGCATCCCACATGGGGTGCGTGGATTGAAATTGTTTTTAGCACAACTCTTTCTTTTGGTGATGTTGTCGCATCCCACATGGGGTGCGTGGATTGAAATTTTTTTGCTGTCTAAGA
>CAZEKQ010000043.1:0-456 GCA_964512735.1 uncultured Eubacteriales bacterium | reverse complement strand
ATCTCTTCTTCATGTGCTCCGTTTACTTGTTCTAAAAGTCGCATCCCACATGGGGTGCGTGGATTGAAATTTTTCTATCTTTAGCTGCTATTAACTGTATATGTGTCGCATCCCACATGGGGTGCGTGGATTGAAATTTGATAGTATTTGTAGCGGTTATATCGTACTATTGTCGCATCCCACATGGGGTGCGTGGATTGAAATTATTTCCCGAGCCATACCCCCCATCATGATATTGAGTCGCATCCCACATGGGGTGCGTGGATTGAAATATGTATATATTTATAAAACTTTCTTTTAATCTTTTGTCGCATCCCACATGGGGTGCGTGGATTGAAATTCCATTGTTTCCATCTACTCAGCGCTGAAGTTATGGTCGCATCCCACATGGGGTGCGTGGATTGAAATTCTTCTGACTTCTTAGCGTTGTTAAATCTATCTAGTCGCATCCCACAT
>CAZEKQ010000042.1:0-9951 GCA_964512735.1 uncultured Eubacteriales bacterium | reverse complement strand
TAAATAAACGATGCTATTATATTTGGAAGTGCAAAAGCAAATAGAATCGATGTTAAAAATGTTATTCCAAAATTCTCAAGTAATGCACCTATGTACATAATAGATGCTGGAATTGCAAGCAAAATCTTTGACGATTTTTTTGCTGTGCTACCTTGCCCGTAAAGACTCTCCCACATTGAATAAACATCCTCAACCATTGGGAACATATTTGTTAAAAGTGAAATTCCAAAATACATAAGAAAAATTGAAATAATATTGTATTGACCCAAATATATTATATTTATCGCTGCTGGAGTTAGCACTAAAAGACCGCAAATTAAACTAAGTATAAACGGCAAAAAGCAAACGCCAAAACTTTTTCTTCCCCTCACAAGCTCATGCTCAATATGACCGCATAACTCATTTGGTTGAAGCGACCTTATGTCCTCAACGGGAACTTCATAAAGACGGCAGGTTAAATGCTCTAAAAAAGCCTTAAACACCGCTCCAGGAAAAGTAATATATTTAATTGCTGTATAAATCATTTCCAACTTAAATCACCCTCCCCTTTTAAAAACACATCTTCTACTGATTTTGAACCTTCTACAATGCTTACAACATCCTTTGAAAATTGCTCTCCTAGCTCTTCTTCTAACTCTGTGTAAGTTTGCGAGTCGCCATCAAGGTGTGCGCAAAGAGCGTATAAGTTTCCACTTAATATAAAAGTATGTTGCATTTTTGCATTTTCATATGCTGTTTTTGCATAGAGCTTTGCCTCTTTTGGCTTGCCGTCAAGCAACAATAAAATCGCCATTTGATGATTCATTTGCGACTGGGTTTTGTCAATTTTAAGTCCTTCTTTTGTGACTGATTTTGACTTTGCAAAATCTTTTTGCAATCTATACGCAGTCGCTTTATATGCCTTTGCATCTAGGTTTTCTAAATTGTTTGACTCCATTGCATCACAATATTTATACACACTTTCATAGTCCTTCATTGCCAGTGTTAGTTGTGCTAAATTTGGTAAATAAAGTGATGAATATCTCGTGGATTTTTTCTCCATATTTTTGAGATGCTTTAACTGGATTTCATTTTTTTCATCAAATGCAAATGCTGCATAATATTTCCAGTACTCTACAAGGCTTTCATCATATTTGATTTTTTCATCGCCTTTTATCGCCTTGTCAAAGGATTTTACAAAGCTTTTATAATCTTTTGCAGACTGAAAGGACTCCCCTGCAAGCTCATAAACTTTGTTAAAATCATCAATATCATTCATAACTTTTTTTATAGTACGATTTGAGGGCAAATTTAGATTTTCTCCACTAAAATACTTGTTTACAAAGCTCTCAATGGACTCATAATATTCTACTCCGGCTTTGTTATATATCTTTATTTGGTTTGATAAAATCTTTTTGCTAAGTGCTTTGTTATTTACCTTTATTTGAACATTTACATCGTCATATGCTTCCATCGCAGAATAAAGCTTTTTTTGGCGAACTAGCGACTGCGCACCCGCAACACTTTTAAAAATTCCCCAGTCCATTGCAAGTTGCCAACTTGATAAAAATAACAATAGAACCACTAAAACTGGCATAATAAACTCTGTGAATTTATAAGGATGTTTTTTCAAAAGCTCTCTGCACTGGGTGCAATATGGATTGCCTTCAAAAACGGTTTTATCCTTTGGATTTTCGCCACAAACCTCACATAAATCGACTTGTGTTTTTGCTTGCTTTGACTCCTTAATCTCTCGACTTGCAGTTTTTACAAGCTCGTTCCAATCCGATGTTTCGGGATTTTCTAAAAGCTTGTCAACCTGTGTTTGCATAAGGTCTTTTATTGATTCTAGCTCTGCCTCAAGCTCTAACTCTTCTTGAGATTTTTGCGCATTTTGCTCCGAGCTTTCGGATTTGTCATTTTCTTGTTTTTGCTCTTCTATCTTCTGAGTGATTTCTTCACCTTGTGCTTTCTCAGGTTTTGATGCTTTTTCTTCTACTGAAGCCTTTTTATCATTAGATTTTATATCAGACAATTAGCATCCTCCTCTTGATTTTCTTTTTGTATTTTAACATTTTACCACTTAAATGTTAAAATTTCAAACATTCTAAACAAAATTCAAAATAAAACTATATATAATAAGTATAGGTGTTTTTGTTTTAATAATATCAAACACGAGTGTAATTTGTATTTTAATTCTAATCATAAACAAATTAAACAACATAACAAACCAAAAATAACGACTCCCAACAAGAGAGCCGTTATAATAAAAACTATGTTTATTCTGTTGCTTTTTCTTTTCTAACCACTTTTAAGTTCTCAGATGTAAAATCTACAACCTTTGACAACGCTACTACACCAATCACCGTTACTATTACCTCTGGAATCATATATGATGCGTTATATCCAGCGGAATATTTCACAATAGCTTTTATCGTATTTGCCGGTGCGTAGTCTTTCCAAATAACTACCCCACTAATAAAGTGGCAAATATATCTCAATGCACTTGCAAAAACAGTGCCAAGCACCAATGCTTTAGTTTGATTTTCTTCCTTTTTTCTAAACACTCCACCAAACCCTAAAACACCAAAAGCTACAAGATAATCGCTAAGCGCTAGAATTAAATAGGCTGTAATTCCTGCTACATAGCTAAAGTTTTTTAGCCCAAACATCATTTGAGTTATCCCCAGAATAAACCCGCTCACAAGCCCCCACGGTGTGCCATACCTAAACGCCAAAACAATTATTGGCACTTGGCTAAACACCGTTACCCCTCCACCAAATGGAAGCTTGATTACACTAAACTCATTGAGAACCGTTGCAATTGCAATCATTATTGCCGTTTCTGTTAGGCGCAATATTTTGTTTGTTAGCTCTTTTTTTCTGTTTGATTCCACTGAAATCACCTCATAATAAAAATTTGCCAAGCGATAGAATAAATCGCACGGCAAAAAACTAGAGTTTCCTACGCAGGCATTATCCTGATCAGGTTTGAGCTTGCAATGTGAAATCGGCATTGCAAAACTCTGGGTCCGAAAACGCTTAAATTTTCATCTCAGCCGGATTGCACCAGCACCCCCATATTCACTTGACGCCGTGATTATACCATAATAATATAAAATTCGTCAAGTTGGCTATTGCATAAACGGTATTTAAGTGATAAAATAACTTCTTGAATTTCTAAAAGTTAGGGTGTAAATTTTGAATTTGATAAAAGATATAAGAAATGTTGCTATTATCGCTCACGTTGACCACGGAAAAACTACTTTAGTTGACGGACTTTTAATGCAAGGCGGAACCTTTCGCACAAACGAACAGGTTGAGGACAGGGTAATGGATTCCAACGACTTGGAAAAAGAGCGTGGTATTACTATCCTTTCCAAAAACACAGCTGTAAATTACAACGGAACAAAAATAAACATCATCGACACCCCCGGTCACGCTGATTTTGGCGGCGAGGTTGAGCGTATTTTGCTTATGGTTGATGGTGTTTTACTATTAGTTGACGCTTTTGAAGGATGTATGCCTCAAACTAGATTTGTTCTTAAAAAAGCACTTGATTGCCAGAAAAAAGTTGTTGTAGTTGTTAACAAAATCGACAGACCAGGGGCTAGACCGGACGAGGTTATTGACGAAGTTATTGACCTTTTTATTGAGCTTGGTGCTGATGATGACCAACTTGAGTTTCCTGTGGTTTATGCGTCTGGTAGGGACGGATATGCATCGCTAAATCCAAACGACAGGCAAGGTGATATGCGTCCATTGTTTGACGCTATTATTAGTAAAATCGACCCACCAAAATGCGAACTTGACAAGCCTTTGCAAATACTTTTCTCAAGCCTTGATTATGATGATTATGTTGGCAGAATCGGCGTTGGCAGAGTTGAACGCGGAAAAGTACAACAAGGGCAACAAATTGTTTTGTGCAACACAGACGGTAACAACAGAAATGTTAGAGTTACAAAACTTTATAGCTATGAAGGGCTAAAAAAAGTTGAGGTTGAGAGTGCAAAAGCTGGCGACATTATCGCTGTTGCAGGCGTGGCTGACCTAAACATTGGCGACACTGCCTGTGACCCGAGCAATGTTGAGCCTATTGAGTTTATAACCATTGACGAGCCTACAATTTCTATGAACTTTATCGTTAACAACAGTCCTTTTGCTGGAAAAGAGGGCAAGTTTGTAACTTCTAGAAACATTCGTGACAGACTCTTTAAAGAGGTTGAAACAAATGTTAGTATGCGTGTTGAAGAAACAGAATCAACAGACACTTTTAAAGTATCTGGCAGGGGTGAGCTACACCTTTCTATTTTAATTGAAACAATGCGAAGAGAAGGGTATGAGTTTCAAGTTTCTCGCCCTAAAGTTATTTTAAAAGAAATTGACGGCACACTTTGCGAGCCTATGGAAATTTTATCAGTTGAAGTGCCAAACGACTATGTTGGTGCTGTTATTGAAAAACTCGGCTCACGCAAGGCAGAGCTTATGGATATGTCTGCAAACGAGGGTGGGGCTACACATATTGAATTTAAAATTCCATCAAGGGGTCTTATTGGCTATCGCTCAGAATTTTTGACCGACACCAACGGCAACGGAATTATGAACCAAATTTTTGATGGATATGAAGAATATAAAGGTGACATTGTTACAAGGGACCGTGGCTCTATTGTTGTTCATGAGACTGGCGAAAGCACCGGATATGGCCTTTTTAATACTCAAGACAGGGGCAGGCTTTTTATAGGTCCTGGCATTCCCGTTTATGAGGGTATGATTGTTGGTGAATGTGCGAAAAACGAAGATGTTGTTTGCAATGTTTGCAGAAAAAAACAACTCACAAACACTCGTGCTTCTGGCTCTGACGATGCTTTAAGGCTTGTTCCACACACAACACTAAGCCTTGAACAATCAATGGAATTTATTAAAGATGATGAGCTTTTAGAGGTTACTCCTGTATCACTTCGTCTTCGCAAAATTGTATTATCAAAAGAACTAAGGATGAAAAAGGCGCACAGAAAGGGTTGATTTTTTGATAATAGATTTTCATACTCACGCTTTTCCAAAAAAAATATCGGACTCTGCAATTGCAACGCTATCCTCTAGCTGTGGGAACACAGCGCCACAGCATACTGGCACAATAGAATCGCTTGTTGAAAAAATTAAAAATTGTGGATGCGACAAGGCTGTTGTTTTAAACATTGCAACCAATCCAAAGCAACAAAAAAATGTAAACAACTATGCAATATCACTCTTGTCAAATCCCGATGTTATTCCTTTTGGCTCTATTCATCCCGACAGTGACGAGGCTATCGATGAATTACATCGTTTAAAAGAGGCGGGAATAAAAGGTATAAAGCTACATCCGAATTATCAAAACTTTTTTGTAGACGAAGAGCGATTGTTTCCAATTTATGAAAAGGCGGCAAACCTAGGTCTTATAACGGTTTTCCACGCGGGGGTAGACATTGGTATTCCAGACCCTTTATACTGCACTCCACAAAGACTTATAAATATTTTACCTATATTTAAAGACACTCCGGTTGTTGCAGCTCATATGGGTGGGTATCTTTTATGGAAAGATGTTTTAAACACTCTTGCAGGTTCAAAAATCTATCTTGACACTTCATATTCTTATAGTCATCTTCCGCCAAAATGGGCAAAGGAGATTATAAAAAAACACGGGGCAGATAAAATTCTTTTCGGCAGTGATATGCCGTGGAGCAACACTTGTGACGAAATTCGATTTATTGAAAGTCTTGGGCTGAGTGAAAATGAGACAGAGCAGATTTTTTATAAAAACGCTATTGATATTTTAAAAATATAATAAAAAAGCAAAACCTCTAATGCAAATTACATTAGAGGTTTTTTTATTATGTATACTACTAAGCATTTTTTTGGGATTCTTCAATAACTTTTTGTGCGATATTTGCTGGCGCTTCTTCATAGCGAGCAAATTCAGTGCCAAAAAATCCTTTTCCTCTCGTTACAGAACGCAAAACAATTGAAAAGTCGCCCATTTCTGCCATTGGAACTTCAGCTACAATTTCTTGCATTCCAGCCTCTTCTTCAGACGGCCCCATTCCAAGAACTCTGCCACGGCGTTTTGTAATATCTCCCATTATATCTCCCATATTTTCATCTGGAAGATTTGCCTTTAGCGTTCCTATTGGCTCTAAAATAACAGGATTTGCCTGAGAAATTCCGTTTTTAAAAGCAAGTGATGCAGCCATTTTAAACGCCATTTCAGACGAGTCAACAGAGTGGTACGAACCATCATAGAGAGTCGCTTTTACTCCAACCATTGGGTATCCTGCAAGAACACCTTTTTCAATTGATTCCCTAAGCCCTTTTTCAACAGCAGGGAAATAGTTTTTTGGAACTGAGCCACCAAATACTTCTTCCTCAAAAATCAAATCATCGCAATCGCAAGGCTCAAATCGAATGAACACATCGCCAAATTGACCGTGCCCGCCTGACTGCTTTTTGTGCCTACCCTGTGCTTCAACCTTTTTCTTGATTGTTTCACGGTATGCAACCTTTGGCGTTGAAAGGTCTACCTCAACTCCGAATTTGTTTTTAAGCTTTGAAACAATTATATCAATATGTTGCTCACCAAGACCAGAAACGATTTGCTCCCTTGTTTCCTGATTTGTATAAAAATCAATTGATGGGTCTTCTTCCATAAGTTTTAAAAGACCTGCAACAACCTTATCCTCCTCACCCTTCTTACGCGCCTTTACAGCCATCGAAAGGCAAGGTGCAGGCAATTTTATACCTTTGAGGCTAAGTGGCTTTTTAGGGCTACTCAATGTATCTCCCGTTTTGAGCGCAGACATTTTGGTAATAGCACCAATATCACCTGCTGTTATACAGCTAGTATCCTCCTGCTTGCCACCCCTCGGCATAATAAGCTTGCCAATTTTTTCCACTCCACCTGTTCTGCTATTATAAAGGCTAGTATCTGCACTAATTTTTCCAGACACAACCTTAACATACGACATTTTTCCTACAAATGGGTCAACAATTGTTTTAAAACAAATTGCTGCAAGCTCTCCATTTTCATCGCACGGCAAACTCATCTCATTACCGTCCAAATCCGTTGCGATCTCTCCCGACTTTTCACAAGCACTAGGGCCTAAGTTTACTATTCCGTCAAGCAACAAATCAACAGCGTCAAGATTGTATCCAGAGCAAGCATAAACAGGGTAAATTGCACCATCAACAACACCTTGTAAAAGTCCGCTAATCGCCTCTACCTCTGTGAATTTTTCGCCGGCAAAGAATTTTTCCATAAGCTCTTCGCTTGATTCTGCAACGGATTCATTAAACATTTCACGCATTGCGTCAAGCTTTTCGCTTTGTGGCATTTCAACCTCGCTTGATTTCCCATCTTTATATTCATAAGCTTTGTTTTGTGCAAAGTTTACAAAGTATTTTATACGACTATCCTCAATGTAAGGAACAACTACAGGGCAAAGCTTTGGGCCGTGTATAGCCTTTAACTCATCAAATATATTGCCAAAATTTGCATTTTCTGCGTCTGTTTTTGTAACAACAAAAAACTTAGAGATTCCTCTTTTTTCCGCCGCTTTGAAAGCCTTTTCAGCACCAACATCATATTTTGCCTTTTCCGCATCAGTTACAATAATAGCGCAACCAGCTGCACGCATACCCTCACTAAGTCCCCCCGCAAAATCAAAAAGACCGGGAGTGTCTATCAAATTTATTTTTACATCTTTCCACTCAAGAGGTGCAACTCCTACGCCTACCGAGACGCCACGCTTTTTTTCATCCTCATCAAAATCCATTACTGTGTTGCCCTCTGCCACTCTGCCAAGCCTTCCTGTTGCTCCGGCAAGATACAACATAGCCTCACAAAGCGTTGTTTTTCCTCTGCTACCATGACCTGCAATTACAATATTGCGAATGTTTTTCGAGTTATAGGTTTTCAAAGCCCGTTCCCCCTTATTTTCGATAAAATACGACAAAATTTATACACATTATATAAATGATTTTGTACATCGGATTTAATTTTAACACATTCAACAATATTTTTCAATAAATAAAAAATATTAGCCCCATTTTTTTGTGAAAATTTTGCTCATCGACGCTTTATCAACACTTATTCTAAAAAAATAAATTGCTTTTGTCTAAAATATACATAAAAACTTCTAATACTTAATTGTTACTATTTTAACATCCTGATGTTCGCACAAATACCACAAAAACCGTTGACATTTTTTGCAAATCGTTTTACACTATTTACTGGTATTCAAAAAAATTACATTAAGGAGAGTCAGTTATGAAAGTATTTATGATTGGTGGAACGGGTCTACTTGGCTGTGAAGCTGCAAAAATCTTCATTGAAAGAGGACATCAGGTTAAATCTGTCGCACTTCCTCCTCTTCCAGAAGGTGCTCCTATCCCAGAGGAAATGGAAATAATCTTTGGCAACATTAACGACAAAACAGATGAAGAAATTAAGGAAATGATGAAAGGTTGCGACTCCTTTGTTTTTGCCGCAGGCGTTGACGAAAGAGTTGAGTATCCTGCTCCTGTTTATGATGTTTATCACAAATTTAACATTGCTCCCCTTGAGCGTATTCTTCCTCTTGCAAAAGAGTGCGGACTTAAAAATGCTGTTATCCTAGGCTCCTACTTTGCATATCTTGCAAAAGAGCGCCCAGATATGAAACTTACAGAACAGCACCCCTACATTCGTAGCCGTATCGACCAAGAAAATGTTGCTTTTTCATACGCTGACGAAAACTTTGATGTTGCAGTTCTTGAGCTTCCTTATATTTTTGGAACACAACCAGGACGCAAGCCAGTTTGGGTTATTCTCATTGAGCAACTTCAAATGATGGACAAGTTCCCTTGCACTTTCTATCCAAAGGGCGGTACTGCAATGCTTACAGCTCGTCAAGTTGGTGAAGCTATCGTTGGTGCTGTTGAGTATGAAGATTATGCTAAGTTTAATCACAAGAGAGCATGGCCAATTTCCTGCTACAATATGAAGTGGGACGAATTCCTCAAAATTGTTTATGATGCAAGAGGAATGGGCGCAAACAGAAAAGTTGTTGGTATCCCTGTTTGGATGTTCGCAATGTTTGGTAAAAAGATTGAAAAAGAGCGTGCAAAGATAGGAATTGAGTCTGGTATCTACACTGTAGGCCTTGCAGAGATTATGGACCTTGACCTATTTATCAACACAAACTACTGCTTTAGAGACCTTAAAGTTACAGAGGATGACATTCGCACAGCAATCTTTGATTCAATCAAGCTTAGCGTTGACGCTTTTGAAGGCAAGGCAAAGCTTATCGATATGAAGGGTGAATAATTAATTTTATATTCACAAATTAATAGTTGTAATCTTTAAAAATGCTCCACATACTAAACAGTGTGTGGAGTTTTTTTACTTTACACTTGTAAATAATTTGTTAAATATGCAACAAAGTCGGCTCCGTTTTTCTACTACTGTGTTATTTTTTTAACTATTTTGAAAATTATGTTTAAAAGACTGTTGACAAGCAGTAAAAAAAGATATATAATTGTAATCACATTTATTCATAAAGTCTTAATAATTTGTTTTGCTTTTTTACAAATTCTATTAAAAATCTTTTAATTTTATATGCAAAGTGTGTGATTCTTTTACACTTCTTGATTTTAAAGATTTTTTGTTGTACTATATTATATGACAACTATAATTCTACTCTCTGTATATTTTTAAGCGTTTTATTTTGAATATTGAAAAAAACTTTGTTAAAATATTCTATAAGTAGAATTTTGTAAAAGTGCGGGTCACATAGTTAAGGCAAATTTTATTTTAACTATCAACTTTAGCACACTACCTTGATGTATTGCAAATTGCAGTACACTTTAAAACTGCTAACTTCCTCCAATGCACACAATCTGTGCGTATTTTCTAACTGAACCTATCGAATTATGCCCGAATTCGATAGGTTCCTCCTTTTT
>CAZEKQ010000041.1:0-10629 GCA_964512735.1 uncultured Eubacteriales bacterium | reverse complement strand
CGACAAATTTACAATTATCAAGCAATTCATTCAATGCATTTCGCACTTTATTTTGATCAGGTCTGTTTTCGCGAATTTTGGCAAAGCTGCTTCGATCCTTTTTGGTGTATTCCACAACAAGATTCCAATTCTTGGGCTCTTTTATTGAAACCATGCAACTGGTTTTAAGCATTTTTTTATACGGCCAGAAATGCCACCCCATATGATTTCTTTCAAGCAAACGTCGAAATCCGCCAATCCATTCATCCGTATTTTCACCTGTTTCCCCCATATATACAGGTAAATTCGTTTTCTCCCTGAAATCCAAAAATTTTTGGATAACGGCCCGGGTAGTATCCGTCCAATACATATGACATTCGTACATCATTTTATCATCGAAACCGGGATTTGTAAATACCGAAAAATTGGTATTCCATTGCGCACCACCTAAAATCAGAATATGGTTTTTATCCACTTCCCGAATTGCTTCGGCAGCTTTCATATAAAGCGGTTCCAAATGCCTGTTCAACTCGTCTTTGTTATCAAAAAAATGAGCGATAGGTTCATTTAATAAATCATACCCAAGCACAGTAGGCTCATCGGCATAATGTTCGGCAATCCGCTTCCAAATGGCACAAAAAAGCGCTTGACTTTCGGAGCTCTCAAATAACCATGGATAGCCGTAGCTGTCATCGATATTGTCGCCGGTCTGACCTCCCGGAGCAGCATGCATGTCAAGAACCACATATAGTTCTTCTTCTTTACACCATTGGATAACGCTATCGAGCAGTTCGAACCCGCGATTGGGATTGTTGCTTCCCATAAAATCTTCACAGGTAAACAATTTGTAATGAAAAGGGACACGAATGGAATTCATACCGGTTTGACGAATGTAACGAATATCGTCCCGGCTAATGTAGTTTTCTTGAAACTCTCTCCAGAATCGGTTAACGAAATCGGGCCCTACCATTTCTTTTAAAGCCTGATCAATAAGACGATAAGAATTTACATCTTGAAACAGGAACATGTACCCTTCGGGATTTAACCAATTCCCGAGATTGATTCCTTTCATTAAAAACACTTCCCCATCGGGAGTAATCAGATCTTTTCCTTTTACGGAAACAAAACGGTTTTCTCCCGATTTTTCGTTTTGCGCAACTATGAAAGGAAGGGACATCGTCAAAAGTAAAACAACAAACAATATTTTCCTTGTTCTTAGCATAAGATATCAAACTTGATTATTGATAAACCCGGACATAATCGATCTCGTAAACAGCAGGGAGAGCCGTTTCGTCGACACCTTGTGCACCGCCCCAATTACCTCCCCACGCAAGATTGAGTTTCAAATAAAACGGCTTATTGAATGGCCACGTATCGATATCGCCTTTGCCGTCATTTTCAAAAGTAAAATACGCTTCTCCATCGATAAAAGCCGTAATTTTCTGTGCCGTCCATTCAAGCGCGTAAACATGAAACTCGGTTTCCGCATGTTGAATTCTTTTGGAAGCCGTCTTTTGCGTACCAATGGCATGATTGTAGGCCATAGTATGTACCGAAGCATGCACCACATTGGGATCGTATCCCACATATTCCATAATATCGATTTCTCCGTCGAGCGGCCAACTCCTAAAATCCTTTGGTAGCATCCAGAAGGCAGGCCATGTGCCTTTTCCACTCGGCATGCGCAGCCGAGCCTCGAAATAACCGTATTGCCAACTTTCAATTGTGTTCATCCGAATAGATATCACCTCTGAACCCTTTTTTTTGGCAATGATTTTCAACGTTCCATCGGTAACCACAGCGCAAGTATCCGTACCTATAAAACGATCGATATAATTTTGAAGCTCATTGTTCCCCCATCCGTGTGCTCCGGTTTCAAACCACCATTTGTTTATACTGGGCATGGCCGGCTTTCCATCGTTTTCTCGTGGATCGTTAAATTCATCGCTCCACACCAAATTATACCCTTCAGGAACATAATTCTCCTGTTGTCCTTTTCGTTGGGTTATGATAACCTTTTTAGTAAAATCATCGCCAGCAATAAAAGTAAGTTCTGCAGTCCGTGGTGTTTCAAAAGGATTTTTTAAAACCGTAATCTTTAAACTTGTCTGCCCGGGATACCCTTTTGCTACAGAAAGCGTACACCAAGCCTGGCTGGAAGTAACCATCCAATCGGCGTTTGCCGTAACAATCACACTTTTTGTCTCACCTTCTCCTGAAAATTCTCCGGGTTCAGGCTCAAGCGTAATTTCTATCTGTTTTCCCGGCTCGGCTGGTTCGGTTGTGGGATCATCTCCATCCGAACATGCTCCCATCATAAAAAAAGCAATAAGAAATATATTGATCATTTTCTTCATTATCTCAAACTAGTAAAAATAGGGCTGCCGTGAATAGCGGCAGCCTTATCAATCATTTTTTTATTCTGAAAAATCAAAATCATCAAAGAAGAATATACCGGGACCGGCATGACCTTCTCCTCCAAATTGAATCACGATCTTGTCATAATCATCACGACCACTTACACTGCTAAAATCAAATTCAAGTTCCAGCCATCTATCTTTCGTAAGATCACTTTTTACAATCTCTGTTTGCGTTTGCCATGCGTTATCCCCCATATCGCTGTTTTGCAATTTAACGGCCAACTGAGGACGCAACCTTTTCTCGGTAATCCAATCCCCCGCTACGGTATTTTCCGTTTCATAATCGTTATAAGAAGGAATATACACTTTCAAACGGATTTTATTCTGCGTAGTCAGATCAAATTTATAATCGGGCGCAGTAAAAGATAAATTGCTATAGAAAGCTGTCGTTTTTTGATAACGATACACTTTATTTGAGGTATTAATGGAAACAGGGGCCGGATTGTCCACAATGCCACTCAATGAACCCATATCCTGGGTTACAAAATTGACAGTCAGCTTACCCGATTCAAAATCTTCGAATAAAGGCTCTGCTTTGGGTTCTTTGACGATAGGAGGTTCGGCAATATTCAGCTCTTCCAGACAATAGACAAAGACCCAATCTTGTCCTTCAACCTGGTTATCGACCCGCAAAGCCATGACCTTATCCGTTTGATAAATAATTTCATAATCCTGCGTACCACAATAATAACCCATGAAGGCATTTCCCGACAGAGTCAACACGGGATATTGTCCGCTTTCATCGATAGAAAAGGTGTAAGAGCCCCCCTCGTAAGGGAAAATGGCATCATCCCCGTCGATTGATGTCACATTAAAACCTCCTATTGAAGCAGCCGAAGCCTTTCTTCCATATCCTTCTCCTGCAGTTTCTATTATCAAGCGAGCACCATCCTGAATAAAGGTAAACTTGAAATCATACATTTTCCAAGCGCTTTTTTCGTTGGGTCCAGCACCCCACCATTCCTGCGAATAACTATTCTGCGGGCCTAACCCTATGTGACTTTTAATATTAAATCCGGTCGCCTGTGCAACTTCTTTTGCATAGTTATTGTACTGATCGAAGACCCATGTTTTTCCATCGGAATCATCAATTCCTCCGGTCAAATTCACATAAACCGGCGTACTGATTAACCCGAAATCATCTTCTTCAATGTGAATGACTTCACTTTTGGAAGCAGAAGAACCATCCGGTGCATAGAGGGTAAGTGTAACTGTATAATCTCCCTTCATCGGATAAGTTCCTTTTACCTCGTTTCCTCTCGCCGTGGATCCGTTACCCAAATCCCATACAGCGGTAACGGGGAAATTCACATTGGAAGTATTTTTAAAAATAATCACATTATCACTGGTTGGGGAAGGCATTGCAGAAAAAGACACCATGTCGGGTGTAACCGTACCTAACTCACCCAATGAATACTTATCATCTTCCTGAGGGCTGCATGCTGCAAACATAATAATCGACAACAACAGCCATGTTCCTTTTTTTATAATATTTCTCATAACTATTTGTTCTTTTAAAGTACACATCGGCTATTTCCAATTCCCATTTTGTATCAATTCAAACTCTGTTCCCTTGGTCTTTTCCATTTCACCTTGTGGAATGGGCAAATATTTCATCCATTCCTCGAAAGTACGAACAGAATTGTGTTCGGAATCATTTTCCGTCAAAACTGTCGGTGCATCGCCCCAACGTACCAAATCCCAGAAACGCATACCTTCTCCCAAGAATTCCCGACGACGTTCCAATTTGATGTTCTCTTCGGTTGGCTGAATAGAACCAACGCCTGCCCGTGAACGAATCTGATCCAAACAATCTTGGGCACTCACTCCTTGCTCTTCACTCTGACCATGCATTTTTACCAATTCGACGTAATTCAATAATGTTTCCGCATAACGGAAAATGCGTAAATTGTTGCAGTAATTCAAATCGACATCTCCCGGAGGAGGATTGTATCCGACACGTGCTGCATACTTGCGTTGAAACAATCCGGTATTTTGGAAACGTGGCGTATAAAGTCCGTCATCCCACTTGTTGATAGATCCATCGCGACGTTTATCGGCAGGCTCATACATATCGTACGCACTTTGACGAACAGGTCCGAATCCCCAACCCCCTTTAAATACACCATCGGGATCCTTCAAATCGGCAGGTGAAATAAAAGCAGGCAAATTCGTCCCGTAGCCCGACCAAGCATTTCCCCATCCTTTTCCTTCAGGAAGTTGATTGCTTTCGAAAATCGATTCTTTGCAGAATTCGTTCTCGTCTTCCCACATAGCATCAAAATCTTCAAAGAGTTCATATTCTCCGCTTTTGATAATGGTGGCCATATCGTTGGTGATTTGCGGGTATCGAGATTCGTCTTTTTGGTAAAGAACAACCCTCGCCCTCAACATTAATGCTGCCGCCCTTGAAGCACGTCCTATATCGCCACCTGTTGCTTTCATTGGAAGACGCCCTTCAACACAGGCAAAATCCACATCTTTCATAATCTTATTGTAAATTGAGTCAGCCGGTAGCTGTTTGGTCATATAAGGAGGTTCCGAAAGCGGTTCTTCGAAGTAGGGAATATTTCCCCAAAATTTCCACAACAAATGCACATAATACGCTCGCAGAAAATGAGCCTCTGCTTTGAATTGTTCCAATTTTTCCTCTTTTACTCCAACGGCATTATCACAAGAAATAATCACATTGTTGCAACGAGCCAAACCTGTAAAATAAATACTCCATAGCCCATCGAGAGTAGAGGCTGCAGTAGAAGTAAATTGAGACAACTTATAAAGTTGTTCCTGGTCACCTGCACTTCCTCCTCCTTTGTAAAGATCATCCGACCGAAGGTCCGACATTAACAAAACAGCATTGTAATTATAATCGGCATAGCTATCAAACAAAAGAATTTGGTATGCCGAAGCAAGATTAGACAAAATGGATCCTTCGGTGGCAGGTCCTCCTGCTTCCAACTGTTCAGTCGATCGAGCGGTTAAAAAATCATCACTGCACGAAGTGATTGAGAATACGCCAATCAAAAAAACAGTTACGATATATAGCAATTTATATTTTTTCATGTTTCATTCCATTAAGTAGTTAAAAAGATATATTAGCACCAAGATATATTGTTCTTGACTGAGGATAAACCCCACGATCAACCCCAATTCTTGTATAATCGCCGGTTGCAACTTCGGGATCAAATCCATCGTAACCGGTAAACGTAAACAAATTTTCAGCAGAAACATATAGTCGTACCTGTTGTATTGCGACTTTTTTTGTCAAAGCAGCAGGCAAGGTATAACCTAATTGGGCAGTTTTTAAACGCATAAAACTACCATTCTTGATGTAAAGATCGGAAGAGCGCCAATTTCCGTTAGGATCGGCATTTGTCATACGTGGAATTTTATTCGAAGTGCCTTCACCATGCCAACGTTCGAGGATCCATGATGGTCGATTCATCGCGGGAATATCGCCGCGCATAGAAAAATCGAACATATCGTTCCCGGATGTTCCTTGGAAAAATAAACTCAAATCGAATCCCTTCCATTCCGCACCTAACGATAATCCAAAAGTCCAGTCGGGCATGCCTTTCCCAATTTTTGTTTTATCGTTATCATCGATCACGCCATCACCATTGAAATCAACAAAACGAACATCTCCCGGTTTGGCGTTAGGCTGATATGTTTGACCTTCGGAATTCACATATGTATTCACTTCCTCCTGATTTTGGAAAATTCCGTCTGTCTTATAGCCATAAAAGAAAGGCCATACCTCGCCATTTTTCCCTTTGATGAAGCTTCCCAATCCTGAAGCTCCTGCAGTTTCATAAATGGCTTCGCCTGATGCCGTACCCAATTTTATCAATTTATTTCTTAGATAGGAAACATTTGCCGAAATATTATACTTGAAATCTCCGACCGCTTGCCTCCATCCGGCTTCAAACTCAAGACCCCAGTTTTCCATATCCCCCACATTGCCAATGGGAGCACCCTGTCCAACATAACTTGGAATAGGTTGATCCATCAACATACCGTTGGTTTTCTTTTTAAAATAATCGAAACTGAAATTCAGCGCACTTCTCAAAAAATAGGCATCAAAACCAAAATTTGTTTGTTCCGATTCTTCCCATTTGACATTGGGGTTAGGCAAAGCCGATGGTGAAGTACCATATTGCATGGTTCCGGTTTTAGTTCCTGTAGCCACAGAGTACCCTCCTCCGAAATAATAATTTTGTCCTCCGGCCATTAAAGAAGTGTAACGGAAATTTCCTATATTTTCGTTCCCATTTTTACCCCAGCTAAAACGAAGTTTAAACGCGTCGATCCAGTCAGGATGACTGTCGATTAAAAAAGGTTCGTTTAATACATTCCATCCTATCGATACCGCAGGAAAAATTGCCCACTTATTGTTAGGGCCGAATCTTGAAGAACCGTCTCGGCGAAGAGTTGCTTGAAACATATAACGTTCGGCAAAATTGTAATCTATCCTTCCGAAGTAAGATGCCAGCGAAGTAAAATTAAAACCACCCGTTCCACCGTACACGCGTTCTTCATCGCGATCTGCTGTCGCCCCGTTGATGGTTGCCAATATAGGATCATTCCCCAACAAATCATAATCGCTTCCACCTAATTGACGGTAAGTATATTTCTGAGCGGATTGTCCTAATACAAAGGTTAAATTGTGTAGATCTTCAAATGTTTTATTGTAGGTAAAAACATTTTCAACCTGCCACTTAAATCCCCGATTCATCTGGCTCCAGACCGAACTTTGATCTACATCCTTTCCTTGGGTAGCCAAAAAATAGGGGAATTCATATCCATCATTACCCCAAAAAGCAAGATCAAACCCATAGCTGCTTTTAAATTTCAAACCTGGCAATACGTCTAATTCTCCCCAAAATGTTCCAACGAATTTATCCGAATTCCATGGATCACTACGTGGCTGATTCAACATACCAACAGGATTGGCAATCTCTTGGAAACCGGCCGGAGGAATAGAAAATACCCTCCCCTCTTTATCGGTAACGGCATGAGGATGATCGGCCAAAATATCGGAAATCGATTGAATGTCCCGATCATCCGAAGTCTCCGGAGCATATACCGGAACACGTGGATTAAATGCCAAGGCACTACCTAAAACCGAACCATATTCCGAATTAGCTTCGATTCCTTTGGAGTTGTCTCTCGAGTAACCAACATTTACCCCTACTTTTAATTTATTGAAAAAATTACGCCCTTTATCTTCAAATACATTGTAAGTTGAATTTGTACGCAAACTCAATCTTTCATAATTCGATTTCCCATAATTTCCCCCAACAATACCATCTTGTTTAAAATATCCGAAAGAAAGATAATACGATATTTTTTCGGAATTGCCACTTACACTGAGTTGATGAGACTGTACAGGCGCATCGTAATTGAAAGTTTCGTCTTGCCAATCAGTCCCCTTTCCGGCATTGGCAATTTGATCCTTGGAATATCTGGGAAAATCCCCATCGTTAATCTGAGCCTCATTCATGATTACCATGTATTCCAAAGCATTCAATACCGATTTCTTCTTCCATGGATTTTGCCAACCAAAATTGAAATCATAATTAATGAGTGTTTTCCCTGTTCCTTTCAGAACACCTTCTCCTGATTTTGTTGTAATAAGAATTACACCATTAGCGGCACGGGCTCCATAAATTGCGGCGGATGCGGCATCCTTGAGCACCTCAACCGACTGAATATCGACAGGATTGAGATAGTTGATACCACCATCAACCGGCATTCCGTCAACAATGTAGAGAGGATCGCTATTATTCACTGTGCCGATACCTCGAATACGTACTTTAGATTCAGCCCCCGGTTGACCTGAACTTTGTGTGATTTGAACACCTGAAACTTTGCCTTTTAAAACATCTTCGATACGAGAGGGCCTTGGAACATCCAATTCATCTGCCGTAACCCTACTTATTGCAGCGGTCACCACACTTTTCTTTTGCACACCATAACCAACCACCACCAGTTCTTCCAATGTTTGCACTTCTTCTTCCAACTGAACATTCAACGTTGTGGGTTCTGCAACCGTAAATTCCTGATCGACATAGCCAAGATAAGAAAACCGTACGACAGATCCTCTTGGAACGGATAATACGTAATTACCCTCCACATCACTTACCGTGCCAATTGTTGTCCCCGGAACAAAAATATTTGCCCCAATAATCGGCTCACCATTGACATCGGTGACTTTCCCCCTAATTTGTATCCGTTCTTGTTGTTGATTTTGTTGACTTGCGACAGTTTCTTTCTTGACCGGCATGTCAAAAATGTAAATCTTGTTGTCCTTAATCTCGTATCCGATATTACGAGGCAGCAACAACTCGTCAAGTACCTGAGTAAGTTCAGCATCAATCACACGAATGGTTACCCGTTCGTTGAGGTTTACCACCTCTTTGCTGTAAGCCAAAGTGTAACCCGTTTGCTCGGTAATACTCTCCAATACCGTTTTTAAGCTTTTTCGGTTGAAATCCAAACTGACTTTTTGCGCTGAACTTACACTAAAGCTGAACGCCAAAAGAAAGAGCAGAATAACCGCACGCTTTTTGTAAAGAATTCTTCTCATGGTTTGTTAATGTATTAAAAATTAAACATGTAGGTAAAATTAATCTCGTTTTCTCTTTGAATTATTTGTAATTGAATCGTTTTTAACAATTTTGGCATTATTTATAATATTGACACCGCCAACAAAGAAAAGTATGAGTTAAAAAAGAATAAATTTTAGAAGAATATATATTTTCTTCCAACTCAAAAACCGGAAAATATAAAACAAACGAATCTTTAGTGTCGGCGAAGAGACACTAAGATGGCATCTTTTTGAAAAGTGAATTTCACGGGGGAGATTTTTTCCAATTCGGCAAGGATATCGGCAATTGCCATCTGATGGGTAATAATCGTATACGAATACCGTAAAGCTTTCTCGTCTTTTATTTGGAAAGAAACATCGTATCTTCTTTCCAATATACGAAGAACTTCTGCAAGTGGAGTATCCTGAAAATACAATATATTGCTTTTCCAAAGAGACAAGTTGGTAGATGTTGGGAGATTCCGGATAACCGATTCTCCCCTGATTTTATCAAAAATAATTTGTTGACCCGGTAAAACGGTATAGCTGTTGAAAGGTGTATGAAATTCGATTTCCCCTTCATCCAACACAACCTGTATTTTTTCCTCGTCGCTATATGCCTTTATATTAAACGACGTACCCAACACTTTTACGCTTGCATTCCCTGCATGAACAACAAACGGGCGTTTTTTTGCAGGTGTAATATTAAAATAGGCTTCGCCCTCGACATATACCTGACGCTTGGTTAAACCGAATTTTTGGGGATAACGTATTTTTGTGTCGGCATTGAGATAGGCTTCACTACCGTCCTGAAAAAAAATTCTTGCACTTTCGCCTTTAGGAATATAAATTTCGGCATAGTGAGATTTCCCGAAGAGATCGACCAGAGAATTCAAATACAGTCCGAAACCAAGCAAAACGACAAAAGGAACAACAATGGCTGCCGTTAAACGGGCCATACGCACATAACGCTTATGGCGAATTTCTTTATCGATTCTCGATAAGATAATTTCCGATTGAATAGGAGATATTCTTTTTTGACCGGGGAACTCTTCCTCCATCAAATAGGCATCACGATCAATCATATCAGACAAAAATTGTTGCCCTTCGATCGTCGAAGAAAACCACTCTACGACACATCGGGCATTTTCTCCTGAGGATGTGCCGTCAATTACTTTTTTTATTGTTCCCTTTTCGGACAAATTCATGAAATCTCTGCTCTTTTATTAAATAGACACACAAATCACAAAAAATATGAGTTAAAAAACATTTTTTTCAAAACAACATTAACTTCATTTTATGAAAATAATTTCGAAGCATTTTTATGGCTTCCTGGTAATGCGACTTTACAGTATGAATGGAAATGCCCATTCGGTCTGCAATTTCCTGATTGCTAACATTCCCTTCCATTTTCATTTCGCAGACTTCCTTTTTCCGGGTAGGAAGATTCTCGATGCCTTGTTTTAGTATTTCCAATAACTGCATTTCTTCGATCAGCGTTGGAAAATCGTCTTCGTCCAAAATCTCTTCTTGTGCATTTACGTAGTTTATCGAAACCGTTTTTTTGTTATCGCGAAAATAATTCAAAATATAGTTTTTGGTCATGGTGTAAAGATAATTTTTCAAGTTGATTTCTATCTC
>CAZEKQ010000040.1:993-10675 GCA_964512735.1 uncultured Eubacteriales bacterium | reverse complement strand
TCTGGTTCATTAAAAACCACCTTATATACCTTATATTATAATAACTTTTTAAAAAACAGACTGCAAAATGTAAAAGAACAATCTAAATACCTTGCAATTATACTTCTATAACACAAAATAAACATTGTAAATCTATATTTTAAAAAGCAGGTTAACCAAAAAGCTATACCTTATAAAAAGTAATAATATATAGCTAATTACTATAGCATTATACACGGTTTTTATAGCGAATACAATACGCATAATCAAAATAACACTTAACTCATCATTATTTTAAATTTTTCATTAAAATCGATTATAGCACAGATATAAAAACAACCCCCAAACAAGTTTAAGAAACAGTCAAGGGGTTGTGATTTATTTTTTAGGTGTTAGATTTTATTATTTTAAAAACAAGTTTTACAATCCATATTCAGCACGCTCTATAAGCTCCATTTGCATATCACGATTTAGCGTTACAAGATACGCATTGTAGCCTGAAATTCGTACTAAAAGGTCTTTGTAGTCATCGGGGGGTTACTGTTTTTGGCCCAAGTGCCAACGCATCAAGGATGATAGCCATTATTAAGCGCCATTTATAAAGCTGCAACCATATTAAACATCATACAGTTAGTATGCCCCATATGCTTGCCAGAAATTGTTGGCTCAACGCATCCCGTTGCAGACCAATCACGCAAATACTCTTGCGAATAGCTAAACTCTGCAAGAGATTCCATCTGTTGTTTTTTATAAAGAATTGTAAAAACTGTAAGCTCTTGTAAACAAAGACTTGCAGCAAAATTTGTACCCACTGCGAGAATTGAATCGCAATTATCCTTATAAAGCCAAGAAACTGATAGACTTTACTATTTTTAAATCTCTTTGATTTTTGCAACTAGATAATCCTTTATATTCGTTTCTGGTTTCAACCAGTGTATTTCTATTGTATCGCATATATCGGGATTAAAAACAAAGACCGTAATAAGAGCAAAATAAAAAGCTGTGACAAACAAGGTCTTCTTTGGCTAAACTCCAATAATTTTTATCTCTATAGATTATTTTTTCATTGTAGAATGTTGAACTATTTTCTAAGAATTTTTATGATAACATTAGTGTGTCCCAATTTCAGTACTCTAAAAAGCGCCTTTATTCTTGTTTATATAACAAATATAATATATAATTTTATTATCTTATAAAATCTTGACAAAAAGGAGAGCTATTATGAATACTATTTTTGATGACTTTACTAACTGCTATCAAGTTTCAAAAACCTTGCGATTTTCTTTACTCGCAATTGGAAAAACATCTGAGCATATAGAAAAAGACGGTATCATTGCAGAAGATGCAGAGAGGTGACCACTGTGGTGATATCTTTATGTTTAATAATCCTTTTTAATTTCTACTATCGTAGATCTTCTTCTTCTGTTATGTTTATTTTGTTGTTTAATAATCCTTTTTGCTTTCTTAAATACGATATTTAAAAACCAAATCAATAAAGCAACCTTTATATCACTTATTAGGAGTGGTATAAAGGTTATTTTCTGCTTATTTAGAGTTACAAGAAGCTATTTAACCATGCATTATGATTTAACACTATAAAATAAATCCATCACAAGCTTTAAAAGTCTGCAAATACTTCAGTTAAAAAACAAACAAAAACCTTAGATTTTCAACTTATTTACACTAACTACGAAATATCTTTCATAATCCCCACATAAAAAAACACGCCTAAAACCTTGACATTACAAAGCTTTAGGCGTATTTTGGCACCCCCTGCGAGAATCGAACTCACAACTAGCCCTTAGGAGGGGCTTATTATATCCATTTAACTAAGGAGGCAAATATAATATTTAAAATACTTTACAATTCTAACAAATTATTTTTACAGTGTCAACAAGTATCTATCATTCGTGCGTTATTAATTGATTACTGATAGTTTTTGTGTAAAATCATCAAAAATTACTAGTTGATTTTCTGCTTATCCTATTGAAAAAACTACCACTTGTAGTATAATAAAATTAAATAAAATTCACGCTGGCACATCTGCCCGGCAGATAAGAAGGTCGTTTTTATGAAAAAAATCAGTATAAAATCTATTTTTGCTATTGTTCTAATGCTTTTATTACTTTTTGCTTTTGGATGTAATAAAAGTAAAAATAAGGATGATAATAAAAGCAGTGGCGAATCCAATCGTAAAAATCAATCCGCTTCCGCAACTATTGCAAATCCTTTGACAGGTGAGGGCAATTTAAGCGCCGATGCCGTTGGAAAGCGTCCGATAGCTGTTGTCGTTAACAATGCACCTGCGGCAAGGCCACAATGGGGTCTTTGCACTCCGGACATTGTAATTGAAGGTCTTGTTGAAGCGGGAATCACTCGTATGCTTTGGCTCTATTCCGATGTTAATGAAATCCCAAAGGTTGGCTCTGTTCGTAGTGCTAGGCACGATTTTGTTGAAATTGCCGAGGGGTTTGACTCTATTTTTGTACACTGGGGCGGTAGTGAATACGCTTATAATGCAATTAAAAATCGCAGTATGAAAACCATTGACGGTAAAAATCTTGCAAAATATTTTGCCCGTGATTCGTCAAGAAAAGTTGCAAAAGAACATACGGGATACACAACGGGAAAGAATATAAAACAAGCTATTTCTGACCTTTCTATTCGTAGTGATGTGCAAAACTCACACTCTATCCCTTTTAAATTTAATTCTACTAAATCAACATATAGCGGTGGCTCTTGCGAGAGCATAAAAATGTCTTTTTCAAAGGGATATAACCATACCTTTAATTATAATAGTAACGACAACCTATATTATAATAACTTAAACTCTAACAAAATGGTTGATGCAGATGGCAAGCAAATGGCTATAACTAATGTTATTATTCTATACTTTCCATCATATACTGTTTTAAATTCAGCTGGGTGCATTGATATGAATCTAAGCGGTGGCAAAGGTGTTATCGCCTCTAACGGAAGCTATGAAAACATTACCTGGGAAAAAGGAAATAACCCTAGCAGTATGATAAAACTTTATTCTCAAAATGGTTCTGAGCTAAAACTCAATGTTGGTAAAAGTTATATCGCACTTGTTCCTGCAAATAACAGCGGTTCGACAGTTATTTCTTAATAAATTTTTATAACCTTTTATTTTAGCGGGCGAGTTTTAATCTAACTCGCCTTTCGTTTCAATATTTAAATTTGAGGAGGCATAATTTTGGAAAACCAGAAAAACTCACACATCAAATGGGCAATAACAATTTCTATGCTTATCGCCGCTAGTTTTCTTATGTATATGTCTTTTATTTATAACCTTCCACATATGTATGATTATTTAGGCCCTGCCGTGAATATTAACGCACAACAAAAAGACCTTTATACCTCCCTTGCAAGTTATGATAGAGAAAATCAATATCCATTTATCCAAAGCGACATTGACAATGTTTTTTATGTTATAGAGCCTAATAAAGATGTAGAGTTTTTTGAATACAATTATGGTAATTTTTCAAAAATAAAAAGTGCCAAAAAAATGGATTTGACTGTTGACTGTCACGGTCAGGAAATTCCAGTTACTATGTCTTGCATCACCCGCAATGGAAAAACTTTAGGTTATGGTAATTTTGTTTCTATTAGTTCTAAAAATATGTATAGCTACGCTTTTTTCAAGCTTTGTAACGCACCAAAAAACTATGTTGGCAATGCAGATTTTTTACTATTTGTTGATTTTAATAACGAGAATGTTTTTAATTTTAAAAAGCAATACTCTATGATTTTTGAAGTCAATAGCAAGACAAAAAAGGTATCTAAAGTTTTAAATTCAAATAATCAAGCAATTTCTATTGAAACTGGAAAACCGCGTGACGATTTTTTTATTGTTGACGACGATGTTATAAGCTCTTATGATGACCAAATTTTATTTATATCTTCTCGAAATTATAAACAATCAAACGAAGCTTATGGCGCCGATGTTTTTTCTAAGAAAGACCGAAACACACCTTCAAAGCTAATTGCAAGTGAAATTGTTGACGGATTCGTTCGTCAAGATAAGGACGAAATCATTTATCTTCAAAAATCAAAAAATCATAAGTCGGGCTCCTTTAGTTTAATATCTAGCACTAAAAATAATTCAAAAAGTACAGTGCTTAGAACCTTTGACGGAGATTTTAAAGAAAATTATATTAGATGTGGTGATTTTTTAATCGACAAAGCTACAATGACGCTATACGACCTTGTCGAAAACACCGAATCCGTTTTAATGGGAATTTCAATCAACGACATTAAATGCTTTGCTGTAAGCCCTGATAAAACAAAAATAATCTTTGCCGAAAACTTGAATAACCAAGTTCAACGAATTGTTTTTTATGACCTTAATATAAAAAGGTTTAAGTCCATTGAAAGATACGACGCATTTTTAGATGATTTTATTAACCTTAGTTTCGTTAATAATGATATAGTAAGCTATGTTAAACCGTCAAAATCAACAAATACACCTTTTTGCAACTTTATTATTTCTTGGGATAAAGTTTTTTCTACAATTCCTTAATTTTTTATGATATTATATACAAAATAAAGTAAATTTTTAGTTAATAGTTTTTAAAGTTTTTATTAATAAAACTTTGATAAATCATTGACAATTGTACAATAAATCAGTATAATCTTTATATAGATTTAAAAATCTATAGAGAAATTATAAAAAGAAATTGGGAGGAATGACATCTTATGTTTACTTTTGCGTCAGGCGTAAGTACTGGTCTTGTCTGGCTCGTTTGGATTGGTGTTTTCATTACTTTATTTGGATTTAATGAAGTCACTCGTAGGTTTAAATGGGTTGGATTTGCAGCTTTCGTTATTTTACCAACAATACTTACAATCGTATGGTTGACCGTTATGCGTGATACCACTTATATGGACTGGTTCCATCTTGCAAAAGTCTACTCATCAACTGCTGGTTGTATCGGCTTTTGGTGCATCAGACATTTAGAGGGCACAAACAAAAAAACAGGGGAGCATTGGAAGCTTAGCGATAAAAAATGGGCTTTAGCTTTCCCTCCGCTTATTCTTGCTATCAACATCGCTGAGGCTGTTGCTCGTGATTTTGAAGTTGGAATGAAGTATTCCGCTGGTGTTGTTGAGGCTCTCAACAACCAAGTTCAATTCTACATAGGTGGTTCTTGGAACTATATGAATGCCATTGCTGGTATTATTAACATTGTTACAATTACTGGTTGGTTTGGTATTTGCATTAAGAAAAAAACAGAAAAAGATGGCAGTAAAGATATGCTATGGCCTGATATGCTATGGTTCTGGATTATAGCTTATGACCTTTGGAACTTTGCATATACTTACAACTGCTTGCCAGGTCACGCTTGGTACTGCGGATTTGCTTTGCTACTCGCTCCAACACTTTGCGCTTTCACTGTTGGTAAGGGCGCATGGCTACAACACCGCGCTCACACTCTTGCTTTATGGTGTATGTTTGCTCAAACATTCCCAGCTTTCCTTGACGAGGGTCGTTTCGCAGTTGATTCAATTGCAGAATCACAACTCAAGGCGCTTGCTGTTGAACAAGGAATCGAGATTAAAAACGGTACTGTAACCGCTATTGCAGGTGGTGCAAATGTTAATACTACTGCAATGTTTATCTTCAGCCTTGCAGCACTACTATTCAACATTGGTGTATTGGTTTATATGATTTATAAAGTTGCTAAAACAAAACGTAATCCATACACAAGCGAGCTTTATACAGACCTTGCAAAATATCAAGAAGTTAAAGCTCTTGCTGAATAATTTTATATTTGATTTTTTTAAAGGCTCTCGACTTCGGGGGCCTTTTTATTTTTTAAGATTTTTTATCTAAAACTTAGAATTAAATGCAAACAATCGTAGTTTATGGTACAATAAATTAACAAACTATTATCAGGAGCTTTTATATGCAAAATTTATCAAACATTGGTCAAATAAAGGATATTCTAACACGCCACGGTTTCTCTTTTTCAAAATCTCTTGGGCAAAACTTTTTAATCAATCCGTCCGTTTGTCCTAAAATGGCAGAAATGGCAGGTGCAAACGAGAACATTGGAGTTATTGAAATTGGAGCAGGAATTGGCGTCTTAACAGCAGAACTTGCAACTCGTGCAAAAAAAGTAGTTTCAATAGAAATAGACTCTAGACTCTTGCCAATTTTAGATGAAACACTTAGCGATTTTGATAACATTGAAGTTATAAATGCTGATGTTATGAAGATTGATTTGCACAAGCTTATTGAAGAAAAATTTGCAGGGATGAGTGTTATTGTTTGCGCAAATCTTCCTTACTATATCACATCTCCTATAATAATGATGTTACTTGAAAGTCAGCTAAATATAGAGAGCATTACTGTTATGGTGCAAAGCGAGGCCGCAGACAGGCTGTGTGCAAAAGTGGGTAGCAGACAGGCTGGGGCTGTTACTGTAGCTGTTGATTATTACGCACAGGCATATAAATTATTCGATGTATCCAGAGGCTCTTTTATGCCCGCACCAAATGTTGATAGCAAGGTTATACGGCTCGATATTCGTAAGGAACCACAGGTTGAATTAACGGACGAAAAGAAATTTTTTAAAATGGTAAAAGCAGCTTTTGCACAAAGGAGAAAAACCGCACTGAACTCTATAAGTGCTGGAATGGGACTACCTAAACAGCAGGTTGAAAATGCCTTGATAAATTCTGGTCTTGAAACCAATGTACGCGCTGAAAAACTGTCGATGACAGAGCTTGCCACTCTTTGCGAAAATTTATGAGGTGATTTTGGTGATATCGGCATTTATAATTTCTGGAATGCTTATAATTATTTCTGTACCATTTTTTATGGGTAAGGGATTGTTTTTGCTCCCAAAATATAATTCAATGACGCCAAAAGAAAAAGAAATGTATCACAAAAAGTATGACACTAAAAAAAATATGTAAAGCAACTGGTTATTTGCTTTTTTCCATTGCTATCCTTGATTTTATTGTTGGATTTTATAATTCACAGATAATAACTTTGTACTGCATTGCAACAGTTTTTTCAATATTCTTGTTTTATTCAACATACATTAACGCTGGGTGTAACAAATAAAAAAAGACCTCGATTGAGGTCTTTTTATTTTATTGCTAAAGCAAATCATTTATATCAAAAAAGTTTTGATTATTTATAATCATTCCTATTTGTGTTTGCTCTTTTTGAGCAAGTGAGCCGTGTATATTAAATATGTCGCTGAAAAAAACTGCGATAATTATTGAAATAATTACAGACATTAAGAGTATTGTTGCAATTATTATTTTTGTTTTTTTCTTCTCTTTATCCTTTTCTACTTTTTGCACTTCTTTAATCTCTTCGGCTGATTTTGTAGGTGGTGGCGGAAAAAGCTCGCCAGTTTTTGCCCAAGACTGCACCATCTTAAACAATTCATTTATTGCAGAAAAAATAAGTTGTGGCGGTGTTTCTCCCGCTTTTGCAAACATCTTTACTGCATTTGCCTGATGCTCGTCTGCTATGCAAACATAAACAAACATCTCGGTTTGCCCACCCTCTTTTGACGTGGTAAACACTTGAGAAAGGCACGCTCCAATTGGAGAAATGCTACCCTGCTTTGCACCTCTAGCAAGATTTACGGCATATTCTCTGGGTGGCATTTGTCCCTTTTCTACATAGTAATTTGAAAAATCAACCACCTTTGATAAATTCACAACATCATTTGACAATGCATAAATAAAATCAAGCGTTGTTGTTTGCGCTATTGCAAAGCTAAGTTGCTCGTCAATCAGATTTTGCACCGTACTTTTAATAAGATTTTCATCATACGGCTGTTTGTCTTTTGACTGTTCTAGCTCTTGTTGTTCCAGCTCTTGATTTTTCTCTTCAATTTCTGGTAGCGTTTTTAACAGATACTGAACCACACCTATATCTAAAATTGTTCCAAGTCGCTCAATATCAAGTGGCAAAACTAGAACAATTTGATTGTTCGATTTAATTGCAAATCCACTATATAGCCCATCGTTTGACAACAATGGCGTTGACCCTGACGGTATTAATATTTGATTTTTAAACTCTTGTGTGTCTGGTTTAATTTCTGGACAGCTTGCTCTCATAAGTTTTACAATTTGTCTGCTTGGCTTTTTTCTAAGTTGAAAAGCCTTTGCAACGAAGCTTTTGAATGGCGCAAAAAGCTCTGGCTCTGTCGCAAGTACAATTACATCATCTTGCTTCACTGAGTTTGATAACTCTTTTAAAAACAACTTTTCGTTATTATATTGTGTAAATTTTTCATTGCAATCTAGATATTTTTCTAAAGTTGCCTCTATCATTTCTTGTGCATTAACTATCTTTGGTGTAGTTTCAAGACCTAGCGACATTAAATTTACGACCATTCTCATCACACCCATTCTTTTTATATATAAACAGGGGGATAGTTGTCCCCCTGTTTGTTATGCTAAACTACTGGTCTCCACTGTTCTGCGCCTTTGTACGGGTTTGAAATGCCTTTTTTGTCATACCACGCTTGTGGGTAGCGTGGATTTGAGTTCATTGCTACGCTATCTGGGTCGATTTCTACACTTTCACCCTCACGCAACATTCTTGCAACAACAACAAGCCTTGCATTGTCAAACTCATATGTGCAAGTTGACAAAGTAAGAATTCTATCTGTTGGCTGTATGTCAACACCTGTTAGGTACAAAGCCCTTTGATTGATTTGATTTACATATCCGCCATATGTTTTTTCCCATTGTGTTCTATCAACATATAACAGATTTGGGAAAACATAGTTAAACACATATCCGTTGTCGCCATCGCTTGAACCATTTGTTATAAACACTGCGTAAACCTTCCACTGATAGTTTGCATAAAGTGTGTTAAACTCGATTATCGGTGCTTTTAAAAATCCTTCTGGTTTTGCATATTCTCTAAGGTTTGTAAACATCTGTGTGTCCTTGTGCATACGGTGCCCAAAGAGAACTGTGTTAAGGTCTAGTGTATCAATATTGTTATTAAAGTTTGCAAAAACAGTTCCATAATGACTTTTTTCCTTGTCAAAATTACGCTTTAGATAATAGTCATTATCCTTTGTCTGCACAACTGGCAAATCAATATCTAGTCCATCAATTTTTATCCAACCTACAAGGTCGGGGTTCATCGCATAAAGGTCTGCAAATTTTGCTTGCATTCCGCTTGGAAAATTTACATTAGGATGTTTCTTTTCAATTTTAGCCCACTCTTGCTCACTATTTTCGCCTGTTTCCATAATTTGAGCTAGTTTTAAGATATCTTTTTCATTTTGTTTTTTATTAATAAAATTGCCAGTAAAATAAGTTGCACAACCTATTAAAACTATGAAAGAAACTATAACGACAACTTTTCTAACTATTTCTTTTGGGGTGTCACCCTTCATAGGAAATGTTGTAAAAAGGAATTTTTTAAAACCTTTTGCGTCTTCCCTGTTCACTTCTTCCTTTATCTTTGGAGCTTTTTCTTTTTTTACTTTTGGCGACTTTTGCTTTTTAACTTTTTTAGGTTTTTGAACTTCTTCATATGTATCTTCTAAATCTTGGTTGTCACCAAATTCACCAAAGCTATCTTCAAAACTTTCTGGCTCAAAGTTATTTTTTGCACTTTTTTTGCCTTTAGAAACTGTAGCTTTTTCCGCTACTTTTTTATCAACATTTTTACCAAAATTTGACAAGCTTT
>CAZEKQ010000040.1:0-983 GCA_964512735.1 uncultured Eubacteriales bacterium | reverse complement strand
CGATTTGGCTCTGTCTCTTTTGGGGTTGTTAAGAAGTTGGAGGCGGGCCTTGTCGGTGGTTCTTCCTTATTTCCACCAATTTCTGCGTGCACCTCTCCATCATCAAAACGGGATAGCAGGTTGTTCATAAACTCCCAATACTGAGAGTCTTTCTCCTCATCATCTTGAGGCGTTTTAACTTCCGGCTCTGTAATTTCAGGCTTTTTAATTTCTACCGATTTTTGCACTGGCTCAGCATTTTCAGGCTTTTTAGTTTCTACCGATTTTTGCACTGGCTCAGTAATTTCAGGCGTTGATGGGTCAACCTCAACTGGTGACGAGGTCTTTTGTGCCGGAACTGAGTATACAGTTTTTATGTCTTCAGCGGGATTTGTCACAGCGTCTATTGTTTCTGTAAAATCTGGCATAGATTCACTGCTAACATTAACGCTTTCCTTTTTTTCCTCGACTGTGTCGGATGTGCCAAAAGCAGAATAAAGGCTTTGCATTGAATCCATAAAGCTAACTGAATCGCTGCTGTCTTCCTCTTTTGGCTCTTCTTTTTTAACATAAGCACTATCTTCTGGTTTTTCTCCATCTTCCGGCGAATAAACCGGTGTTGGCGCAGAAAAAATTGAATCATCAACTCTAGGCTCACGAGTTATCATATCATCTTGAGGTAAAACTCCCTCACCTTCATTTATGTTGTTTTTTAAGAATTCTGTAGTATCAATAACGGGTTGCCTTACATAAACCTTATGGCCATCAAGCTCCAATTCGTCATCTTTTTGTGTATCTTCTGGTTGTTCATTTTCTGCCTTAGCGCTTGCCTCTGGTTGCGCTTTTACATCATTTTGAGCTGGCTCACTTGGTTGCGGCTCTTGCTCAAAAGAAACCGATGGAGGGTTTTGCGATACCTGTGGTGTTTGCTGTGGCATTGGTGGATACGGATAATACATCGGCATCGGCTGACCATTTTCGTCAAGCTGTGCTTGTGGCATTGG
>CAZEKQ010000039.1:8943-12089 GCA_964512735.1 uncultured Eubacteriales bacterium | reverse complement strand
GTAATTTAAACAAAAACAAATCAACGCAGTTTTTATCCATAATTTTTGCACTTTGTTTAATTATTTCGCTTGCAGAAAAACTATTTTCCTGTGATGCTATCCAATAGCAAAGGCTGTAACGCTGGCGAACGCACAAAAATGTTATAAAACCAATAGCAAACAAAACTACAACACCCAGTGCGATTATGATTATAAGTGTTGTTGTAAGCGATGATTGGCAAAGCGATGAATAAGAAAACCAAATCACCACGGCACACGGTGCAAGCAAAATTGCAAACCAGATTTTGTCCAGCACCCATAGCCTAATATATAGCGATGTGTAGCATTTTATTCCTACTTTTTTAACTTCTTTTTTTACCTCAGCATAGGTTACCTTTTTTTTGCCATATGCCCTAGATTTTAAAATAAACCATATTTCTTTTGCAGCTTTTAGTCTGGCTAAAACGACTACAGATACAAAAATCATTAAAAATGAAACAGCTAAATTAAAATAAATATTTGTTGCAATATTAAAAGCTTGCTTAGGTGCAAAGCTTGATATTAGTAGCAATAATTGCTTTATGTTCGATAATAAAATATAAATAAAGGCACAAAACAACAATAAATTTAAAGTTTTTAGCATTGATTTTGAATTTATTTCTTTCGCTTTTATTTGCATTTTGCTTTTTTCATTCAATAATATCATCTCCATTTTTTAAAAAAGCTTGCTTTTGATATTATTGGCTTTCTAAATTAAAAATATCCATTTAGTATTATTACATAATATAGCTATCTAAAAATTAGCTTGATTTTTTTCATCATCTTCTTTAGCAAATTTGCAACCCGTATTTACATCATATTATTTTACAATGTGAAAAATTTATTGTCAACTCAATAGATTTTTGTAATATTGCTTGTAAATTAATCATATTCTTCTCTTGTGTGCTTTACTTGTCTTTTTGTAAAAAATAAACATAAAGACTTGATTTATCCTAATTGATTTGATAGAATAATTATATATTGATTCTTCATTTAATTAGAATTAGGAATTAGGAATTATAATAATTGATTTTGAGAGGTGCCAACAGTATGGAAATAAGAAAAGAGCGGGACTTGAATTTGGATTTGCCCGTCTATTTGTTTCACGAGGGTAACAATACAAAGTCTTATGAACTCCTCGGTGCACATAACACGGGCAAAGGCAATGAGATTGTTTTCCGTGTATGGGCGCCAAACGCAGTTTCTGTTAGTGTTGTTGGGGATTTTAACGATTGGGATTCTACCAAAAATCCAATGTATCCCTTTAACGATAACGGAATCTGGGAGTGCTATATATCAGATGGTGTCAAAAAATTTGACGCATACAAATATAGCATAGAAGCATCTGACGGTCGCCAGCTTATGAAATGTGACCCTTATGGTGTTCATATGGAAACAAGGCCTGGCACTGCTACAAAAATCTATGAACTTAGCGACTACAAATGGGGCGACTCAAAGTGGATGAAAAAGCGACTTGCTGAGCCAAACTATGACAAGCCCGTTAACATCTATGAAGTGCACGCGGGGTCTTGGAAGCTTCACGAGGACGGCAACTTTTATTCCTACCGTCATCTTGCCGATGAACTTATACCCTATGTTAAAGAGATGGGATATACACACATTGAATTTATGCCTTTATCCGAATACCCTTTTGATGGTTCTTGGGGTTATCAGATAACGGGATTTTTTGCACCAACTTCACGATATGGACTGCCTGAGGATTTGATGTATCTTATTGACAAGTGCCATCAAAATGATATTGGCGTTATTTTGGATTGGGTTCCTGCCCATTTTCCAAAGGACGCAAACGGTCTTTATGAGTTTGACGGTGGCGCTTGCTACGAGTATGAAGACCCGCGAAAAGGCGAGCATAAAAGTTGGGGTACTAATGTTTTTGACTATGGCAAAACAGAGGTGCAAAGCTTTTTAATATCTAACGCTTTATATTGGCTTGATGTTTTTCACATTGATGGGCTTCGTGTTGACGCTGTTGCATCAATGCTTTATCTTGATTATGACCGCAAAGATGGCGAGTGGATTTCAAACTCATACGGCGGCCGTGAAAACTTAGAGGCTGTCTCATTTATCAAAAAGTTAAATGAATCCGTTTTTCGTGACCATCCCGATGTGATGATGATTGCAGAGGAAAGCACTGCGTGGCCAATGGTTTCTAAACCTACTTATCTTGGCGGGCTTGGCTTTAACTACAAATGGAATATGGGCTGGATGAATGATGCTTGCCGTTATTTTTCTCTTGATGGTCTTAGCCGTAAATTTAATCACGATTGCCTAACGTTTTCATTCTTTTATGCTTTTTCAGAAAACTATATGTTGCCAATTTCTCACGATGAGGTTGTGCACGGAAAAGGCTCTCTTATAGGTAAAATGCCAGGTGACCCTGAAGACCCTGAAGAGTATTTGCAAAAGTTTGCAAATATGCGTTCTTTGCTTGCATATATGTATGCACATCCTGGCAAAAAGCTCACATTTATGGGGCAGGAATTCGCCCAATTTAAAGAGTGGGATTTTGAGGATGAGCTTGACTGGCAAATGCTTGAATATGATGCCCATAAGCAGATGCATGACTTCACAAAAGAGCTTAATAATTTTTATAAAAATACTCCTGCACTGTGGCAGATTGACTACAGTTGGGAAGGTTTTTCTTGGATTGTTAGCGACGATAATACAAACTCCGTTATCGCCTTCAAAAGAATAGATGAAAAAGAAGAAGAAATAATTGTCGTTTGCAACTTTACCCCTGTTGAGCGAAAAAATTATCGCATTGGCGTTCAAAAGGGAACTTATGAATTGGTGTTTAATTCAAACGAAAAACGCTTTGGCGGAGATGGCACAAAACCTGTGAAAAAGGTTAAAACTACAAAGGTTGAAATGCACGACCAACCACAAAGTATTAGCCTTGATTTACCAGGCAACACTGTTCTTTTCTTTAAAAAACTTGCTGAAACTACAAGCACTTCTACTAAGAAAACAACAAAATCTAAAACAAGCAACACAGCAAAGAAATCCGCAACTAGCACGAAAGGTACCACCGCAAAAAGTGATACTAAATCCACAACGAGTGCGAAAAGCACCACCGCAAAAAGTGATACTAAAACTGCAACTAGTGC
>CAZEKQ010000039.1:0-8843 GCA_964512735.1 uncultured Eubacteriales bacterium | reverse complement strand
CAACGAGTGCGAAAAGCACCACCGCAAAAAGTGATACTAAAACTGCAACTAGTGCGAAAAGTGCCACCGCAAAGAGTGATACTAAATCCACAACGAGTGCGAAAAGTACCACCGCAAAAAGTGATACTAAATCCACAACGAGTGCGAAAGGTACCACCGCAAAAAGTGATACTAAATCCGCAACTAGTGCGAAAAGTGCCACCGCAAAAAGTGATACCAAATCCGCAACTAGTGCGAAAAGTGCCACCGCAAAAAGTGATACTAAATCCGCAACTAGTGCGAAAAGTGCCACCGCAAAAAGTGATACCAAATCCGCAACTAGTGCGAAAAGTACCACCGCAAAGAGTGATACCAAATCCGCAACTAGTGCGAAAAGTGCCACCGCAAAGAGTGATACTAAACCCGCAACGAGTGCGAAAAGTGAGACGAAATCCACTGGCGATACAAAAAGTCTTACGAAGAGTGAACCTAAAAAAATGACAACGATTAAAAACGAAACAAAAGCTATGACCACGACTTCAAAAGGGGATGCTAAGGCGACTGATGCTGTAGCAAAAAAGGACGCAAAGGACACTAAAGCTACCGCAAAAGGTGCTAAATCTACATCCAAGAAAAAGAGTAAAAAATAAAATTACATCGCTATGCCTTTTTGTTATACCTATTATATTATTTGCAATTTCTACATAAATCAAAGGAACTAATCCGCAAAAAATAACAAGCAAGGGAGTGGAGCTATGGCTCGAAAAACGGAGTGTCTTGCAATGCTTTTGGCTGGCGGTCAAGGTAGCCGTTTAGGCATACTTACAAAAACTATTGCAAAACCTGCTGTACCTTATGGGGGAAAATATAGGATTATTGACTTTCCCCTTTCCAACTGTGTAAACTCTGGAATATATACTGTTGGTGTTTTAACTCAGTATCAACCGCTAGAACTGCATGACTACATCGGTATTGGTGAACCGTGGGACCTTGACCGTATTGACGGTGGTGTTCACATTCTTTCCCCTTACCAACAAATGCAAGGTACTGAATGGTATAAAAATACCGCAAACGCAATCTATCAAAACATTAATTTTATTGACAAATACGACCCTGAATATGTTGTTATTCTATCAGGTGATCATATATATAAAATGGATTATTCTCAAATGCTTTCGTACCACAAACAAAAAGAGGCTGCTTGCACTATTGCAATGCTTGAAGTCCCTTGGGAAGAGGCTTCTCGTTTTGGACTTATGATTGTTGATGAGGACGGAACAATAAAAGAATTTGAAGAAAAGCCCGAAAAACCTCGTAGCAACAAGGCTTCTATGGGTGTTTATATGTTCACTTGGGAAAAACTTCGACATTATCTTTTAAAAGATGAGGCAAACCCAAATTCTAGCAACGATTTTGGGCACGACCTTATCCCTGCAATGCACGAAGCCGGTGAAAAGCTTGTTGCATACCAGTTTGATGGCTATTGGAGGGATGTTGGTACTATTGATAGCCTTTGGGCGTCAAACCTTGACCTTTTATATCCAGGTGCAGGGCTAAACCTTGATGACCCTAACTGGAAAATTTATTCCAGAAGTCCCAGCTCGCCACCACAATATCTTTCTGAAACTGCACAGGTGCTAAACTCAATGCTTGCTGAAGGATGTCAAATAGAGGGAAAGGTTGATTTTTCAATTTTATTTGATAATGTTACAGTTGAAGAAGGTGCCATCGTGCGTGATTCTATAATTATGCCCGGTAGCACTATTAAAAGTGGCGCAGTGGTTAAATACGCTATTATTGCTGAGAACACTGTCATTGAAGAAAATGCGTCTATTGGCAAGCGTCCAGAGGAAGTTAATATGGATTCTTGGGGGATTACCGTTATAGGTTCTAACATAACTATTGGCAAAAACGTTTGCATTGGGGCTAATGAAATGATTGATTTTGATGTTCTGGAGGTGGCGAAATGAGAGCAAATAATGTGCTGGGCATAATATATTCTCACTCTTATGATGAGTCAATACCAGAGCTTACAAGCGTTAGAACGATGGCGTCTGTGCCTTTTGCGTGCCGTTATCGTATGATTGATTTTCCGCTGTCTAGTATGGTAAACAGTGGCATAACACAGGTTGGTGTTGTTACAAAATCTCACTATCAATCTCTTATGGACCACATCGGAACAGGCAAGCCTTGGGACCTTTCAAGGAAAAGGGAAGGACTTTTTATCCTCCCTCCTTTTAACAACGCGTCTCCTTACGGAATTCACGATAATCGTATTCAATCATTTGTGAGTATCCTCGATTTTTTACGCCGTTCAAGGCACGAATATGTTATTTTATCTGATGCAAATACAATCTATAATTTTGATTTTAACAAGCTTTTTAAGTTTCATTCAAAAAGCGAGGCAGATATAACCATTGTTTATAAAAACGGTAAACGACCAAAGCTTGACAACATTATGGTTTTGGATATGGACGATGATACAAACCGTGTAAACGAAATTTCCCTATCCCCTAACGGTAGCGAAGATGTTGACTATTCTCTTAACATTATTCTTCTTCGCAAATCTCTTTTTGAGCATTTAGTGCAAAGTGCTTTTTGCCTAAATCACGATGTTTTTGAGCGTGATGTATTGCAACGCAATGTTAAAAGCTTGCGTGTTTTTGGATATCAGGCTCCTGGATTTTCTGCTGTTGTTGACTCTTTGCAGGGCTATTATAGCACCAGTATGCAACTGCTAAATCCTAAAAATCGAAAAACATTGTTTGACCCCGATAATCAAATCTTTACAAAAGTTGGGGACAATGTTCCTGCAACTTACAGCTATGATTGCAATGTTAAAAATTCTTTGATTGCTGATGGCTGTATTATAAATGGCGCTGTGGAAAACTCTATTCTGTTTCGTGGGGTTCATGTTGCTGAGGGTGCAATTGTTAAAAACTCTATTCTTATGCAGGGAACAGTTATAAGTAGAGATTCTAAGCTTAATTGCGTTATAACAGACAAAAACGCTACAGTTACTCCGGGCAAAAATCTATCTGGCGATGAGTCTTTTCCAATATATTTAGGAAAAAGAATATCTGTGTGATTTAAACCGTTTTGCGTTTTTTGCATTCGGTGTGATACTAAAAGGAGTGGATTTTTTGAAAGTTCTATTCGTTACAAGTGAAGCAACCCCTTTCGCTCTTAGCGGTGGGTTAGGAGAAGTTGCAGGTGCATTGCCACAGGCGCTTAAAGCTAACAAGGTTGATTGTCGTGTTATTATGCCTTTATATAGTCAAATTCCCGACAGTCTTCGCAAAAAGATGAAGTTTCTAACCTCGTTTGATGTAAGTGTTGCGTGGCGTCGTCAGTATTGTGGCATCTTCAAAGCAACTGAAAATGGTGTAACTTATTATTTTGTTGATAATGAGTACTATTTTAAGCGTGACGGACTATATGGTCACTATGATGATGCAGAGCGATTTTCTTATTTTTCTCGTGCAGCGTTGGAGGCTATAAGTCACATTGATTTTAAGCCTGATGTTATTCATAGTAATGATTGGCAATCTGCTTTGGTTCCTTTTTATTACACCGTTTTTTATGCAAATCAAAGTGGTTATGAAAACATAAAAACTGTTCACACCATTCACAACATTCAGTATCAAGGCGTTTTTGGCAGGGAGATTTTAAACGAGCTTATTGGTGTTTCTCCTGATAAATACTCTTTGATTGAGTATGACGGTATTGTAAACTTTACAAAAGCCGCCATCGAATGTGCTAACAAAGTCACTACCGTTAGTCCCACCTATTCAAATGAAATTATGGACCCTTGGTATAGTCACGGACTTGACTCCATCCTTTATAGAAGGTCTTGGAAACTGCAAGGTATTTTGAACGGTATTGACACTGTAAGCTATAACCCAGAAACAGACCCAGACACTTTTTATAAATTCTCACTTAAAAACAAGGCTGGCAAAGCACGCAACAAAAAAGCCTTGCAAGAGCATTTTGGATTTGAAGTTGACAAAGATATACCTATTATTTGTATCGTTTCTAGGCTTGTTTCTCACAAGGGGCTTGACCTTGTAAAGTCTGTTATTGACGAGCTACTTTATTCTGCACAGGTGCGTGTAGTAATGCTCGGCTCTGGCGACTACGAGTATGAGGACTTTTTCAGGGGCGTTGCACACAGGCATCCTGACAAATTCCGTCTATCTCTTGGGTTTATTCCTGAATTATCTCGCAAAATTTATGCAGGTAGCGATATGTTACTTATGCCCTCTAGGAGTGAGCCTTGTGGACTTTCTCAGCTTGTTGCTTTGCGTTACGGCACCATCCCAATTGTTCGTGAAACAGGTGGACTAAAGGATACTATCTCCGATTGTGGCGATACGCAAGGAAACGGCTTTACCTTTAAAACATACAATGCCCACGATATGCTATGGGCTATTAATAGGTCTGTTGATTTATTTTATAACAACAAACCGGAGTGGAGAAAGCTTGTCACCCGTGCAATGGAATGTGACCACAGCTGGAACAGCTCCGCTCTTCAGTATATTAATATGTATAACGGTATTTCAGAATTTAATTAGGCTGATATTTAAAAAGAAAGGTGTTTTAAAAGCACCTTTCTTTTTTTGACTTGTTAGATTTTAAAATATGATGTACTATAGTATAATTAGATATAGCATAGTTAAATAATAAGTTCGGCAAGACTTTCGTTTAAAAAAGTGCTTGTCCAATCTGTTATTGTTTTTACACACACTGGCACTTCTTGCGGTTTGCAAGGCTTTGGATTTTTTTCGATATCGTCCAACATTGAAACAGACATCACCTGCAAAAATTGCAATTGCTCTTTTGTTGGAATATGCGTCCCAACCCAGTTTTGCGGAACATATCCCGATTCTACACCTTTTAAAATCATAAAATATCCTGCAATAGCGTATAGGTTCATCATTTTTTCGCCATTGTTAAAATTTTTAAAAAATCTCGCTCCCACAATGGCACTTGCTCTGTAAAGCGTGTTTATAGAAATTTCACCGTCTTGCGGTATATCATTTATATTTTCAACCATATCAAAACTTATAGAGCTATTGCTATTGCCCAATAAATAATCACAGCTTACACCATAATAATTTGCAACTCTTAGCACAAAATCAAGCCCGCACTCTCTTATCCCATTTTCATAATGAGATAGCAATGCTTGTGATACGCCAAGCTCGCCTGCTGCTTTTTTTTGGCTTATTCCTTTTCTTTTTCGTAGCTGAGTTATTGTAGTTGCAAAACTTGTTGCCATTTTATCAATCCTTTATGTAATACTAATAGTAATATTATAACGCATTATTTTCGATTTGTACATATGTTTTTAGAAATAAAATACATTTTGTTTTGGAGGACACTATGAAAACATACAAAATTCACCTAATTAGACACGGGCTTACACAATCAAATATTGATGGAAAATACACTGGGCACTCTGATGTTTCACTTTGTGAGCAAGGTGTACTTCAGCTAAATCAAATGACCAAAGACTACGAATATCCAAAGGCTGACGCTCTTTTTTGCAGCCCGCTTTCTCGCTGTGTTGAGACTGCAAAAATAATTTATAGCGATATGACACCCTTGATTATTCCTGAGCTTATCGAATACAATTTTGGCGATTTTGAGGGCAAAACGGCGCAAGAACTTCAAGGTAATGAGATGTTTGCGCAGTGGCTTTCTGGCGGTGCTGACTTTGCCCCTCCTTTTGGCGAGAGCAACGGCGAATTTGGAAAACGTATTTATAACACCTTTATAAAAATTGTAAACGGGCTTATCAAAACCGGTACTACAAGCGCAAGCATTGTTACGCACGGTGGAGTTATTATGGCTATTATGCAGTGTTTTGCCGTTCCTGAACTTCCAATGGCGCAGTGGCTTGCACCTAATGGATGCGGATTTACAATTTGCATAACCCCGTCCATTTGGAGCCGTGTTCAAAAGGCTGAGGTGCTTTATGATATTCCGATTGTTGAGGGTTGTGACGAAAATACCCACGCACACAATGACTATATTGATATCTTTAAAGAGGACTTAGGGAATTTTAATTTTAGCGAATCTGAATAAAATTTAATTTAGGTATTGACATTTACAAAAAATGTTCATATAATGGTGATAAATCAAATATATTCTTTACTTCAAAGACGAAGATGGAAACAAAGACAGAATCTTGTAAGTTTTCAGAGAGTCGGCGGTCGCTGTGAGCCGATACTTCAAATCTGTGTATAACTCGTTCCTGAGTCGCTTACCTGAAACCATAGGGTATGCCGTAAGACTGCGTTATAGGTCAGAGCCTTGTTTGAGGCTCAAAGGACAGCTTGCTTTTTGGCTGTTGAAGTAGGGTGGTACCGCGTGGAATATTCCTCGCCCCTATAACTCACTATAGGGGCGTTTTTTTGTATCTATTTTTAAAAATTGCCCCACAAAATTTAAGGAGGAAATAGATATGAAAAACTGTGAAATTAAGTATGCACCGTTCAACCCTGTTAAAATTGAAAACAGACAATGGCCATCAAAAGTCATAACTCAAGCACCCGTGTGGTGTAGTGTTGATTTGCGAGACGGCAACCAAGCGCTCATTGACCCTATGAACCTTTCTGAAAAACTTGAGCTGTTTGAAACTTTAGTTAAAATGGGAATCAAGGAAATTGAGGTTGGCTTCCCATCTGCATCACAAACAGAATACGATATTTTACGCACGCTTATTGACGGAAACCACATTCCTGATGGTGTTACAATTCAGGTTCTTGTGCAGGCAAGGGAGCATCTAATTCGCAAAACTTTTGAGGCTGTAAAGGGTGCAAAAAATGTTATAGTGCATTTTTACAACTCAACATCAACCTTGCAACGCAAAGTCGTATTTAAAAAAGATATGCAAGGTATAATTGAAATCGCAGAAAATGGGGCAAAGCTTATAAAAGAGCTTGCAGACCAGACAATGAAAGAAAGCGACACAAACATTCGCTTTGAATATTCTCCTGAGAGTTTTTCAGGGACAGAGCCAGACAATGCCGTTTTAATTTGCGAAAAAGTTATGGAAGCTCTTGGTGCAAGCGAGGATAATAAGGTTATTTTAAACCTACCTAGCACTGTTGAGTGTAGCACACCAAATGGCTATGCAGACCAAATCGAGTATTTTTGCACCCACCTTTCAAACCCGCAACACGCAATAATAAGCATACATCCGCACAATGACAGGGGAACTGCTGTTGCATCTGCGGAGCTTGGAATGCTTGCTGGGGCACAAAGAGTTGAGGGTACATTGTTTGGTAACGGCGAGCGTACAGGAAATGTTGATATCATCACTCTTGCACTTAATATGCACACTCAAGGCGTTGATTCAAAGCTTAATATTTCTAACATTAATAAAATTCGTGAAATCTATGAGAGAACAACAAGAATGCACGTTCACGAAAGACATCCTTATGCGGGCGACCTTGTGTTTACGGCTTTTTCCGGCTCACATCAGGATGCAATTAGTAAGGGCAAGGCATATATGAAAGACTCTAAATCTCAAATATGGGAAGTTCCTTATTTGCCGATTGACCCCGCTGACATCGGGCGTGAGTATGACCCTGTTATCCGAATTAACAGCCAGTCCGGCAAAGGTGGCGCCTCATTTATTATTGAAAATCAGTATGGATTTTCGCTTCCAAAAGCTATGCAAATTGAGTTTGGCGAAGCTGTTAAAAACTATTGCGACCAAAAGGGAACAGAGATTAGCTACGAAGATGTTTACGACATTTTCAAGCAAGAATATCTTGATGTTAAGGGTCCTTATATGTTAGTTAGCAACAAATTTCACGAAACAACAGAGGTTAACGACACATCTCCAAAGGCTATTTTTGACGGTGCTATTAAGCATAACGGCAACGAGCCTGTTGAAATCACCGGCAAGGGTAACGGTCCTATAGACGCATTCTTTAGCGCCCTTGCAACCGTGGGAATAGATGGTTATAAATTTATTGATTACAGCGAACACTCTATTTCTGTTGGCTCTGATGCTAAAGCCGTTTCATATATCCATTTGGAAGATAAAAACGGAAAGAGCGTTTTTGGTATCGGTATGTCGCACAATATTATTTACGCTTCACTTCGTGGTATCTTATGTGCAATTAACCGTTCGATTATAAAAGATGCAAAAGAATAAAAAATATAATCTAAACCGTGCAGTTATGTAGTGTAACTGCACGGCTTTTATAGTTTTTGTCTGTGTTGTTGGGTAGTGTGTGGGTTTTGTTGTTTTTTATTTTTTGCTGGTGGTTAATGTGTGGGTTTAGAGTTGATGATATTTAAAATTTAGTTTTAGACACAAGCAATTAATGTGCATCTTTATATTTAATGCTATTTTGCTTTTACTTTTAGACACGGGCATTTAATGTGCGGTTTGCATTTTAGTTTTGATATATTTCTTTATCTTGTTCTTATTCATTTCTTTGCTCGCCAAAGAAACGAATCAAAGAAAAGCGACACGGGGGAAACCCTCTGTTGACCTTTCAGTCGGTTTTCCCCCGTGACCCCCATCCGCTACGATAAAAGTAGTTTTATGTTTAGGCAAGTTTTAGTAATAAGAAATAAATTGCAACTTTTAATCATCGCAAAACTATCAACTTGCGACCCCCATCCGCTACGATGTGGTGGGGTTAGTTGGATATGGTTAAGTTTAAAACACAGATGGTAAATGTGTGGGGTTATAGTTAGTAATATTTTGAATTTAGTTTTAACATATCAAAGCAAAAAACAACTCCCACAGCACAACTTCTGTACTATGGGAGCCATCATATATCACTAAATAAACGATGCTATTATATTTGGAAGTGCAAAAGCAAATAGAATCGATGTTA
>CAZEKQ010000038.1:401-12883 GCA_964512735.1 uncultured Eubacteriales bacterium | reverse complement strand
GTTTGCTCGTGTCGCCTTTCTTTGATTCGGATCGCGGGCGAGCAAAGAAATGAATAGGGAAAAAGATAAAACAATACACCAAAACTAAAAGGCAAGCCACACATTAAATACTTGTGTCTAAAAGTAAAAGATTAAATACTACTAAATATAGAATCACGCACTCAATACCCGTGCCTAAAATTAAACCCAAAATATTACTAGCCATAAACCCACGCATTAATCACCCGTGCCTAAAATTAAACTTTAAATATCATCAATCATAAAACCACGCACTAACCAACAACCCAAATAAACCATAAACCTACACACCCTGCTATGCAATATTCGCCGGATAATTAATATCGCTTATTTCTAATATGCAGTTGTGCTTAATTGGCTTCCACTCTACTTTCCGTGGGATAAGTGCTATAACAGACATAAACGGGAGTGGTAAAAGAAATAGCGGAAAAAATAAAATTGACTTTATGTTTTTTAAAATTGATTTACGCTCTAAGGCCACAGAGGCAAACGCAGTTAAAATAATTATGAGTGAAGTTATCGCAAAAGGAATTAACATATTTTTAACTGTCAAAATTAATTCACCCTGTGATAAAACTAAGCTAAGTAAATTAAAAATTACGCTTGCAACTGTAACGAACGGGATTATCAAAGCCGACTGCATATACAAAAACATATCAGCCCTTGAAACTCTATCTACCATATTTTTTGATTTTTTGCCCGTTTTGCTTCTCATCATTTCTGGTAAAATATATTTTGCACACTGTATGTTTCCAACAATCCATCTAAACCGTTGCGTAATAGATGTTTTATAATCTGTAGGCTGTTCGTCATAAAAAATCGCTTCGCTAACGGGTACTATTTTTTTGCCGAGCAAAATTTGATTTATCGAAAACTCGATATCCTCTGTCATTGTTTTGCTTTTAAACCCGTTTTTTACAAGCTCTGCTTTAAAGGCAAATCCTGTTCCGCCAACCATACAAGAAAGTCCTAGATTTTTTCTTGCGCAGTGGAAAAAACGCATAATCAAAAGCCAATAAATAGCGTAGCAACCGCTAATTGTGGAGTCAAAAGGATTTTTAGTATCACGAAATCCTTGTGTTATGTCTGCACCATTTTGTAGCGCATTGTTTGTATAAAGCAAAAAATCTGGGTCTACTAGATTGTCGGCATCAAAAACTGCAAACGCATCAAAACTATTATTATATTCTTTATTAATTTTTTTAATCGCCCACTCCATGGCATACCCTTTTCCCTTTAAAACGGAATTGAAGCGTTCAAAAACAATTGCACCGCACTGGCTTGCGATTTTAGCGGTGTTGTCTGTGCAATTATCTGCCACAACAAAAATAGTATAATCTTCTTTTTTATAATTTTGCGAGTTTAAGCTGTTTAATAATTGTCCAATCACGGCTTGTTCATCTTTTGCACAAATTAAAACTGCAAATCTAGAATTTTTATTTGTAGCCTTCGTTTTCTTTGTCTTTTTTATACCAAAAATGCCTATAGAAAATTGCCAAATCGTTAAAGAAATCGGAATAAAAAGTAAGAGATAGCACAAATATTGAATAAATTCCATTGCCTTTATCATTTTATCACATCCATTTTCATTATTTGACAAAATGATATCATTTAGCAATTACAAAAGGCACTCAGAATTATTACAAATAAATTAAGTTTTTTATAATAGGCAAAATAAAAATAAAAAACGGACAAGGATTTACAAAAATCCCTGCCCATATTCTATATAATATCTAAATGTTAAAATTCGATTCTTTCTGAAATATAAGACTCAAGCTCACTTATTGGGATTCTAGTTTGTTGCATAGAATCTCTTTCTCTAACGGTTACGCAACCATCCTCAACTGATTCAAAATCGTAGGTGATACAAAACGGTGTGCCGATTTCGTCTTGCCTGCGATATCTTTTACCAATAGAGCCTGCGTCATCATACTCAACATTAAACTTTTTAGCAAGTGCACAAAACACCTTATCTGCCTCATCGTTTAGCTTTTTTGAAAGGGGTAAAACAGCTGCTTTAACAGGAGCTAGAGCCGGATGAAGTCGTAAAACAACCCTAACATCACCCTTTGCCTCGTCAACAACTTCTTCGTCATAAGCCTCGCACAAAAACGCAAGGGCAACACGGTCAGCACCAAGCGATGGCTCGACAACATATGGAAGGTATTTTTCACCAGTTTCTTGGTCAAAATATTCAAGCGTTTTGCCTGATGTGTTTTGATGCTGTGTAAGGTCAAAATCTGTTCGACTTGCAACGCCCCAAAGCTCACCCCAACCAAACGGGAAAAGATATTCAAAGTCTGTTGTTGCGTTAGAGTAGTGGGAAAGCTCCTCTTGCTCGTGGTCACGAAGCCTTAAATTCTCCTCTTTTATTCCCAGTGATAAAAGCCAGTTGTTGCAATAATCTTTCCAATATGAGAACCACTCAAGCTCTGTTCCCGGCTTGCAAAAAAACTCAAGCTCCATTTGCTCAAATTCACGAGTACGGAAAACAAAGTTGCCCGGAGTTATCTCGTTTCTAAATGATTTACCAACTTGACAAACGCCAAAAGGGATTTTACGGCGAGTTGTTCTTTGAACATTTGCAAAGTTTACAAATATACCTTGCGCTGTTTCAGGACGAAGATAAAGCTCGTTTTTACTGCTCTCTGTTACACCCTGAAAAGTTTTAAACATAAGGTTAAAATTGCGAATTTCTGTAAAATTATTGCTATTACAGTCTGGGCAAGTAATATTTTTGTCTTTAATATACTCAGACATTTCATCAAAAGACCAGCCAGCAGGAATAACGCCAGTGTCCTCAATCAATTTATCTGCTCTGTGGCGAGTTTTACAGTCCTTGCAGTCCATCAATGGGTCAGAAAAACCGCCAACATGACCAGACGCAACCCAAGTTTGGGGATTCATAAGAATTGCAGAATCAAGCCCTACATTGTAGCGATTTTCGTGTACGAACTTTTGCCACCAAGCGCCTTTAACATTGTTTTTAAACTCAACACCCAAAGGACCATAGTCCCAAGTATTTGAAAGTCCGCCGTAAATTTCACTGCCCGCATATATAAATCCACGACTCTTGCAAAGAGAGACGATTTTTTCCATAGTTTTTTCAAAATTTTGCACCAAAATTCCTCCTAATTTTTATACAACAATTATACTAATATAATAAGACGAAAAAGTCAAGCGTGGGACAATATGTTAGTTTTAAAATAAAAACTTGAGTTTTTGTTGAAAAATGCTCGCAAAAATCAAAGTTAACAATTGCTTAATTGACTTTGTGTAAAAGAAAGAATATAGTGTGTATTGTCCACTTATTTTTTAAAAAGTAAACTTGATAGCAGTAAAATTAAGCAACTCAAGGAGCAAAAGTCAGATGAATAATGATTTAATGCCAGAAGTAAAAGCAGTTAAAAACATGGCGCTAGGAATAGATATTGGCTCTACTACTGCAAAAATTGTGCTAATAAATGATGGCAAAATTTTGTATGAGTGCTATGAGCGACACTATTCACAAGTTAGGCAAAAAACACTGGAGCTTGTTTTAAGACTTGAAAATCTTATAAACGGGCAATCTGTTCGTGTTGCCATTTCCGGCTCGGCGGGTCTTGGTGTTGCAAAAGCTGCAAACATCCCGTTTGTGCAAGAGGTTTTTGCAACTGCTGAAACTGTAAAAGAGCTTGCAAGTGACACGGATGTTGTAGTTGAGCTTGGCGGTGAAGATGCAAAGGTCGTATTTTTAACCGGTGGAACAGATGAAAGAATGAACGGCTCTTGTGCCGGTGGTACAGGTGCATTTATCGACCAAATGGCAACTCTTATGAATGTTAGCACTCAAGAACTAGACGAACTAAGCCTTGACTATAAGCGTGTTTACCCTATCGCATCTCGTTGTGGAGTTTTTGCAAAAACGGATATTCAGCCACTTTTAAATCAAGGGGCACGCAAGCAAGATGTTGCAATTAGTATATATCAAGCAGTGGTAGACCAAACAATTGCAGGACTTGCACAGGGTAGGAGAATTCAAGGTAAGGTAATGTTTTTGGGCGGTCCTCTTTATTATTGTCAAGGACTTCGTGAGAGGTTTGTAAAAACGCTAAATCTAGAGCCGGAAAATGCAAGATTTCCCGAATATGGTCGTCTATCGGTTGCTATTGGGGCTGCGATTTGTGCCTCAAAACAGGAGAAGTCATTTTCATTTAAAGAGCTTGTGGAAAATATTGAAAAAAGCTCTGAACAAAAAACTGAAACAACTCATCTAGAGCCTCTTTTTAAAAACCAAAAAGAGTTTGAAGAATTTGAAAACAGGCACAAAAAGGCTACTGTAGAGACTGCAAATCCGAAAGAATATAAAGGAAACGCATATTTAGGAATTGACTGCGGTAGCACAACTACAAAGGTAGTTTTAATCACACAAAACGATGAAATTTTATATACATATTATAGCTCGAATAAGGGCAACCCAGTATCTGTTATCAAAAAACAGTTAGAAATTATTTATAACCTTTGCGGTGACGATATAAAAATAGTGTCAAGCGCCGTTACAGGATATGGAGAAGAGCTTATCCAAAACGCTTTTCACATTGATGAAGGGCTTGTAGAAACAATGGCGCATTTTACTGCAGCTAGGCACTTTAGCCCCGATGTTGACTTTATTTTAGACATTGGCGGTCAAGACATAAAATGCTTTAAAATACATAACAATTCGATAGATAGCATTATGCTAAATGAGGCTTGTTCATCTGGGTGTGGCTCGTTTATTGAAACTTTTGCACTCTCTATGGACTATGAAATAGAAGAGTTTTCAAAGCTTGGACTTTTTGCAAAATCACCCGTTGACTTGGGTTCTCGTTGCACAGTTTTTATGAACTCGTCTGTAAAACAAGCGCAAAAAGACGGTGCAGGTGTTGAAGATATTTCGGCAGGTCTTTCAATGAGCGTTGTTAAAAATGCAATTTATAAAGTCATAAGGGCAAATTCTGCAAGCGAACTGGGGCAAAAAATCGTAGTTCAAGGCGGAACTTTTTTAAATGACGCGGTTTTAAGAAGCTTTGAAAAAGAGATTAACTGTGATGTTGTTCGTCCGCAAATTGCAGGGCTTATGGGTGCTTATGGTGCGGCGCTTCACGCAAAAACGCTTGACATAACAAGCTCCGAAATAATTACACCAACGCAGTTAGGCGATTTTGTTCACAATTCAAAGGGCGTTGTTTGCAAGGGATGCACAAATAAATGCAACCTTACTATCAATACCTTTGGCGATGGCAAAAAATTTATTTCGGGAAATCAGTGTGAAAAAGGTGCAGGAAAATCTCTAAAAAAAGCAGATGTAATTCCTAATTTGCACCAATATAAAAGGGATAAATTTATGGCGCTAGAGCAAACTCGAGGCAACCGTGGGACTATCGGACTTCCTCTTGCACTTGGGATGTATGAGCTTGCACCACTTTGGTTTGCAATTTTTACACAGCTTGGATTTAATGTAATTCACTCTGGGTTGTCTAATCGTAGAATTTATAGCAAAGGCCAATTTAGTATTCCATCTGACACCGCTTGTTATCCTGCAAAAATTATGCACGGGCATATTGAAAAGCTTGTAGAAAAAGGCGTAGATGCAATATTTTATCCCTGCCTTACTTATAATATTGACGAAAAAATAAGCGATAATCACTATAATTGCCCCGTTGTTGCATATTATTCTGAGCTTTTAAATGCAAATGTTGAATCGCTTAAAAGCACAAAATTTTTATATCCTTATCTTAATATAAATAGTCAAAAAGAGCTGTCCCGCGGGCTTTATAAAATGCTGTCTGCAAACTTTGACAATATAAATTATTGGGAAGTTAGAAAAGCTGTAAAATATGGTTTTGATAGCTATAACGACTGGATGCAAGACATCCGAAATCAAGGGCAAAAGGCGGTTGATTTCGCACGGGATAATGGAAAGCGTATAATGGTTATTGCTGGAAGACCGTATCATATCGACCCTGAAATTGGACACGGAATTGATAAGCTTGCAGCGTCACTTGGTTTTGTAGTTGTGAGTGAGGACAGTATAAGCGGGCTTGTAAAACCACAAAAAGTAAAGGTGCTAAACCAATGGACATACCACGCAAGGCTTTATAATGCTGCAAAATATGTTGCACAAAATCCAGACTGCGAGCTGGTTCAACTAGTGTCTTTTGGTTGTGGACTTGATGCTATTACAACAGATGAAGTGCGAAGCATTTTAGAGCAAGAAGGAAAGCTTTATACACAAATAAAAATTGATGAAATAACAAATTTAGGCGCTGTAAAAATTCGCTTGCGTAGTTTGCTTGGAGCACTAGAAGAAAGGAATGAGTCTTGTGGAAAATGATCAAAGAGTAGTTTTTACTAAAGAGATGAAAAAAGATTATACTATTTTAATTCCTACAATGTTGCCAATGCATTTTGAACTTATAGCAAAAATAATTGACTCTTATGGTTACAAAACACAGGTTTTAAATAATTCTGGAAACAGGGTTAAAGAGTGCGGACTAAAATATGTTCACAACGATTCTTGTTACCCTGCAATTCTTGTAATTGGGCAATTTATAGATGCACTTGAAAGTGGAGAATACGACCCACATAAAACAGCTCTTATGATTACTCAAACCGGCGGTGGATGTCGTGCATCAAACTACATAGCACTTCTTAGAAAAGCACTTGAAAGGGCAGGGTTTGGGTATGTTCCTGTAATTTCGCTAAACTTTGCAGGGCTTGAGAGCAATCCGGGATTTACAGTTCCTTTGTCTATGGCTCACAGAATGTTTTATGCTGTAAACTATGGTGATTTGCTAATGCTTTTACTCAATCAATGCAAACCGTATGAGATTACAAAAGGCGACAGCGAAAAGCTTGCTCACGAGTGGGTTGCAAGGCTTGCAAAAGAAATGGAAGTCAGCGGACGAATTATAGATTATAAAAAAGTAAAAGAAAATTATGCAAAAATTATAGATGATTTTGCTCGTATTCCAAGACGAAAAGAGCAAAAAGTAAAGGTTGGAATTGTTGGAGAAATTTTTGTTAAATTCTCCCCTCTTGGCAACAACAATTTAGAGGATTTTTTAATTTCTGAAGGAGCAGAAACTGTTATGCCCGGGCTTTTAGATTTTTGTCTTTATTGTGTTTATAATGGAATTGTTGATGAAAAGTTGTACGGGACAGGGAAATTAAAGGCATTGGGCTCAAAAGTATTATTCAAGGGCTTGATAAAAAAACAGCACGATATTATTGATGCAATAAATTTAGAGGGTTCTTTTGAGCCGCCTGCATCCTTTTCTAAGACTTGCACACTTACAAAAGGATATATGGGACTTGGTGCAAAAATGGGCGAGGGATGGCTTCTCACAGCAGAAATGCTTGAGCTAATCGAACAAGGAACAACAAATATTGTTTGCGCCCAACCATTTGGATGTTTGCCAAATCACATTGTTGGCAAGGGTGTTATGAAACTTATCAAAGAAAAAAATCCAGATGTAAACATAGTAGCAATTGACTATGACCCAGGAGCAACGCAAATTAATCAGGAAAACAGAATAAAACTTATGCTTGCAAATGCAAAACAACCTGTTGCGACTCATCAAAATGATTCTAATGATGAAAAAGAACAAGAGAGCAAAAAAGAGCTTGCAACTCAAGCAGTTTAGATTACTTTAGTTTTATTTTTTAAGGCTAACAAATAATTACATAATAACTTTTAAAGTGAAAACCTCTTGTCAATATAATGGCGGGAGGTTTTTTGATTTGGGTGTTAGTGGTTAATTTGTGATTCTATATTTAGTAGTATTTAAACTTTACTTTTAGACACCGGCGATTAATGCGTGGGTTTATATTTAATGCTATTTTGCTTTTACTTTTAGACACAACATTTTATTCACAAGTATAAATAAAGCTCCATATTCGATTTGAATACAGAGCCTTATTTTAAAACATTATATATTCTTTTTACAAAATTCCTCCATACAACATTCGTCACACTTTGCCTTTCTTGCAGTGCAAACAGCTCTGCCGTGCAAAACACATCTATGACAAAAATCATTGCTCTCTTGAGGTGGCAAAATCTTCCACAGTTGATGCTCTACCTTTTCGGGATTTTTTGAGTTTGCAAGACCCAATCTGTTAGAAATTCGTATGAGATGTGTATCAGCGACAATTGCAGGCTTTCCAAAAACATCGCCACGAATTAAGTTTGCCGTTTTTCTGCCAACGCCTGGAATCTTTAAAAGGTCGTCCATATCCTCTGGCAAGGCTCCACCAAAATCATCACGAATCATTGTAGCCATACCGATTATATCCTTAGCTTTTGTACGATAAAAACCACAAGAGCGCACAAGATTTTCAACATCACTTAGGTTTGCACTTGCATAATCATCAAGCGTTTTATATTTTTCAAAAAGGGCTGGGGTAATAATATTTACCCTTGCATCTGTACATTGGGCGGACAGCCTTGCCGCTACCAAAAGTTCAAACGAATTTTTATAATCAAGCGAGCATAAAGAATCTGGATACTCTTTTTTTAAAGCGTTTATACACTCAATTGCTCGTTCTTTTTTTGTCATTAAAACACCTCGCTAAAAGTTCATTTTAAAATTGTTATACCTTTATCAACATTATAGACTAAAATTAGAAAAAGACAACTTTAAAAAATGTGTTCTTGTCTGTTGCGAAAATTGAAGTTGTATGTTATCATTTTAGCGAATAATGTTATTTTATCGTTTGGAAAGGATTGATATTTTTGTACAATGACCTTATGGACACAATCGGTTTTGTCTCAAATGTAGACAAAGAAGTTGGACAAGCAATGGAAAAGGAGCTTGCTCGTCAACAACGAAATATAGAGCTTATAGCTTCTGAAAACATCGTTTCACCTGCTGTTATGGCTGCAATGGGTAGTGTGCTTACAAACAAGTACGCAGAAGGGTATCCAGGCAAGCGTTATTATGGCGGTTGTGAGTGCGTTGATATTGCTGAAGAAATTGCAATAAACAGGGCAAAGGAGCTTTTTGGTGCAGAGTTTGTAAATGTTCAGCCTCACTCTGGAGCACAAGCAAACCTTGCAGTTTATTTTGCATTAGTTGAGCCAGGCGACACAATTATGGGAATGAGCCTTGCGGAAGGTGGACACTTGACACACGGTTCTCCTGTTAATATGTCTGGAAAATATTATAACTTTGTTTCTTACGGTGTTGATAGCGATGGATTTTTAGATTATGAAAAACTTGAGCAAACAGCAAAAGAAATAAAGCCAAAAATGATAGTTGCGGGTGCTTCTGCTTATCCTCGCACAATTGATTTTGAAAGAATTTCTAAAGTTGCAAAAGAAGTTGGCGCTTATTTTATGGTTGATATGGCACATATCGCAGGACTTGTTGCTGCGGGGCTTCATCCGTCTCCAATTCCTTACGCCGATGTTGTAACAACCACAACTCACAAAACACTTCGAGGCCCTAGAGGCGGTATGATTCTTTGTAAAAAAGAGTTTGGCAAAGCAATTAACAAAGCAATTTTCCCAGGTACTCAAGGTGGTCCACTTATGCACACAATAGCCGCAAAAGCTGTATGTTTTGGCGAGGCACTTTCTCCTGATTTTAAAGTATATCAGCAAGCTGTTATTGATAATTCCAAGGCACTTGCAAACGGACTTATGAGCAGAGGTGTAAACCTTGTTTCCAGCGGTTCGGACAATCACTTAATGCTTGTTGATCTTCGTTCTCTTAACATAACCGGCAAAGAGCTTGAGCACAGACTTGATGAGGTTTATATTACAACAAATAAAAATGCAATTCCAAACGACCCACAAACTCCATTTGTTACAAGCGGACTTAGGCTTGGCACACCCGCTGCAACAACAAGGGGACTTGACACATCTGATATGGACAAAATCGCACAATATATTTATCTTTCTGCAACTGATTTTGAAAATAATGCAGATGCAATTCGTCAAGGCGTGACGGAAATTTGCGACAGACATCCACTTTACAGATAGTAGGATTTTTAAAATTATAACAAGGTTTTATCTAGGGGCAAGGAAATTATTCCTTGCCTTTTTTCGGCTTATATTTTTTTGAAATTCCAGTTTTTTTGTTAATGTGTGGGTTGTATTTTGGTTTTAGCTTTGATTTTAGTTTTAGACACGGGTAGTTAATGTGTGGGCTTAGAATTAGTAGTATTTAAACTTTACTTTTAGACACAGGCATTCAATGTGTGGGTTGCCTTTTAGTTTTGATGTATTGTTTTGTCTTTTTCCCTATTCATTTCTTTGCTCGCCAAAGAAACGAACCAAAGAAAGGCGACACGGGGGAAACCCTCTGTTGACCTTTCAGTCGGTTTTCCCCCGTGACCCCCATCCGCTACGGTGTGGTGGGGTTTGTTGAATATGGTTTGTTTGGATTATTGTAGTTAGTGTGTGGTTCTATATTTAGTGGCATTTTGAATTTAATTTTAGGCACAGCTAATTAATGCGTGGGTTTATATTTAATGCTATTTTGCTTTTACTTTTAGACATAGATATTTGGTGTATAGTTTAATATTTAGTAGCATTTAATCTTTACTTTTAGACACAGGCATTCAATGTGTGGGTTGCATTTTAGTTTGATATATTTGCTTGTCTTTTCCCTATTCATTTCTTTGCTCGCCCGCGATCCGAACCAAAGAAAGGCGACACGGGGGAAACCCTCTGTTATCCTTCCAGTCGGTTCTCCCCCGTGACCCCCATCCGCTACTATAAAAAAAGTTTTATGTTTAGGCAAGTTTTAGAAAATTAAAATAAGCTATAACTTATAATTATTACAAAGCCATCAAATTGTATACTCCCCCGCAACCCCCATCCGCTACGGTGTGGTGGGGTTTGTTGGATATGGTTAAGTTTAAAACACAGATGGTAAATGCGTGGGTTTATATTTAATGCTATTTTGCTTTTACTTTTAGACATCGGTAATTAATGTGTATTTCTATATTTAATGACATTTAATCTTTACTTTTAGACACAGGCATTCAATGTGTGGGTTGCATTTTAGTTTGATATATTTGCTTGTCTTTTCCCTATTCATTTCTTTGCTCGCCAAAGAAACGAACCAAAGAAAGGCGACACGGGGGAAACCCTCTGTTGACCTTTCAGTCGGTTTTCCCCCGTGACCCCCATCCGCTACTATAAAAAAAGTTTTATGTTTAGACAAGCTTTAGAAATTTAAAATAAGCTATAACTTATAATTATTACAAAGCCATCAAATTGTATCCTCCACCATGACTCCTATCCACTACGGTATAGTTGGTTTGTTTGATATGGTTAAGTTTAAAACACAGATAGCAAATGTGTGGTTCTATATTTAGTAGTATTTAAACTTTACTTTTAGACACAAGTAGTAATTGCAACATTCAACGGTTAGCAACATTTTTTTGCTTTCAAGCACAAATCACAAACGAACATCACATTTCACCACGCTAAAAAGCAGACAGTGAAATTTAAATTCACCATCTGCTTTTATTTTTAAATTCTTTAAATGCAAACCAAGTTATATATTTTCTTCTCTAAAATCTATTGTAAGTGTGTCATGTGTGCCTGTAAGCTTTGTATATTTTACGCCTGAGGCATCAAGCATTTTTTTTGAAGCTATTACGCTTGGTGTATCTGCGTATTTATCTGAAATATACACAATCTCAGATATTCCACTTTGGATAATTGCCTTTGCACATTCATTGCAGGGAAAAAGTGCAACATAAATTTTACAACCATCAAGGCTACTTGTTGCATTCAAAATTGCATTTAACTCTGCGTGGCAAACATAAGGATATTTTGTGTCAATTTCATCGCCTGTTCTTTCCCAGGGAAAAATATCGTCACTACATCCTATCGGAAAACCGTTATATCCAACGGACATAATCTTGTTTTTATTATTTACAATACAAGCGCCAACTTGCGTACTTGGGTCCTTACTACGATTGGCAGACAACAATGAAATGCCCATAAAATATTCGTCCCAGCTTATATATCCTTCTCTTTTTGACATCTTTACACCCCTTACTTTTCGTTTAAAAGTGTTTTCATATATGAGGTAAAGTGTGCAAAAACAATTCCCGGTTCTTGCAAATCTGGCTTCCAACGCTTTACCCATTCAAGAGAAACATAGCCATCAAAACCAATTTTTTGCAACTGGCTTATTGCTTGCGGAATTGGAATTTCACCGTGTCCCATCATTTTATACTTTATATTTCCATCCTTTACAACAGAATCTTTTACGTGCACGTGCTTTATATATTTGCCTAGTGCGTTTACTGTTTCCTCTGGTGTTTGCTTTGCGAACTGAACAGTGTGATGAACATCCCACAAAACTCCAAAATTTTCACTGCCAGAGAGTTTTATAAAGTTTAACATTTCATCTGCAATTGCAAGCTTACCGTTTGTTTCGATTAAAGGAGTTACATCAAAAAGTAAGGCGTACTCACAAATT
>CAZEKQ010000038.1:0-391 GCA_964512735.1 uncultured Eubacteriales bacterium | reverse complement strand
GCCTGTTCCCATAATTCTAACATATTTAACGCCTAATTTTGACGCAAGATTTATATAATCACACGCCTCTACAAATGCTTCTTTTGCTTTTTTATTATCAGCGATTGCAGCACCTGAGTCTATAATTGGAACTTTAATACCTATGTTGTTAATTAAATCAATTGTCTTGCCAATGTTTTCGTCACTGAACGCATCAAAATCTGGAACATATATTTTATCAGAAATACCTCTAAGCTCGACACCATCTATCCCCAAATCTTTAGCAGTTGTAAAAACTTCATCAAGATTCCATCTAGGGCAACCGAGTGTTGAAAATGATAGCTTCATTAAAAACCTTCCTCTCGTTTTATTTTACGCTGTTTCAATATCCTTGTCTGACTGCAAACCAAAA
>CAZEKQ010000037.1:0-14343 GCA_964512735.1 uncultured Eubacteriales bacterium | reverse complement strand
CGTAAGGCGCTTGACTATAATATCAAATGCAATACAGAATGTCAACACCTTTTTTAAATTCTTTTTGATTTTTCTTTTGTTTGCACAAACCCCGCCGGGTGTTCGCTAACGTCAAAAAAAGAAAAGCCTTTAATCTAGGCTAATCTTTTCTGCATATAGCTCCACTCCCTGTGTGCCGAGTTCGTTAAGCTTTGGTGAGAAGAACAGTCCTGGCGCCCTGCCACTTGGATACAAATCCAAAAGTGGTTTTAATACAAACGGGCGTTCTAAAATTCTGGGGTGAGGCAAAGTAAGCTCAAAAGTTTCTAGCCTTACACTTTCATAGATTAACAAATCAATATCAATCTTCCTAGGACCATCTTTTACATTACGCACTCTGCCAAGGCAACTTTCAATCCCAAGACAAGAACCTAATAATGTGTAGGGCGAAAGGTTTGTTTCTATTAGTATGTTAAGATTTAAAAAATCGTCTTGCTCTAAGTACCCTACTGGTTTTGTTTCATAGACGTTTGATGCTTTGATAACCTTTGTTTCTGGAAGGCGAGAAATTGCTGTTACTGCTTTTCTCAAATTGTTCATTCTATTTCCCATATTACTGCCAAGTCCTAAAACTGCACTATTCAAGAGAATCCCTCCCTCTAATGATATTTACAGCTGTATATTCAAAATCTGCATTTATAGGTGCATTTGGTTTTTTAATTGTAATGTCTACAATTTCCAGTCTATCATATTCTTCAAGCAACGCTTGTGCAACTCTTTGCGCTACACGCTCTAATAAAAAATCTTTTTGAGCCGTCATCACCCTTTGAGCTGTTTTAAGAATTTTTGCATAACTTACTGTATCCTCTAAATTATCTGTTTGGCAGGCTTTATTTAAATTTGCGTGCGCCTCTATATCTAATATAAAAAGCTGGCCATTTTCCTGCTCTTCTGGATTAACTCCGTGAAAAGCAAAAACCCTTAGACCTTTTACTATAATTTTATCCATCTGCTTCTCCTTCTATCTATATATAACATCTGCCATTTTTGCCGCCTGAACACACGGTGCCACATCGTGCACTCTTATAATGTCTGTTTTGCCGGCAATGGCAATTGTGTTTGCTGCAATTGTTCCAAACAATCTGTTTTGCGCACAAGGTTCTCCTGTTGCATTACCTATAACCCGTTTTCTTGACAATGCTGTTAGAAGTGCTTTGTTTTCGGTTTTGATTTTTTCTATGCTTCTTATTAGCTCTATGTTGTCATCATTGCTTTTTCCAAAGCCTATTCCCATATCAAAGCAAATTTGTTGTTGACTAATACCAAACCCTGTAATGCTGTGGCTCATAGTGTTAAAAAAATCTTTAACATCAGACACCACCCCATCTTTATAAACTATCTCATCAAGGGCTGTGCCTCCCCCGTTGTGCATAACAATCCAACCAGCGTTGTATTTTTTTATAACCTTTGCCATATTAGCACTAAACTTTCCGCTTACATCATTTATTATAGACGCTCCATTTTCAAGTGCAAACTCTGCAACCTGTGGATAATATGTATCTACTGAAATTGGAACTGACACATTTTTTACAAGCTTATCCCAAATTGGAACAAGCCTTGTCAATTCTTCTTGTGCAGACAACTCAACGCTATTAGGTCCTGTTGACTGTGCGCCAATATCGATTATATGCGCGCCACCGTTTTGCATTTCCACTGCGTGCCTCACTGCCTTTTGGGCATCGTCCCACAAACCACCATCTGAAAATGAGTCGGGAGTAACATTGAGAATTCCCATTACATATGTTTGCGCTCCAAGTTCAAAGCAAAAATTATCACCTTTCCAAAAAGTCATTTAATCTCTGCCTTTCTGAAGCAACGACATTACTTCTGCCCTTGTTTTGGCATCACTTCTCATAGCACCTCTTAGTGCAGAGGTTTGAGTTTTTGCACCTGCTGCCCTTGCGCCACGCATAGTCATGCACAAATGCTCTGCGTCAATTATAACTGCAATTCCCTTTGGTTGTAGTTCTTGCATTAAAAAATCTGCTATTTGCGCTGTTAACCTTTCTTGCAACTGTGGGCGTTTTGAAAAATCGCTAACTATCCTTGCAAGCTTTGAAAGCCCGATAACCTTGCCGTCAGCTGGCAGGTACGCTATGTGTGCCTTGCCTATAAAAGGTAAAAGATGATGTTCGCACATTGAATAAAGCGGAATATCTCTCACCACAACCATCTCATCATTTTCAGGCTCACTAAAAATTTTGATATGACGGCGTGGGTCATCCGAGAGTCCTGAAAAAATGTCGGCATACATCTGAGCCACTCTGCGTGGTGTTTCAATAAGCCCCTCTCTATTTGGATCCTCACCTATTGCCTCTAAAATTTCTTTTACTGCGTTTTCTATCCGCTCTTGGTCTACCATACTTTTGCACTATTCCTTTCGCCCTTAGAAATTAAAGAAAATCCTTATTATCTGTTTTTCTGGAGTGTTTTTATAGCTTATATTGTTAGTATTCATTCTTCTTGTAGAGCTTAAATTCGCCCTAGAGATAAGCCTATATATATCTTGACCTTTAAAAAGCTGTCTTTCTGCACTTTCGTATGCCTGTGTGCTTGAAAATTTTATTTCAATATTGTTTCCACCATTTGAAACCTGTTTTACTATTTCATCAACAATTGCATTTTTTGTATCGTTATCATATCTATCAAAGTATATGTTGCTCATTTTATAATAATTTGCGTCCTCATAAACGCAGCCATCATTATACTTTATATCAGAAACAGTGTGCGAAATTGCAATCTCGCTTGTGGTTATATTCATATACATATGGCTTACAGGCTTGCTATCAACTGTAGTACCTTTGAGTTCGTGGTCGTCCCAAGTAACATCAAAGTTATACTCTTTCCCATCGATACTTACCACATTCCACATATGCCCCTCTGTTTTGCCTGTGCTATCTGTCGCATCACCAATAACAACTCTACATTTCACTCTAAGATTATTTAGCAAAAACTGTGTCGCTCTTGAATATCCCTCACAATTTGCTTGATTGTTTATAAGCGCACCATAAGCAGTGCAACGAAGGTCCGACCCAGTGTCATTATACTGACAATTCTCAACTAAATAATCGTGAACGTACAGTTCCTTTTCATAATCGGACATCCCCGCTGTTTGCACACTCATTTGTGCAAGCACATTGTTCATCGCACTTAGATACTCATTATAAGTTGATTTACTCATAGTATATTGCGGAACAAAATAACTTGTATATCCAGTGCTTTCAAGCGTGCTAGAGTTTCCTAAAAACAAAAAATGAGGGTTATCGTACGACAACGCCTGAAAAACATTTGACAATTCTTCAGTGCTAAGCTTATTTATTGTAATCTTTTTTGGAAAATCCACAATCTTAGAATGTATTGTTCTATACGCCTTTTGCTCGCTCTGGGTTAAATTACTATACCAATACAAGTTCTCTTCCGGCATAGACAATTCTACATCCGAGCTATTCTCTTTTAAAAAAGTGCTTTTTATTACATTATCAATAGGCTCTATACCTATTATATAAAAAATAGAAATCAAAGCGATTATTGCAAGACTGATTTTTTTTGCAACTTTCATTATAACACTTCCTTATTTTTCTTTTTTAAAAGTGGATACATCCACAGGTATGGAAGTCTGCCTTTTTTCTGACTCTACATATCCTTCAATATATGCGTGATTTTTTGTGTAATCCATTATCGATATATTACTATCTACCAAATTTATAATATTATTAAACAAGTCTTCTCCCTTGTCAACATTTTTCTCAACAAGCATTTGGTCTATCATATCACAAATTATTTTCGCTTGTTCATTTAAATAATTATAACCAACTTTCTCCTGATAGCGAATATAATGCATAAGCTTATCTCCATTAAGAGTCTGCTTGCCCTTCATAAAATTAATAGAGAACTCTCCACTGTTGTATGAAATTTTTTCATCAAGTGTTAGTGTATAGTTGCCAAGGTACCTTATAATTGTTTTAAAATTCTTCTCGCCAACAACAACATATCTATCAATACTGGTGTTTGCATATTCACACACTGCTTCTGACAACTGCTTTGCACCACCAGATTTAAAATTGCCCTCAAGCGTTGCGCTACTTCCGTTAACGCTTACAACGGCATTTACCGGCAAGCAACAAACAGACGCCTGCATTTTATCAAGGTCTATCTTAACTAAGGACACAAAAAACAGCTCATCTTTTTTAGTTGAACTTCCCGCAAGTAAAAAATTCGCACAGCCTTTCATTTTTACAGGGCTTGTTGTTTCCTGTGTGCTACTACCTTTATCATTTTCTTTATCAATTACTTTTGACAAATCATAATCATAGGTCTTTAAAAAATACAAAACAGATGTAGTGGCAAGTATTATAATAAAAGTAATAAAACTGCCCGTAATAACTCTTCTCTTTCTTGTTTTTTTATCTTCATCAGTTATAAACTTTAATTTTTTTCTCTTCTTATTAGGTCCAATATCCAAAACCTGCACCTCCAAAAAGTTATTCAAAAAATATTTGCTATATTATAATGTAATATAAAAACTAAACAAACATACTAACTTTATTTATTTATGCCATTATAATATACATTAAAATCGGGGCAAAGACAAATGTTTTTAACAATATAAAAATGTAAAATCAAAATAATTATCTACTTTTTGTATTCTGCAAAATTAAACTTTTGTAAAAACACGTGAAAGTAAATTGCTAAACTTCATTTATTTTGATAATTTAGACAAAAAAGCAACTGTCTTATAGTAAGTTTCCAATGAAATTTATTGTTACTACTTGTATATTATTATCAAAAGTGCTACAATTTATATGATAAGTCTTAATCTAGGCGGTCTTTTAGGAGGTATACATAATGGAATATAGGATGGAAGATGTTTTTGACCTTGAATTTTTACAAGAATTTCAAGACAGTTTTTCAAAAGCTGTTGGTATTTCAAGTATTTCTGTAAACAAAGATGGAACTCCAGTTACAAATCCGAGTGATTTTTCTGAATTTTGCTTTGACTATACAAGGAAATCCGAGCTAGGTCTTAAAAAATGTATGGAATGTGATAAATTAGGTGGCGAAAAAGCAAATGCTACAAAGGCACCTGCAATTTACAAGTGTCACGCTGGCTTGTACGATTTTGCTGCACCAATTATTTTAAACGGCGAGCAAATAGGCTCTATGCTGGGTGGTCAAATTTTGACAGAAGAGCCTGACGAAGAGTTTTATAGAAAAAAAGCTATAGAATATGATATTGACCCAGATGAATATGTGGCTGCCGTAAAAAAAGCTTATGTTTTAGATATGGACAGAATGGAAGCTGCCGCTAATCTTCTGTACTTGGTCGCTGGAAAAATTTCATCTATGGCTCATCAAAAAATGGTTATTGATGAAATTGTTCAAGAAGTTAGTGACGGAATAAGCCAAATTTCTAAAACAATGGATGAGATAACAGCAACATCTTCAGATATCAACAAAAATCAAAAAGAGCTTGCTGATTCTATTAAGAAAATCGAAAAAGAGAGTAAGGAAATTAAAAAGATTGTTGATATTATTGACGACATCTCAGCACAGACAAACTTGCTTGGAATTAACGCAACCATTGAAGCTGCAAGGTCCGGCGAGGCAGGAAGAGGCTTTAGCGTTGTTGCTCAAGAAATACGCAATCTGTCTGACACAACAAGGTATAACGCCGAAGAGATTGAAAAAGCTGTCAAGAGAATTACCGAAAATGTTGATTCAACCGCAAATCTCGCAAAAGAATCCCTTGACTTTATTTCGGACCAAACAAAATCTTTTGAAGATGTAACACAAAGAATGGCTCAAATGAAAGAGCAATCGATTAATTACTCTACAAATTCAGAAGACATTTAATAAAAATAATAAAAGGATAACATCACACCTAAAGTATGTTATCCTTTTTTGTTTCTGAAAATAAAAAAATATTCATTTTTTGCTAAAATAAAAACAAAACTTCACTCATCGTTTTAAAATAGAATTTCATTATTTCATTAAAGATAATTTTTAAAAAACTAAAAATAAAAACCACAAATCCCCTTACGAGATTTGTGGTTTTTATGGTGGGAGAGGGTGGATTCGAACCACCGAAGTCACTGACGACAGATTTACAGTCTGTTCCCTTTGGCCGCTCGGGAACTCTCCCATATAAAAAGTCTGCAACTAAGAAAATATTGCAGACTATGTGGAGCTGGTGGACGGACTTGAACCCCCGACCTGCTGATTACAAATCAGCTGCTCTACCAACTGAGCTACACCAGCACTTGAGTGCTAAAACACTATATCATAAAAAAATAATCTAGTCAATAGGTTTTTTAAAAATTATGATGTTTTAGCACGTTTTTTTATAAAATCTTAATTTTATCTGCTTTTTACCTTTAAAATTTTAAGAATATGTTTGAGTTTTGGCGTGTTTCCATACATTAACACACCTGTTTTATAAACCACGGCAGAAAGATATCCAACAATAAATTCAGACACAAATAAAATAGCAACAGATATTATAATTTGATATTTTGGAACGGTGCTCATAGCTATTCTTGCAAACATTGCCATTGGGGATGTAAACGGAATATATGAACAAGCAACCATAAGCGGACTGTCAAGATTGCCACCCGTAATTGCAGATATTACAATTCCAAATGCTGCAATAAAAATAAAGGTTACAGGCATTATAAGCGTGTTTAAATCTTCTGGTCTTGTTGCAAGCGAGCCGAGTGCACCATACATAAATGCGTACACAAAAAAACCGAGTATAAAAAACAATATTGCATATAGCAAAATTTCAAGTGGCATTCCAAATATTGACTCTACAAACTCGTTTCCCTGCCAATGCCCCTTGTTCAAAGAATAAAATCCAAACGAAGCAAACAACATCAATGCAAGCTGTAAAAGTCCTGCAAACCCCGAGCCCAGCACTTTTCCAAACATTAAACTTGTGGGCTTTGCTGATGTTATAAGCAGTTCCATAGCCCTTGAGCTTTTCTCCGACGCAACACTTTGTGCCACAAATTGGCCATATAACATAAGCGACATATATAAAAGAAGAATTATTATATATGTGTACAAAAAGCTTTGTGTTTGGTCTTTTCCTGTTATTACTATTTCACTGTCCACACTTGCCGTCATTATCTTTTCTGCATCGACTGGCGACACCCCTGCACTCGTAAGTGCTGACAAACGGTATATCTGTATTAAAACCTCGTCTGCTATGTATGCGTCTGCATCTGAGATTGATTTTGTATCTGTTACATATTTGTATGAAAGTGGAGAGTTGATTAAAAAGCCCTTGTCAAACTTACCTGTTTTAACCTTTTTTACAAGACCTTTTTCATCAGTATTCAAAGCCTTAATTATATATTCTTCACCAAATGCCGACTCAAATATCGATACTACTGACGCCTCATCCATTCCATCTTGAACTACTACTGCTACCTTTGTCTTTTTGTCTTCGCTCACCGACGGCTTTGTACTTTCATCTTTAAATTTGCCTTTTATGCTTGGAAAAGAAAGACCGACTCCGATTAAAATCACAACTGCGAGTGTAAAGCCTACAAAAAATTTATTTTTAAAATATCCAGAAAGCTCAAATTTGAAAATCGTAAAAAACTGTTTCATATTGCACCCTCCGTAAAGTCTACAAAAATATCGTTAAGCGACGGCTCATACACCTTAAATTCGTCAATATCTGCAGAGCAATCCGCCAAAGTTCTTAACACTTGTGGCTTGTCATCTTCACGGTTTAGCTCTAGCAATAAGCCATCGTCTTTTTGTGATATATTTTTTATAAGTGAAGAAATATTTGAAGTTATAAAACTTTGCACTTCCTCTATTTCTTGCGATGATATGTATATTTTATTACGCTCGTATCCTCTTTTTATTTCTTTTATGCTTCCAGATACTGCGACTTTCCCCTTGTTTAAAATTACAATGTCATCACAGAATTCTTCAATATAATTCATCTGATGGCTTGAGAACAAAACGATTTTTCCATCTGCAATAAGTTCCTTTACAATGTCTTTTAAAAGCATTGCATTAACAGGGTCAAGACCTGAAAAAGGCTCGTCTAAGATTACTATATCAGGATTACAAACAAGCGTTGCAACCAACTGAATTTTTTGCTGATTTCCTTTTGAGAGAGTGCTAAGCTTTGCGTTTGTGTATTCAGTCATCTCTAGTTTTTCAAGTAAGTTTTTTGCATTTTCTTTTGCCTTACTTGTAGAAACGCCTTTTAGATTTGCAAAATAAATCAACTGTTCCATAATGCTTTTTTTAGGATAAAGCCCACGCTCCTCCGGCATATATCCTATGCTTACTTTGCTTATATCCAGAGGGTTTCCATCGAGCAAAACATCACCACTATTTGCACCAAACACTTGCATTATTATTCTAATCGTAGTGGTCTTACCTGCTCCATTTCTTCCAAGGAGTCCTAGAGCTTTTCCCCCTTGAGCCTTAAAAGAAACTCCGCTCAAAACCTGTTTTTCACCAAAGCTTTTTGTTATTTCTTTTACTTCTAAAACCATTCTCTCTCCCCCACATCCTTTAGGATTCTTTTGGTTGCTTCATCGTAAGCGATATTCGCTTTCTATCAACATCTACTTCCATTACCCAAACTTTTACAATATCTCCAACCTTTAAAATCTCGGAAGGATGCTTTATATATTTACTTGTAATTTGAGAAATATGGACTAGCCCATCTTGATGCACTCCAATATCAACAAATGCACCAAAATCAATAACATTACGGACTGTTCCAACAAGCTCCATTCCCGATTTTAAATCCTTCATCTCCATTACATCTGTTCTAAGAAGTGGTGGTGGAAGCTCATCCCTAGGGTCCCTTCCCGGCTTTAAAAGCTCTCTTTCAATATCTCTAAGAGTTGGCTCGCCTATTTCAAGCTGATTTGCAATACTGCTTGCACCAAGCTCTTCAATTTTATTTGAAAGTTCTGCTATATTTCCGCCCTTTGCGTCCTTTAAATCGTATCCACAAAGTTGCAACAGCTTTTTAGCTGCGTCATAGCTTTCTGGGTGAACGCCTGTGTTATCAAGAACATTTTTGCTCTCTGCAACTCGCAAAAACCCTGCACATTGTTCAAAAGTTTTTGCACCAAGCTTTGGCACTTTTTTTATCTGTGCCCTACTTGTGTAGGCACCGTTTTCTTCCCTATATGTAACAATGTTTTGTGCTACTGTAGCGTTTATTCCTGCTATTCTGCTAAGCAGTGACGGTGACGCAGTGTTAAGGTCTGCCCCTACGCTGTTAACACAGTCCTCAACTACGCCATCAAGTGCTACCTCAAGTTCTTTTTTAGGCATATCGTGTTGATACTGCCCCACCCCTATTGCCTTTGGCTCGATTTTTACAAGCTCAGACAATGGGTCTTGAAGCCTTCTAGCTATCGAAACTGCACTACGAATCGACACATCAAACTGTGGAAACTCTTGTGCTGCAAGCTTTGATGCAGAGTACACAGACGCCCCCGCCTCACTAACAACCATATAAGATACCTTTTGCGGCATCTGTTTTAAAAGCTCGCTTGTAAAAATCTCTGTTTCCTTTGATGCTGTTCCGTTTCCAATTGCAATAATTTCAACGCCATATTTTTTTATCAAATCGGCAATATATTTTTGCGCTTGCACCTTTTGTGCCTCGCTGTGTGTTATGTATATAACGCCCGTATCAAGCACTCTGCCCGTTTCGTCTACAACTGCGACTTTACAGCCTGTTCTATATCCTGGGTCAAGCCCCATTGTTATTTTGTTTTTTACCGGTGGACAAAGAAGCAATGGACGCAAATTTGCAGCGAACACTTTTATTGCTGATGTTGCCGCTTTTTCAGTAAGCATTGACCTAATCTCACGCTCTACTGATGGATAAATAAGCCTGTCATACGCATCTTCACCGGCTTCTTTTACCGTTTGGGTGCAAGGTGAATTATTATTTTCAAGCATAATAGATTCAATAACAGACATAGCCTTTGGCCTTTCTAAAACTACACTAACCTTTAAAAAGTCCTCTTTTTCCCCACGGTCTATTGCAAGAATTTGATGCCCCGCCAACTTGTCTATCTTTTGTGAAAAATCATAATATAAGGAATAAACACTATCTTCATCTTTTTGATTTTTAGACTGTAAAACACCAACAACGCTAAATAAATTTTTAAGCCTGCGACGAATATCTGCATTATCAGAAATATGCTCTGCAATTATGTCACAAGCTCCTGTTAATGCGTCCTGTGCGGTGTTTACATCTTTTTCCTCATTAATATATTGCTGGGCAAGCTCAATAGGGGTCTTACAGTCTATCTCTTGCTTTAAAATCTGGTCAGCAAGAGGCTGTAACCCCTTTTCTTTTGCTATTGACGCCCTTGTTCTACGCTTTGGTTTATACGGTCTATAAATATCCTCTAGCTCTGCAAGGGTTTGCGCATCCTCTATTGCTTTTGCAATTTCGGGTGTCATTGCCTCTTGAGTTTCAATAGAGTTTACAATCTCTTGCCTGCGCTTGTCCAAATTACGCAAATATTCCAATCTATCAGAAAGATCCCTTAAAACTTGGTCATCAAGCGTTCCGTGGGCCTCCTTTCTATATCTTGCAATAAAAGGTATTGTGTTGCCTTCATCAATTAGCTTTATAGTGTTTTCCACTTGCCAATCTTGAAGTCCAAACTGCTTTGTAAGAGCTGTGATTATATTCATACCATTCTCCAATTACATAGATTTTAGTTGCCTTATATCCCTGCCCAAAAACTCAATCGGTGTGTAATCACCAATAATTCTTGACGAAATCCTTTGAGTATACCTTTGCTCAAGCTCCTCAAAGCTCAAGTTAGTATTTATAATTACAGGCAGACCTGTTGTCATTCTAGTGTTTATTATATTATAAAGAGCCGAAATTGTAAAAGATGTAGAAAACTCTGCACCCAAATCGTCAAGTATTAACAAATCACATTCTAGCAGCATTTTTTCTGTTGCTCCATTGTCTTGTGACCTGCCAAACTTCTCTCTCTCAAGCCTGCTAAGCAAGTTTTGAGTCGAGCCATAAACCACTCCATAACCCTTATCTAGTGCCGCTTTTGCCATTGCAAGTGACAGGTGAGTTTTACCAAGCCCTGTTGCTCCATACATAATCACACTTGGTGCTTTTCTATCAAAATCATCTGCCCAACTGCGACAATAATTTAAAACTTCGCACATTCTTTCCCTAGGAGAAATGCCCGTCATAGGGTCTTGCTGGCTTGGGTAAAAATCAAGTCTAAATCCGTTAAAGCTCGAGAGTTTAACAGACGAGCATTTGCAAAGCTCATCGTAAGCATATTTTTTAAGCAACGATTTGAAACAATCGCAACGCTTGCCATCAACTATGCCCCTATCCTCACAAACGGGACAGTTGTATTTTACTTCTAAATAATCTTCATCAACACCAATGTTTATAAGTAAATCTTTTCTAAGCTGTTGTTGTTTTAGATTTTTCTTTGCAAGTTTTCCAATATACTCCTGTGCATTGGCACCCATGCTAATTGCCCTTATCGCTTCAAGCCCCGCTCTTGCAATTTCTTGCTCAATTTCTTCAATTTCTGGACAAGCCGTTATAAGCTCATCTCGTCTTTGTTTTGCCTGTGTTTCTGCCGTATGCCTTCTCCTACTGATTTCTTTCTTTGCCTTCTCAAAAATTTGCTCATTGTAGCTCATTAGCCGTTCCTCCTTTTGTATTCAAGCGGCCCTCGTGCTTTCTCCCTGAACTTATCTAAGTCGTATGATGCTCCCTCGTTTGCATTGCCCTGTTTTTTACCCTTCGCCTGTATAAAACGCTTGCTTTTTGCTCCTTCTAAATCCCTTGGTGTTATTATGTTATCCATTTTCCAATTTTTTAGTATAGAATCCGTGTATGAAAAATTGACTTTATCAATGTTATTCAAAGTTTCTTCATACGCAAGATAAATCGTTTCTATTGGAAAGCCCATTTCTTCGTTCCATTTTTTTAAGTATTCATCGCGTCTTGCTGTATACTTTGGCGGGTCTACAGTAAACATAGACAAAAAACTCTTCCAGCGCTTTTCATCATTACACAACTTTTTAAGTTGCTCGTCCGCTTTCTCCAGCGTGTCTATTTCACGCTCTCCCCAATCCTTTCCAATTTTTGAAATATAAGCCATTGATGTTTTTCCCTTTGAAACAGCATATTCAATAATTGTAAGAATTACCTCCACAGGTAAGCCATAATAATCATGTATCATCAAAAGCTTTGCCTGCGTGTCATACCCGATTGTTTTACCTAGCTTTGCTTGAGTTTCGTGGTATAGATATTTAAGCTCTGGACACTCAAGCACCCTTGTTGCTACCTGCTCGTGAGTTGGCGTAATTTCTGGCAACGGTTGCAACTGCTCCCTTTTTTGTTCTAACTGTTTTTCCTCTTTTTTATCCTCCTTTGGTTTTTCCTTCGTCTTTTTTATTACATTGTCTTTTGCTACCAAACCTTTTTCAACCCAGTACTGCATATTGTCATGCACTTCTGGAACAGACATCCCGACGCCCTTAGCAAGCTCTTCAATCTCAAACTTTTCTGCGCTATGCCTTACAAGCCACAAAAAAACTTTTAACTGTTGACCGCTTGCTATTTTAATGTGTTGGTCTACCACCTGGGCCGGGACTGCAAATGCATTTGACCAAGCCGACGGTGCTATACTGTAATTCATATCTCTTCCCCATAATCAAACTTTATTAACATTATACCACTAACTACAAAATTAACTGCAAAATGCAAAGTGTTTTTGATATAAACAGTTCGTCGCCATCTAGGCAGAACATAAACCTAAATTCAATAATCACTTGCAGTTCTTACGGTTATTATAAAAATAACACTATTGCGACAATATCCAATATAAAGTATAATTCTATTATATTTGTTTTGCCTTTTAATAGGTTTATATTATATATCAACAAAATAAAAAAATAAAGTATCAATATACCTAAAAAAATAGGTATACCTTTGTTATTCTCAAGTCGTTTTATATCATTTTTAGAGTAGGAAGTGAAGTTTTTGTCGATTTCTAAGAATAAAAGAGTAGAAATTTTTATCGACGGTGTCACAACACAAGGCTGGGGTGTTGGACACATTGATGGTTTTGCAGTGTTTGTTGCCAATGCTGCCATCGGTGATACTATACTAGCCCACATCATAAAAGTCAAAAAAAATTATGCAATAGGAAAACTTTTGGATATTATTATACCATCTCCAAATCGCTATGAACCAGATTGTCCTGTTTTTTCACAATGCGGTGGTTGTGCGTACAGGCATATAACCTATGATTCAGAGCTAAATATTAAACACAAACAAGTCAAAGAAGCATTCTCTAGAATTGCCCATATGGACATAAACCCACAGCCAATTATATCTGCAAAAAATATTGATAGGTATAGAAACAAGGCACAATTCCCCGTCGGATTTGACAGCGAGTTAAAAATTGGGTTTTATGCTCCCTACAGTCACCGTATAATCAACTGCCGTGATTGCAAACTACAACCTAAAGAATTTACAACAGCGTTGCAAGTTTTCGACGAGTTTTTATCGCAAAATCATATACCTATATATAACGAAAAAGAAAACAAGGGGCTGCTGCGCCATATTTATCTAAGAAAAGCCGATGCAACAGAAGAAATTTTAGCTTGTGCAGTCATAAACGGCGACAATTTGCCAAACGCAAATATACTTGCCGAAAAATTAAAAGATGCTTTGCCAAATTTAAAAGGATTTTTAATTAATATCAATAAAAGCGATACTAATGTAATCCTTGGTGATAAATGCAATTTAATATGGGGGCAAGATTATATAACCGACGTGCTTTGCGGATGTAAATTTCGGATTTCTCCGCTGTCATTTTACCAAGTCAATTCTTCACAGGCAAAGATGTTATACGAAAAAGCGCAAGAGTATGCAAACCTTAATAGCGACGATATATTGCTTGATTTGTACTGTGGAACCGGCACAATAGGCCTTACAATGGCAAGCAAAGTGAAGAAGTTAATAGGTGTCGAAATAGTTGAATCCGCAGTAAAGGACGCAAAAATAAACGCACAAATTAATAATATCACAAATGCAAAATTCATTTGCGACGATGCATCAAGTGCCGTAAAAAAACTAATGGAAAACGAAGAACTACCAAGTGTCGTGCTTGTTGACCCACCACGCAAAGGTCTTTCTCCCGAACTAATTTCAACAATTGCAACAATAAAGCCAAATCGCATTGTCTATATCTCCTGCGACCCCGCAACCCTCGCAAGAGATTGCGCACTGTTCAAAAA
>CAZEKQ010000036.1:0-15191 GCA_964512735.1 uncultured Eubacteriales bacterium | reverse complement strand
AAAACCGACTGAAAGGATAACAGAGGGTTTGCTCGTGTCGCCTTTCTTTGGTTCGGATCGCGGGCGAGCAAAGAAATGAATAGGAAAAAGGTAAAGAAATATATAAAAACTAAAAATCAACCCACACACCCAATACCCGTGAAATCCAAAAATCAAATTTACCAAAAGATAAACATCAAACATAACTCTATTTAATGCAAAAAACCGACACTGTAAAAACAATGTCAGTTAATATCGTGCATTTATTTTAAATTAGAACCCTAGAGTATGCGGTTTTTCAATTTTCATTGAAATATCAAACGCCTGCACTGAATGAGTTAGTGCCCCGATAGAAATAATGTCTACACCCGTTTTTGCAACGCTTGAAATTGTATCAAGAGTTATTCCGCCAGATGCCTCAAGCTTTGCTCTGCCGTTTACAATCTCTACCGCTTTTTTCATAGTTTCATTATCCATATTATCGAGCATAATGATTTCTACACCTGCATTGACTGCTTGCTCTACTTCATCAAGGTTTCTTGTTTCAACCTCTATTTTAACTGTGTGGCCGAGCTTTGAGCGCACAATTTTCACTGCGTTTTCAATTCCGCCACCTGCGTCAATGTGATTATCCTTTAGCATTGCAGCGTCTGAAAGATTAAACCTATGGTTTTTTCCACCACCACAAACAACTGCGTATTTTTGCAACGCACGAATTCCTGGGAGTGTTTTTCGAGTATCGGCTATTGTTGCACTTGTGCCCTTCGTGCACTCAACTGCTTGCGCTGTGGCTGTTGCTATGCCAGACATATGCTGAAGCAGATTTAGGGATGTTCTCTCACCTTTTAGTAGCATTGCAGTTTTTCCGCTAAGCTCTGCAATTACATCGCCCTTGCAGATTTTGTCGCCATCATTTTTATGCACTACAGCTGAAAACGATTCATCAAGTAGCTCAAAAACACGCAAAGCGACATCAAGTCCGCAAAGAACACCGTCTGCCTTTGCCAAAAATTTTGCATTACCTTTTTGCTGTGGCTCTATTAACAAATCTGTTGAAACATCAACATAATTTATATCCTCTGTTATTGCTTTTTTTATTATATCATCAATATAAAACTGCGGTAACATCATACTTTACACCTTTCCTAACGCTTTTTGCTTTTCATAAATTTCTCCAAGAATTATTGTCGCAACTGTTGCAAGACTAAGTACTTCACAATATTCGATAGTTTTTTTATAATCGCCATCTTTAAGTATTTGTCTGATTTGATTTACCCTGTCAAGTCCCGACTCAATTTTTTTGTCATTTGGTAAAACAAAAAAAGCCTCTTGCATTATTGAGCGAATTTCATCGTCTAACCCCGTTGGCAAATCCTTGTTGCCGTCTTTTGGCTTACATTTATATGGTGCTATTGATTTATCATTTTGGTTGAGTCTTCTTTGAATTTCCTGTGCTGAACGCCTGCCAAAAACGAGAGCCTCTAAAAGGGAATTGCTCGCAAGTCTGTTGCATCCGTGTACGCCTGTGTGCGCACATTCACCGGCTGCGAACAAGCCTTTTACTGATGTTTCTCCATTGAGATTTGTATCAATACCGCCCATAAGATAGTGTTGGCAAGGAAAAACAGGAATAAGCTCTTTTGTAATATCCACACCATTTTCAAGGCAACCTTTTGTAATTCCGGGAAAACGCTTGCGAATAAAATCCTCGCCTTTAAAGCGAATATCTAAATAGAAATTATCACTATTTTTTAGTCTGCTCTCTAAGATTATGGAGCGTGAAACAACATCTCTGGGGGCAAGTTCCATACGCTTGTCATAATTTTGCATAAAACGCTCTTTGTCACAATTTAACAGCTGTGCACCCTCACCTCTGACGGCTTCACTGATTAAAAATCTCTCTCCCGCACTGCTTGCGCTAAACACGGTGGGATGAAACTGTATACAACTTAGATTTTTAATTTCTGCCCCAACCTCATAAGCGAGCCTTATGCCGTCACCTGTTGCAACTGCGGGGTTTGTTGTGTATTTATAAACTCTGCCAATACCACCCGTGGCAATAAGACAAAAATTTGTAAATATACTTTTTTTATCTGTTTTATTTATAATTAAATCAAGTCTAAATCCATTTTCCTCACGATTCATTGATGATACCACTGAGTGCTCGGAAATTTCAATATTCTTATGTTTTTCTACCTGTTTTAATAGGGTTGCTATTATGTTATCTCCTGTTGAGTCCTTGTGATGAACAATCCTACGACGACTATGCCCACCCTCTAGCGTTTTTCTGGGTGAGCCGTCCTCATTTTTATCATAATTAAAGCCCATTTCCATAATTTTTCTAACATCGCTTGGGCCTTCTCTAATAAGTGTTTGTACTGCTTGCAAATTATTTTTTTGACCACCAGCAACCAATGTATCATATATGTGCAAATCAAAACTGTCATCGTTTGAGTCCAATACAGCGGCAACGCCCCCTTGAGCAAGGGAGCTGTTGGAAATCGCTTTTTGTTCTTTTGTAAGCACGAGTACATTTACATCGTTACTGAATTGCAAGGCAGCGTAAAGTCCCGTGACCCCACTGCCTACAATTACGATATCATATTTTTCTTGCAAGTTAATGCGCCTCCGATTTAACCGCCATATTTAAGCATATTATCTATACTTCTTTTTGCAGCTATTCGTAAATCCTCGTCCATCTCAATTTTTTCTCCGGATATACCAATTACTGATTGATAAACATCTTGAAGGCGTGTAATTTTCATATCTCTACAAGTTAGCTTGTCCGCACAAAGCTGGATGTATTTACCCTGAGGATTTTTCTCTTCAAGGTAATCTACAACGCCACGCTCGGTTCCAATTATAACTTCGCCCTCGTGAGCTTTTGCATACTTTATAATTTCACTTGTTGAGCCTACCATATCAGCAAGCTCTACAACCTCTGGTTTACATTCTGGATGAACTGCTACAACAGCATTTGGATGCTTTGCCTTAGCGTCGATAACATCTTGTGCTGTGACTCCATCGTGAACAGGGCAGCAACCGTCCCAAATTACAATCTCTTTTTCAGGAACATTTTTTGCAACATATGCTCCCAAATTACCGTCTGGTAAAAAGAGAATTTTATCCTGCTCTAGTCCCTTCACAATCTTAATTACACTCGATGAGGTTACACAAACATCTACTTGTGCCTTTACCTGTGCTGTTGTGTTAACATAGGCTACGGCTACATAGTCTGGATGTTTTTCTTTAAAATCTATAACCTGCTGAGGTGTAATATTATCAGCCATAGGGCACGAAGCTTGACTAACAGGCAAAATAACAGTTTTTTCTGGGGATAGAATTTTTACTGTTTCCGCCATAAATCTAACTCCGCAAACAATTATTCTTTTTGCATCATATTTTTGCGCCTCAACTGATAGTGCATAACTGTCGCCAGCAAAATCAGCAATATCAATTATTTCTGGTGCTTGATATGTGTGGGCTAAAATCACAGTGTCCCTTTGCTTTTTTTCACTTAAAATAAGTGCCTGTAATGCCTTTTTGTCCATTTAAACAACCTCCGAAAAAACGCGGGAATTTTCCTCTCCCATACTCACCCATGACTTAAACTTTGCTTATATTTCTCAAATATATTTAATATACTAATAAATATATTCGGCTTATTATATCAAAAAAGTATTAGTATTACAAGGACTTTATGCCTTTATCATTGTTTCTTTTTTGTCAATGTGTTTATACCTTCTGTGCATACAATTACGATTAAAATAAACACAAATAAAACATTGGGAAACATCGCAAAACTTGTGTAAGATGCTAGATATCCAAAAACCAAAGGAATAAACGCAGAGCCAGTATAAGCCGAGGCAAGCTCAAGACCCATTATTGCTTGAGAATTTTTTGCACCAAATCTTTTTGGAGTTTCGTGTAGCATAAGCGGAAAAAGTGGTGCGCAACCTACCCCGATTATTACTATTATAATGCCTGCAAGCTTTGCCGAAAGCGGAAACAAAAGTGCGACTGACCCTAGTAGTATTATGCCCTGACCAAGCCTTAATTGTTGGTGATTTTTCATTTTTATTGTCAAAACTCCAGATAGCACCCTTGCCACTGTTATAGCACCAAAAAAGAGTGAAATCCAAATTGACGCTGCCGCAACATCTAGCCCTTTTATATTTATTAGATATGTACTGCCCCAAAGACCTATAAGCATTTCTATTCCACAATAAAACATAAATGAGAGCATTGATGTTATAACGCCTTTTTGAGCAAGACCGTCTTTAAGGCTGTATTTTTCGTTTACATTCTCATTGCTAAAGCTTTTGTTATAATTTTCTTTTTCTGCCTTTTTCCATACGGGTAGTGTTAAAAATAAAATAAAAGACATTGCAAGCAAAATTATTGCAACCGTTAAATATCCAGGGCGCCACTGACCCTTTTTTAAGAAAAACGACATAATCACAGGACCCGTCATTGCACCAACACCCCAAAGGGCGTGCAACCAACTCATATGCCTCGGTTTAAAATGGCTTGAAACATAGTTGTTAAGGCTAGTGTCAACTGCTCCCGCTCCAAGTCCTAGAGGAATTGCAAACAAAAAGAACGAGTATATCGACGGCATAAATGCAATTTGTAAAATTCCTATCCCTGTCATTAAAACGCTAAAAGCCGTTATTTTTGCTGTTCCAATTCTTTGTGTTATTCTGCCCGAAAAAAGACTGGATATTACTGTTCCTGCCGATATTGCAAGCGACATTGCGCCCGCCATTCCTTCGTTTACTCCAAACTCAATGTGCATAAGTGGCCAGCTAACTCCCAGCAATGTGTCTGGAAGTCCAAGACCGATAAATGTCATATAAATTATCACAAGCAACAATGCTGTCATATCTGTCTCCTCGATTCTAATATGCTATCTATTTTAACCTAGTTTTTATCTTTTACAACTTAAAAAATAAAAAACTGTCGGTTTTTGCGTGCTACTATTTTTATGTTTTCACTTTTAAAAAAAATCAAGCTGTGTTATACTATTATATTATATTTTTAGAATAGGTGATTTTATGGATGTTAGAGTTGGCGATATACTTGAAATGAAAAAACAACATCCCTGTGGTTCTAACAAATTTGTGGTTTTACGCTCTGGAATGGATTTTCGTATTCGTTGTGTTGGTTGCGAGCGTGAGGTTATGATTCCACGGCACAAGGTTGAGAAAAATATTCGTAAAATTATTAGAGAACAGCAAGACGAAAAGTAGCTATGCTCTTATTAATATATGTTTTATCTAGTATTACTGTTAAAGTTTTTATTTTTACAAACCTATCTTACGGAGGATTTTTATGCTTGAAAAATTAGGAAGTGTTGAACAGCGATTTGAAACGGTAAACGAGCTTTTGTGCAAGCCTGATGTTGTCGCTGATATGGAGCAATATAAACATTTGATGCAGGAGTTAAAGCACCTAACTCCTATTGTTGAAAAATATCGCGAATACAAAAAGTGCAAGGAGTCTTTTGATGAAGCAAAGGAGCTTCTTGACGCTGGCGGAATGGATAAGGATTTTAGAGAAATGGTTCAAGATGAGTTTGAAACTTCAAGAGATAACCTTGAAGTGATTTTAGACGAGCTTAAAATTCTCCTTCTGCCTCGTGACCCAAATGATGACAAAAACGTTATCATAGAAATTCGTGGTGGTGCAGGCGGTGAGGAGGCATCTCTTTTTGCTGCGTCTCTTTTTCGTATGTACTCTATGTATTCTGAAGAAAAAGGTTTTAAGTGCGAGGTTTTAAGCGCAAACGAAACAGAGCTTGGCGGATTTAAAGAAATAAGTTTTGAAGTTTCTGGGCAGGGTGCTTATTCACGCTTTAAGTTTGAGAGCGGTGTTCATAGAGTTCAAAGAGTCCCTGAAACTGAATCGCAAGGGCGAGTTCACACATCGACTGTTACCGTTGCCGTTTTGCCAGAGGCTGATGAGGTTGATGTTGAAATAAGCACAGCCGATTTGCAAATTGACACATACAGAGCAGGTGGCGCTGGTGGACAGCACGTTAACAAAACTGAGTCTGCAATTCGAATAACTCATATTCCAACCGGTACCGTTGTTGAGTGTCAGGACGAGCGAAGCCAGCACAAAAACAAAGACCGTGCTATGAAAATTTTGCGTTCTCGTATTTTAGAGGCAGAGAACCAAAAGCGTGCTGATGAAATTGCGGGAGAGAGAAAATCACAAGTCGGTACGGGAGATAGAAGTGAGCGAATTCGCACATACAATTTTCCACAGGGTCGTGTTAGCGACCACCGTATCGGACTTACACTATATAGAATCGATGCTATTATGGACGGTGATTTGGATGAGTTTATTGATGCACTTATCACTGCCGATACAGCAGAAAAATTAAAGGCCGATGACTAATATGCAAACACAGTTTTTTACAATAAACTCAAATAATGACAGTGGCAAAATTAGCAGTGTTGGTAGGATTTTGAAAAATGGTGGAGTTGTTGGAATTCCAACCGAAACTGTTTATGGACTTGCTGCAAATGCCCTTGACGAAAACGCAGTGGCCAAAATTTTTACAGCAAAGGGCAGGCCATCGGATAATCCGCTAATTGTTCATATTGCTGATTTTGATGATATTTATAAACTTGCAAAAGATGTGCCAAAAGAGGCTGTTTTGCTTGCAAACAAGTTTTGGCCGGGGCCTCTTACAATAATTTTAAAAAGTCTTGACACTGTTCCAAAAAGCGTCAGTGCAGGTCTTGAAACTGTTGCAATTCGTATGCCATCACACGAGGTTGCAAGGCAAATAATTCGCAGTGCAGGTGTGCCTCTTGCAGCCCCTAGTGCAAATCTTTCTGGAATGCCTAGCCCCACAACTGCACAACACGTTATGGATGACTTAAATGGCAGGATTGACGCAGTTGTTGACGGTGGTGTGTGCAGCGTTGGGCTTGAGTCCACTGTTATTACTTTGTGCACTTCTCCACCAAGGCTTTTACGCCCTGGTAAAATAACTCCAAACGAACTCTCTTGCGTGATTGGTGAAATTGAAATAGACAACAGCGTTCTTGACAAGCTTGATAATAATGTTTCCCCATCAAGCCCAGGTATGAAGTATAAACATTATTCGCCAAAGGCAAATGTTATAATCATTCGTGGTGAGCTTGAAAATTTTATAGATTTTGTAAGCCAACATAAAAAGTCAGGTGTTATGGCTCTTTGCTTTGATGGTGAAGAAAATTATATGCCTGTGCCAAGTCTTTGCTTTGGGCAAAAATCAAGCGCACAAGAGCAAGCGCACAATTTGTTTAACGCTCTTCGTGAGATTGATGCTCGCGGTGCAAGCACTGTTTATGTTCGTTCTCCAAAAAGTGACGGTATAGGACTTGCCGTTTTTAACAGACTTCTGCGTGCAGCAGAATTTGAGGTGATTGATGTATGATAAAAGCAATTATTGTAGGTCTTACGGGGCAAACAGGTGCAGGCAAATCCACGGTTGGTCAAATGCTATCAAACATTGGTTTTTTTAGCATTGATTGTGACAAATTATCAAGGCTTGTAACCTCAAAAGGCTCTCCTGTTTTAAACGAGCTTGCTTTAGAGTTTGGCGAAGATATCATAAAAAATGATGGCGAGCTTGACAGAAAACTTCTTGCAAAACGAGCTTTTGCAACCAAAGAGGATACCGAGCGTTTGAACAACGTTACACACCCCGCTATTAAAAAAATGGTGGATAAAAAAATAAGTGGTGCATTTTTTGACGGCTATGATGTTGTGGTTGTTGACGCACCTATTCTGTTTGAAAGCGGAATGGCAAAAAGCTGTGATATAATAGTATCTGTCATCGCGCAGGAGGACATTCGCCTGCAACGCATAATGAAAAGGGATAACATTGACGAAGAATCTGCAAGGCTTAGAATGTGTGCCCAGCACAGCGAGGAATATTATAAGGAGCATTCTGACATAATAATTGAAAACAACGAAGATTTAGATTTGCTAAAAGGGCAACTAACAAAACTTTTAGATTTAATTGAGGTTAAACAAAATGAAGAAGGCAAGTAGTAAAAAAGCAGGCTTTAAATTTGCAATGCTAATAATTACATTTGTGCTTATTATTTTTTTAGTTATTTTTTTGGGATACAAAAGTGTGATTAAAACTCTGTATCCTAAAGGGCAAGCAACTTTAGTAGAAAAATATGCAACAGAATACGAGCTTGATAAGGCTCTAGTTTATGCAGTTATAAAGACTGAGAGTAGTTTTGATGAAAATGCAAAATCAAATGTTGGTGCTTTAGGTCTTACGCAAATAATGCCCGAAACTTTTCAGTGGTTGCAATCAAAAACAGGTGAACAACTAGAGGATAAAGAGCTTTATAACGCTGATACCTCTATAAAATATGGGTGCTTGCTTTTGAGTATGCTAATGGGCGAATTTCAAGACACGCAAACAGCGCTTGCAGCTTATCATGCAGGCAGGGGCAGTGTTAACAACTGGCTTAAAAATCCTGATTATTCTAAAGACGGAAAAGTGCTGGACAAAATTCCAACACAGGACACCGCATTTTATGTTCACAAAGTTACAAAGGCAATTAGTATATACAAAAATTTATATGATATATAAGGAGGACTCAAAAATGAGTAAAGAAAAATCAACAGTTGAAAAGCTACAAGAAAAGCTTCTTTATAAGCCTACCCATTCCGCTTTGGCTATGAGCGAGGAACAAATCGAGCAAGCTGACAAGTTCTGTGATGGATATATAAGCTTTTTAAATTCTGCAAAAACAGAGCGTGAGGTTGCCGCTTTTATGAAAGATGTTGCAATAAGCAAAGGCTTTGTAGAGTTTGACAACACTAAAAAATATAATCCTGGCGACAAGGTTTATTATGTAAACAGAGAAAAGGCAATTATCCTTTGCGTTATTGGCACAAAGCCTGTAAGCGACGGTGTTAGAATTGCGGCGGCACACATTGACTCACCCCGTATTGATTTAAAACCAAACCCACTTTATGAAGACACAGAACTTGCACTTTTTAAAACTCACTATTATGGTGGAATTAAAAAATATCAGTGGACTGCTATTCCGCTCTCTCTTCACGGCGTCGTTATGAAAAAAGACGGTTCAAAAGTTTATGTAAATCTTGGTGAAAAGGAAGGCGAGCCAAAGTTTGTAATCACGGATTTGCTTCCCCACCTTTCACAAGAGCAAAATAAGAGAAAGCTAAATGAGGGGATAAAGGGCGAAGAGCTTAATATTCTTGTTGGTAGCAGACCTTTTAAAAGTGATGAGGGTAGCGAGCTTGTAAAGCTTAATATTATGCGTTTACTTAACGAAAAATACGGAATTGTCGAGCAAGACTTTTTGTGCGCAGAGTTGCAACTTGTGCCTGCTTTTGTTGCTTGTGACATTGGATTTGACCGTAGTATGATTGGCGCATATGGTCACGATGACAGAGTTTGTGCCTATCCTGCAGCTATTGCCGCTTTTGAAATGGACACTCCAGAGCATACAATTTTAACTGTTTTAGCCGACAAGGAAGAGGTTGGGAGTGACGGTAACACAGGCCTTAATTCGTCTTATCTAAAATATTTTGTTGCAGACCTTGCCCGTATGCAAGGGGTCGAGGGCCGAGATGTTTTATCAAAATCCGAGTGTCTTTCTGCCGATGTAAACTCTGCATTTGACCCTACTTTTCCTGATGTTATGGAAAAAAGAAATTCATCATACCTTAACAAAGGTGTTGTTGTTACAAAATACACAGGCGCTAGAGGCAAGAGTAGCACATCTGATGCTAGTGCCGAATTTATGGACAGATGCCGTCAGATTTTTGACAGTGCCGATGTTCTTTGGCAAATCGGAGAGCTTGGCAAGGTGGACCTTGGCGGTGGTGGAACAGTTGCAATGTATATTGCCAATCTTGATGTTGATGTTGTTGATGTTGGCGTTCCTGTTTTATCTATGCATTCACCTTTTGAAGTTGTTTCAAAGCTTGATGTATTTATGGCATACAGAGCTTTCCTTGAGTTTTTTAAAGCAAAATAAATAAACACAAAAATTATATATAAATTAAACAATCCCCCTGTTGTAGGTGTTTTATCTCTACAGTAGGGGGTTGATTTATTTTAAAGAGTGTGTTTTGCTACTTGTTTTTGCGATATAAATAAGTAGGACTAGCACTTTTAACTTTTAATCGGATAAAGTTTTGCAGACTAAGTTTAGTTTTTCTTTTTTAAAATAAAAATATATTAAATTACTCTTTGCCATGTGGTAAAATATCACTGTTCGTATGTTGCAATGAGAGGAATTTATAATATGAATAACAATACAAACAAAAAAAGAATTTTATTTCAACTGCTCTATTTTGTTTTAACAAGCATAATAATAATTTTGGTTAGCTTTTTTGTTGATAACCAATTATATCTTTGCTATATTTTTTTGTTTTTGCTAATTATTTTTTATTTTGTTAGACGGTTCATTTTAAAAAAGTATAAATAAATATAAAATAAAAATCCCCTGTTCAAATACGAACGGGGGATTTTAAGTTATGCATAAAACAATATTTTATTTTTCTGATTTTGCAATTTTCAGTCCTAGCTCTTCTAGTTGAACATCATCAACCACCGATGGACATTGAGTCATAGGCTCTGTTGCGTTTTGTAGCTTTGGATATGCTACAACATCACGCAAGGTTTCGCAACCCACCATTTGCATAATCAATCGGTCAAGCCCTATGCCCATTCCGCCGTGTGGTGGTGCACCATATTTGAAAGCCTCTAACAAATAACCAAATTTTGCCTCAGCCTCTTCCTGTGAAAGCCCTAGAAGTGTAAACATTTTGTTTTGAAGCTCTGGGTCTGTAATTCTAATCGAACCGCTTGACAGCTCAACGCCGTTTAAAACCAGGTCATATGCCTTTGCATTAACCTTTGATTTGTCCGTTTCAAGATACTGCAAGCAATCGTCCATTGGTGCTGTAAATGGGTGGTGCATTGCAACGAATTCACCCATCTCTTCATCATAATCAAAGAACGGAAACTCAGTAATCCATAAAAAATTAAATTTATCTTTTGGAATTATATCAAGCTTTTTTGCAACCTCTAAACGAAGTGCGCCAAGCATTGATAGAACCCTTGATTTATTTGTATCTCCGATAATTAAAACAACATCTCCAACTTGTGCATTTGCCGTATTCAAAATGTTTTGCATTTCATCTTCTGACACAAATTTGCCAAATGATGAAGTCGTAGAGTCCGGTGTCATTCTAACCCAAGCGATTCCCTTGCCGCCAATGCCCTTTACAAAATCTGTTAGCTTGTCTATCTCTTTTCGGCTAAGTGTTTTTACTGCGTCTTTTGCAGTTATTCCGCAAACACATCCGCCACCGTCAACCGCCGATTTAAACACGCCAAACCCACTATCTTTTACAATTTGTGTCAAGTCATAAAGTTCCATATCAAAGCGTGTGTCAGGCTTGTCTGAGCCATATCTACTCATCGCTTCTTTATATGTTAGGCGAGGGAGTGGAGTGCTTATATCCACATCTATGCCGTCTTTAAAAACAGTTTTTATATACCCCTCAACAACTTCTAGCACATCTTCCATATCAACAAAAGACATTTCTAAGTCAATTTGTGTAAATTCTGGTTGACGGTCAGCACGCAAATCCTCGTCACGAAAACATCTTGCAATTTGCATATATTTGTCAAATCCTGCAACCATTGAAATTTGCTTATAAAGCTGTGGCGACTGCGGAAGTGCATAAAAAGTCCCTTGATGCAAACGGCTAGGAACTAAAAAATCCCTTGCACCCTCCGGTGTTGATTTTATAAGCATTGGTGTTTCAATTTCTATAAATCCTTGTTGGTCAAAATAATCTCTTGTGATTTTTACAATTTTATGACGGAGCAAAAGATTGCTTTGCAAGTCGGGGCGACGCAAGTCAAGATAGCGATGTTTAAGACGAGTGGCTTCGCCTGTTTGAGAATTTGAAGTAACCTCAAAAGGAGGTGTTTGGCTCTTTGCAAGAACACGCAAATCCTCTACCTCAATCTCTATTTCACCTGTTGGTATATCTTTATTTTTTGATGCTCTTTCACGCACTTTTCCTCTCGCCATTAAGACATATTCACTGCGAACGGAAAAAGCTTTTTCAAAAATTTGCTTGTCCGCTACATTTTCATCAAAAGCAAGCTGAATTACACCCTGCCTATCTCTTAAATCAATAAAAATAAGCGAGCCTAAGTCCCTTTGCTTTGCCACCCAACCACAAACGACAACTTCTTTGCCGATGTCACTTGGTCTTAAATCGCCACAATAATTTGTCCTTTTAAGTCCTGTCATTGAATCCATTATATAATGCCTCCCAAAAGTGCGTTAATATCCATACCTTCAAACGAATCGTCAGACAAACTGCTAACAATTGTTTGAATTGCAATTGATGAAAAATCGTCAACAATTTTATCTACTTCAATTTCTTGCACTTCTCCACTTTCCATATTCTTGAGCTTTGCTTTTCCGCTTTTTATTTCATCTTCACCCAAAACGGTGGTAAAAGCAGCGTCGATTTTATTTGCATATTTCATCTGTGCTTTTACAGAGCGACCAACGATATCAGTTGTCACAAAAAGCCCTTCGCTACGCAAATCTTTAGCTATTCTGGACGCAACAAGGGAAGATTGCTCACCTGTTGTTGCAATGTAAAGGTCGCATTTATTTGGAGTTGGAAGCTCTATTGACTGCGCTTGCAAAATCAACATAAGTCTTTCCATTCCCATTGCAAAACCTAGCGACGGAGTGCTAGACCCTCCCAGCTCTTGTGCAAGGCCATCGTACCTGCCACCACCACAGACTGTGCCTTGCGCGCCTATTTGGTCGGACACAAATTCAAACACTGTACGCGTATAATAATCAAGTCCACGCACAATTGTCGGGTTGACAATATAATCAATATTCATCGAATCAAGGTGCTTTTTCACCATCTCAAAATGACTTTTGCAGTCGTCACAAATATAATCAATCACCTTTGGTGCGTCTTTTGCAATTTCAGAGCAAACTGAACTTTTACAATCCAAAATCCTCATTGGATTTCGCTCAAGCCTACCCAGACAAGTGTTACAAAGGCTTTCTTTTTTGCTTTCAAAATAAGAGTGTAACTCCTTGTGATATTCTGCACGACAATCAGGACAACCAATCGAATTTAGCTCAAGTCTTAAATTTTGTATTCCCAAAAAGTCAAAAATCTCATTTGCAAGTGCAATAATTTCTGCATCTGCTGCCGCACTTTGTGTGCCAAAACACTCAACACCAAACTGATGAAACTCACGCAATCTGCCCGCTTGCGGTTTTTCGTATCTGTAGCAAGATGTAAAATAATAAACTTTTTGTGGCATTGGTTCATTAAAAAGCCCATGTTCTAAAAACGAACGCATAGCACCTGCTGTTCCTTCTGGACGCAAGGTTATTGAGCGGCCGCCCTTATCCTCAAATGTATACATTTCTTTTTGCACCACATCGGTAGTATCTCCTACCGAGCGTGAAAACAGGTCGGTATATTCAAACACTGGTGTGCGAATTTCACAATACCCATAATTATGTGCAATTTCTGCTATTGCTTGCTCTACTGCACGAATTTTATAACTGTCTTTTGGCAAAATATCTTGCGTTCCTTTAACTGCTTGTATATTTGTCGACAAATTGTCCCCTCCTATTTGTTACATATGTCGAAAATCCCTTTTACTCATACCTTTAATAACCCTTAGATTATATACAATTATACTGTTTTTGTAAATAGTGGTAAGGTTTAGAATCTAATAAATATTAGATTTTTGGGTGGCAAGTGGGCGGGGTTTATGGTTAGTAACATTTTGATTTTACTTTTAGACACGGATAACTAATGCGTAGCTCTATATTTAGCAGTATTTTGAGTTTAGTTTTAAGCACAAGTACTGATTGTGCGGTTTGCATTTTAGTTTGATATCTTTCTTTACCTTATTCCTATTCATTTCTTTGTTCGCCAAAGAAACGAACCAAAGAAAGGCGACACGGGGGAAACCCTCTGTTGACCTTTCAATCGGTTTTCCCCCGTGACCCCCATCCGCTACGATGGAGTAAAATTGTTGTTTAAGTGAGTTTTAGGAATAAAAAATAAGCTATAACTTTTAGTCATCGCAAGGCTATTAAGCTATGTTTTCCTCGCCCCATCCGCTACGGCGTGGTGAATTTTGTTGTTGTTTTTTATTGTTTGTTAATGGTTAATGTGTGGGTTTATGGCTAGTAACATTTTGAGTTTACTTTTAGGCACGAATAACTAATGCGTAGCTCTATATTTAGCAGTGTTTAACCATTACTTTTAAACATAAGCACAAACCCATTTTATATCTTATTTTCAAACAAAAAACAACGATGCCAAATAAGCAATACATAAAAGCTTAAAGGTCATCATCGTTTTGCAAAGCATATTTTATTAAAATTTTTGTGCTAATTAAAATTATTCCTCCATTTGTTTTCCAAGAAAAGATGCGGCAACTTGTGCAAGCTTAATTTCTGTTTGCGAAGGAATAGAAACATCGGAATTATCTCCAGAGAAAAAAATAATAACGCCCAAAATATCTCCAGCACCAATGATGGGGCAAGTGACAAGAGCGTTTCTGTCGACCCCCTCAATAGGGATTAATTTTTCTGTTTGAGAGGCAATAAAGGACTCGCGATTTTCCATAATTCTCTCAAGCTCGGGAGAAACTCGCCTGTCTAAAACTTCCTTTTTAGAAATTCCGGAAACCGCAATAGCGTGATCCCTGTCACAAATCACAACCGGCAGATTAGTGCTTCGGTTTAGCACTTCACAATATTGTGAGGCAGAGGAAGACAGCTCTCCTACAAGTGAATATTTTTTAAAAATTACTTCGCCATTTGAATCTGTATATATTTCTAGCGGATCGCCTTCGCGAATACGCATAGTCCTGCGTATTTCTTTTGGAATAACGACTCGCCCTAAATCATCTATCCTTCTTACAATACCTGTGGCTTTCATATATATAATCTCCTTTTTATAATAATTAGTTTCAAAAAATGCTTGTAAAACTATTGTTTGTAAACACAGGTATTTTATACTTAAATAATTTATAAAATTAAGATAATATAACGCTATGAATTTAATTTTTTTATTAAAAAAGGAGGAACCTATCGAATTCGGGCATAATTCGATAGGTTCAGTTAGAAAAT
>CAZEKQ010000035.1:0-16246 GCA_964512735.1 uncultured Eubacteriales bacterium | reverse complement strand
TTGATATAAAAATATATAAATTACTATATTTTTTTGATATAAGCACCTTCATACAATCTTTTATCATATAAAGAAAAATGCTTATCTTTAAAAACACACATAAAATCCATGTGCTAGTTAAAAAAACATCTACATTTTGTAAAAAGCCGAATTCTGCTACTACCGCAAGTGTATACGCTGGAAATAGCTGAGATTTTAAATAACCTCCTGTTACACCAATCATATAAAACAACAAAACAGCTTGAAAAACGTTTAAACCAATAATCCAATATGCCATAACTTTTCTTGTGTTTCCTTTTAAATGTTGCATTGACATCAACACTACCGCTATTTCAATAGTTCGTGGAACTGAAACAAATGCCGACATTATCGTAGTTCCTGCACCACTATAAAAAATCGGAGAAAAATTTAGAAAATCTATTTTTTTTGTAATTGTTAATACAACAGTAAAAAAAGTTCCTAAAAACGCAACAAACACAAACACACTACCACGAGCTATTGACTCAATTCCTAATACTGCAGCCAGCATACACGCAAGAATTATCACGATTAAAAAACCTTTAAAGTTTGTTTTTGGAAATATAATAGATGTTGCAAACATATCAAACCTTGCCATTGTTAAAACTATTCCATACAAAAAAATAGCAACATACATAAAAGCGCTAATTTTACCAAACACAGGAGATATGCAGGAACACCGGTCAAGTATATTAGAATTTGTGTTTGACTTTGCCATAAAAAAAGTTGGTATTGCACTTATAAAAAGGAATAAGCCATAAATAGGAACGCTAACCAAATAATCTGTTGCCTCCATCCCCCCCATTAAAGGAGGGATATCTGTTAAGGTAATAAACAATCTGCTTAAAAACAGTAAAATAAAAAATTGTTGCGTGCTTATTTTTTCTATATTTGCCATCATAAAATTCAAATCCTAACTTTTACAAAATATTCAACTATTTAGCTTTGTTGTTTCAAGTCTTCTTTTGCTAAGATGCTTCCATCCTACTCGTAGTATTGTATCTCTTGCCGCTGCTGGAGTTGCCGGGAGAAGTGGTGCAGTATATGGTACTCCATAAGGATTGATTGAGCTCATATTTGTAACAAGCAATCCTAAAGCTATTACTATTCCATAAAACCCAAGTATTCCACCTATTAGAATAAACAAAAACCTTAGTATTGCTACAGATTCATAAATTGATGGCACAACAAACGAGCTTACTGCAGTAAGTGCCACAACAATTAGCATTGGAGTTGCCATAAGTCCGGCAGTTACAGCAGCGTCACCAATTACAAGTGCCCCAACTATGCTAACCGCAGGTCCGATAGCTTTTGGCATTCTAAGCCCTGCCTCACGCATTATTTCAAATATAAAATGTATTATCAATGCCTCAATCATTATTGGAAACGGTGTTTGTAACTCTGCACTTAGTATTTGAAACAGCATATCCTCAGGAAAAAGCTCTTGATGAAACACTCCCATAGATACATAAAGCCCCGGCAAAAGAAAGCTAAACAAAAAAGACAGCCACTTTAAAATTCTTATAAAAGTTGCATAATATGGTCTTGTTGCATAATCATCAAGCGATTGAAACTCCTCTGTAAACACATGTGGAACATAAAGTGCGTATGGAGTTCCATCTACTATAAAACCTATTTTACCCTCTGCTAATTTTGCACAAAAAACGTCTGGTCTTTCTGTTACTCCTACCGCCGAAAAAATTGCTGGTTTATCCGCATCTAACAAAGGCTGAATGTTTCCTGATGACAATACTACATCATATTCCGAACTAACAAGCCTTGCTTTTACTTGACACAAAACTTCGCAATCCACCCTATCCGCCAAATAGCAAATACAAATTTTTGTTCTTGATGTTACTCCAAGCTCTTGAATTTCAAATCTTAAGTCGGGGGTCATAAGTCTGCGTCTTATAAGTGTCATATTAATTTTATAATGTTCTACAAATCCCTCTCGTGAACCTCTTGCTTGAACATCAGTAATTGGGTCGCCAACAGAGCGTGTTTCAAAGCCTTGCACACTAAAAGCCAGCGCCCTATCTACACCATCAAGGAAAAATATTACAAATCCAGACATAGAAAACTGCATTGCCTCTTCCAAGTCTATTAGCTCTTTAACATCAACCTCTCCTACAATTCTATCCCTTATCGCATCGTACTTGCCTTTGGGGTCTTGTGGAAGGTTTTCTGCTTTTAATATTGGTTCAATTACATTATTATTGACAGTTATTCCATTACACATTCCATCACAATATAAAAAAAAGCCATCTATTCCTGAAACATCAACATTTCTCATCGAAATATCAACACTATTTCCACAACGGGTTCTTATATAAAAATTATTTTCAGACAATGACATTTTGATTTTTGACGCTTGTGCTGATATTGAAGGTTTGTGTACTGGGGCATACGACTTTTCCATAGATTCTCTAAAAAATTTTAACACTTAATACGCCTCCATTTTTGTTTTTGTTTTTCCCAAAAAACTTGCATTTTATACGCATATTTTTGTGTAATGGGCAAACAATACCAATAAATAGAAAATGGAGGTTTGTTATGTGCCTATACCGCTTATAAGAACTGTAATTCTTTACATCGCCGTTATAACTTGTGTAAGAATAATGGGAAAAAGACAAATAGGAGAGCTTCAACCATCTGAGCTTGTAATAACTATCTTAATCTCTGAAATTGCAGCAATTCCTATGCAAGATACTGATATTCCACTAATTAACTCTATTGTCCCTTTTCTTGTTTTGGTATCGCTAGAGATAATAACATCTGCAATAAGTATAAAGAGCCAAAAATTCAGAAACCTTATGCAAGGAAATTCTTTAATAATAATCCGCAATGGTGTGCTTGACCAAAAACAAATTAAAAGGCTTCGACTCTCTGTTGAGGACATTTTAGAGGCATTGCGTAAAAAAAATATCTTTAATATCAATGATGTTTTATATGCAGTAGTTGAAACTGACGGGCAAATTAGCGTTATGCTAAAGCCTGAAAAACAAACGGCAACTGCAGAGATGGTAAATGCTAATTTACAAAGCAATGGTATTCATATCACTGTTATAGATGATGGAAAAGTGCTATATGACCAATTTCAAGATTGCAAAATGGATATGAAAAAGCTAAATAAAATACTAAAGAAAAACAAAGTCGATTTAGAAAATGTTCTGTTAATGACCGCTAATTCCAATGGTGAGATAAATATAATTGAAAAGGAGAAAGATTTATGAAACGACTTGTAACCGCTATTATTTTTTTGCTTGCCTCTGTTGCCATTTGCCTTACAGGATACGCCATATGCCTTAGCAAGCTAAACAGTATAAATGATGCTCTTGGCAAAGCTACTTATGTGGCAAAAACGCAGGATAAAGAGGGTACTTTAAGCTGTGCCAAAGTCATTGAAAAAGAATGGGAAAAGTCTTCTCGAGTGTTATATGTTTTGTTGTTACACACAGATATTAATGAAATTGATAAAAATATTAAAATGCTGGATTTTTTTGCTAGAAGCGAGGATTTTGATGAATTTGAAAAAGTTTGTCAGGAAAGCATCGTAATTTCAAACCGTATTATAACTAACCAAAAAGCAACCATTGAAAATATACTATAATATGTTTTCTATCCCCCTATTTAGTGGGGGTTTATTATATTTTTGTAAACATTTAACGCTATGACTTGTATAATTCTTATAAATGAGATAAAATATAAGTCACTTTTTTTATTCAGGAAGGATGAACTTTGGATGTCAAACGAATCAAATAAAAACAGCTCGGAACTTTATCGCCAAGAGCGAAAAGAACGCTTGGCTAAAGCCGCAGAAAAGAAAGAAAAGAAAAATAATTCTAACAATAAAAAATTTAAGAAAAATGCAGTTGGGATTTCTATATCAGTTATAGCAATCGTCCTTATTACTACATTTTTTCTTAATTTTTTTGGCGTTCCAAAAAGAATGCAAACTGCACTTGTAACATCAAACGGCACTAAAATTTCTGTAGCAGAGTACGAATACTATTACAGATATTTTATGACTATGCATCACAACACTTCAGCACAATATGAGGCTCAATATGGTCAATACTATGGTGCGGGTGCAGGCCTTATGATGACTGGTTATGATGCAAACAAAACTCCAGAAAATCAAAAATATACCATTGATAAGCTCGATGAGAAAAAATATGGTAAAGAGCCTACTTGGGCAGACTTTTTTGAAAACTCTGCGCTAGAATCTTGCTATGTTAATCGCTCTCTTGCTACAGAATCTAAAAAAGCCGGATTTAAAATAGAGGCTGATGACAAAAAAGAAATCAACGATTATATTGAAGAAATTCGTGGTGTTGCTGCTGAAAACGACTATTCACTTGACGCTTATTTAAGGCAGAACTTTGGCAAAGGGATGAACGAAAAGCTATTAAGAGACTTGTTTGAAACTCAGTTTTTAGCTCAAAAGTTTTTAGATAAAAATCAAGATGATTTAGAAAAAAAGGTTACAGATGATGTTATTCTCAAACATTATGAAAAAAACATAAATGATTATAATGTATGCGACTTGAGAATATTTAATCTATCTTCAAGCTCTGGATTTACAAGTGAAGAGGACGAAAAAGAAACTTCAAAAGAGGAGCTTGAAGCAAAAACAAAGGCAGAAGCCAATAAAGTTAAAGAAAACGCACAAAAAATGTTTGATGCAGTTTCAAGCGAAGAAACATTTATTTCAAGTGCTTACACCTATGCAAATGAAACATCCAAAGAGAGTTATAAAGAAGATGGTGCAACTCTTATGAATAATGTTAAAATGTCTGACTTAGAGGAAAACATCTCAAAAGATGCTGCACAGTGGGTATACAATAATGAGCGTGTCAATGGGGATAAAAAACTTTTCACCGAAGAAAATCAAGACGGATCTGTTTCTTGTTCTGTTGTATACATTGTAAAAACGCCTTATCGTGACGATACACTTCAGCCGATTGATGTTCGCCATATTCTAATAGCTTTTAATGATAATAAAGAAGAAGGTCAACAAGCTGAAATAACACCTGAGCTAGAAGCTAAAAAACTAAAAGAAGCACAGGCACTACTTGAAAAGTGGAAATCAGCAGACGCAACTGAAAAAAGCTTTGCAGAACTTGCAAAAAAGAAAAGTGACGACAGCGGTTCAGCACAGGAAGGCGGACTTATAAGCGATGTTGCAAAGGATTCTAACTATGTTAAACCTTTTATTGACTGGTGCTACGAAGACGCAAGAAAAGTTGGCGATACCGGCATTGTAAAGTCTACCTATGGGTATCACATTATGTATTGCTCTTCGATTTCTGACAAAACAGGGTGGCAAAATGATATAGCATCTGCAATTGTTAAAGAAAAGTTTGAAAAGTTCTTCGATGACTTTGCAGAAAAAGAAGAGAAAAACATAAAAACTAAAGATAAAACCCTAGCAAAAGTTAGAAAATCAATGGAAAAAGTTGCAGGCAAAATGATTGCAAACGCATAACATAAAAAACAAACCTCACATAAACTGTGGGGTTTGTTTTTTGGCAATTTTTAAGCACAAAAAAGCAGGCACTCAGGCCTGCTATCTTTTTTAGTTCTCTTTAATTGTTTCTTCAATCCACTCAAGTACATCAGCAAAAACTTCATCATTGTTTGTTTCATTGAGAATTTCATGACGACCGTATAGGTAAATGTTTTCTGATACCTTGTGCCCTGTTTTGCGCAATTTGTTAATAAGTTTATTAACGCCCTTGCCATATCCACCAACTGGATCCATACCGCCAGACATTACCAAAAGCGGCAATTCAACTGGAACACTTTCATACCAGCTTGTTTGTGATACGCTATCGAGCAGTGTAAATAAATCCCTAAAACCTAGAGCTGTAAATATAAAGCCACATTTATCATCAGCAATATACTCATCAACTATTTCTTCATTTCTTGTGAGCCAGTCAAAGCCTGTGCGTTTTTCTGTCTTTTTATTGTATCCCATAAATGCTAGGTTATTCAACTTTTCGCTACGGCAAAAAGCACCTTTAGATGCTACAATTTTCTCAGCCATTTTAATAGCTATTGGAGCTGCAGGATTTGTATAAGCAGAGCCACAAAAAATTGCACCAGTTAAAGTGTTACCATACTTTGCAGAGAATTTTCTAGCAATAAAAGAACCCATACTATGGCCAAAAAATATGTAAGGAAGATTTGGGTATTCTTTCATTGCGATATCTTGAAGCTGTTTGCAGTCCTCAATAAAAGCGTCCCCAGCATAGTTATTTTCACCAAAATATCCAAGCTCAGCATCACTTTTTACTGATTTACCATGGCCTATATGGTCATCTGCAAAAACCGCATAGCCATTGCTTGCAAGATATGTTGCAAAACCGTCATATCTATCGATATGCTCAGCCATACCATGCTCAACCTGCACAACACCTTTTACATTTGATGAATCCTTTGGAGCCCAAGACAATGCTCTAATGTCTGTAAGACCCGTAACAGATGGAAAAGTAATCTCTTTTTTTATTACTTCCATTTTAATGCCTCCTTAAAATTTGAATAATATCGTTACTTTAGTATTATAACATTATTATTAGGAAAATAAAAGCAATTTAATGTTATATTTGACTAATTTATATTCTATTGCTTTTTTGTTAATATGTCAATTAATATTTAAATTGCAAACTTATTTAAATATTTTTGTTATTTTTTACTCATTATTCCAAAATAGAAATTACAGTTAATCTTTTTCTGTTACAATATCATCGCGTGAAAAATATACACATCACTATTTTTATTAGTAAATTGTAGATTGGAGTAAAAACAATGTTTGAGAACATTAAGTTTTATAGTGAGTACCAAGGTTACAAAATTACATACTATCTTACATATACACGCAACGCTAACAGTTTTGGTGTTGGCGTTACAAGTAGTAAAGGTGGGCAAACCAAATCAGCTCAATGCTACAATCTGACCACGCACAAAAGTGAGGCTTTAGATTTTCTTTCATTTTTACTAAAAACCTCAACATTCCCCACTACTCTTAATGATATGGTTGAAGATTGGCTTTTTGATAAAAACAATTAATCATTGCTTTATATAGTTTTTTAATATATAATAAATGATATTTTAATTTATCGTTTTTATTAGGGGGGCACTGTTTTGATTTTAGTCTTAGACGCTGGAAACACTAATATTACTCTTGGCATATATGATGATAATGAACTGTTGTTTGTTTCGCGGCTTTCTACCGAAAACACTAAAACACAAGACCAATTCGCAATAGATATTAATAGTATTTTTGCTTTGAATAATTGCAAGCCTGTTGAGTTTAATGGGGCAATTTTAAGTTCGGTTGTGCCCGAAATTACAGTTGCACTCAAAAATGCAGTAGAAATTGTAACCGGACATACTCCTTTAATCATAGGACCTGGTATAAAAACGGGGCTTGATATTCGTGTAGATAGTCCTGCTCATTTAGGTGCCGACCTTGTCGCTGGTGCAGTTGCAGCAATTGCTAAATATCCTTTACCCTGCCTTGTTATGGATTTGGGTACTGCCACAAAAATTAGCGTTATTGATTCTAATAGCATTTTTCGTGGTTGCACAATAGCTCCAGGAGTTGAAATATCTGCTAAGGCACTGTTTGAATACGCTTCACAGCTCCCACGGATTAGCCTTGAAACTCCAACACGCACAATCGGCACAAATAATAATGACTGTATAAGGGCGGGCATTGTTTATGGCACTGCTGATATGCTCGACGGTATGTGTCACAGAATTGAAAAAGAGCTTGGCACAACAGTAAAATCTATTATTGCTACTGGCGGTGTTGCAAAGGAAATTGTTCCGCATTGTGGCAGAAATGTTATACTAAACCCCAATCTTATTCTTGAGGGTCTTAAAATCATTTATGATAAAAATCAATAAAGATATTTTTGTTTAATATTTGCGTTACATCCCGCCTCTGGGAGTAACAGCAAGGAGGAATATATTATGTCAACAAATAACAACAACAAACTTCTATTTCTTACACAGTTTTCAATGCTTTTGGCAATAGAGGCAGTTGTTTGCTTCACCCCCCTAGGCTCACTACCGATAGGTCCTTTAGTGGCGACTTTGTCTGCAATACCTGTTATTGTAACAACTATAATGCTCGGCACAAAAGCTGGTATGCTTATGGGATTTTTCTTTGGACTGTTTAGCTTTATCGTTTGGACATTTATGCCACCAAATCCAATGGTCGCTTTTGTTTTTACACCTTTTTATTCTTTTGGTGATTTTAATGGCAACTTTTGGAGCCTTGCAATTTGCTTTGTTCCAAGAATACTTATAGGAGCTGTCACTGGGGCGTGTATAAAGTTCTTTACAAATATAATGGGTGAAAATAAATCAAAAGCAAAATTTGGAATTATTTGCACTATTTCAGGCATAGTAGGTAGCCTTACAAACACTTTATTAGTTCTGGGTGGTATCTACATATTTTTTGGCAAAAACTATGCAGTTGCAAACGGATTGTCTTATGAGCTTTTACTTGGTGCAATTGGAACGGTTATTTTAACTAATGGACTTCTTGAGGCTGCTCTTGGTGGTTTGCTAGGTGGTGCAATAAGCCCGTTAAAAGACAGGCTAAATAAAATTGTTTAATTGAATTATAATATAAAAAACCATCTATGATAGGTGGTTTTTGTTTTCTATAAAAATAAAACTCCTCGAAAAAAATCAAGGAGTTTTTAAGTTGTTTTATTTTTCTTGTAGCAACTTTGACACTTCGTCTATAAATGTGTTTATATCTTTAAACTGCCTATACACCGACGCAAACCGAACATAAGCTACCTCATCAATTTCTTTGAGCTTATCCATTGCAAGCTCGCCAATATAATCTGATGTAACTTCCCTATCAAGTGAGTTTTGTAGTGATATTTCAATATCGTCAACGGCCTTTTCGATTGTTTCAAATGGAACAGGTCGTTTTTCGCAAGCTCTAAGCATTCCGTTAAACAGCTTTAACCTGTCAAAAACCTCTCTTGACTTATCCTTCTTTACAACTACAAGAGGAACGCTTTCAATAATTTCGTAAGTTGTAAATCTTTTTGCACACTTAATGCACTCACGGCGACGACGGATTTTTTCTCCTTCATCGGTCGGTCTTGAATCAATTACCTTACTTTCCTCATAATTACAAAAAGGACACTTCATTTCTCATCACTTCCATAATAGCTTTTTACATATAAACAAATTATCTAAATTATTATACCATATATTGTACAATAATTACAAGTGTATTTTTAAAAAACTATTTATAATTAAATAGTGCAAAATCTTATTCTATCGACAATTTTACAACAAAATTATCGTTATCATTTTTAGAAATATAAATGAAATAATCTCCATCATACTTCGATACATCAAGGCTAAAGCTCTCTTCTTCAATTTGGTCAAAAATCTTCTTACCGTTACTATCTGTAATCAGAATTTTTGCCGATGAAACATTGTCATAATACGTATTGTTTCCAACTATTGCAATAGAAAGCTCTTTGCTATTTTTGGCGGTTTTAAACTTTATTTTTTGTGATGTGTTTATGTTTTTATCAAACCCAATATAAAGCGGTTTATCTTTTTCTAATTTAAATTCTTCCAGATTTTCTTGAACTTCATTATATTTTTCAACTGATTTTACAGTACATTTTGCAATTGAATTTTTTATAAGATTTTTCATTTCAATTTTATAGTTTCCTTTAGATAAAAATACCTTGCGTGACTGCCATTCTGTTTTTGAGATTCTTATATCTGAAACAATTTTGTCATTATTTTTATCTAAAATAGAAAATTCAAAAGAGCCTTCTGGTATGCAAGCGTCTCCCCCACCAATGTCTACTAGCATATTTTTTTCAACATTTATATTAAAGCTTGCAATTCCATTTTCATCAATAATTGTGGTTGCTGTTTTTCCATCAACTTCCGCCTTATTACCTGCATCTTTTGGTGCATAGCCCCAAGAAACATAGATAATGTTATCTTTTGAAGTTGAACCGATAAGCTTAACATCTATTTTATAATCAGCCTTTTTGATTTGCGTTAAAAAAGTATATGCCTTATTTGCGCCAATAACTTTTTTATCTATAACTTTATTGTCACTATCTTTTATTGATACTTCCATTTTAAGATTTTTATTTTCTTCTATGTATGCAGTATAATCCACGATGTATAAAACTATTTTCCCATCCTCTGGAATGTTCATTGTGCACGAGAGGTTTTTGGATTTTCCAAGCGAGAATTCTTCATCACCCGAGTAATTCTCTTTGCCTAAATTTATTTGACCCGTATGTTTTGATGGTTTAAATATTAAGAATAACATTAAAGTTGCAATTAACAAAACCAGTACAGATATCGTTATAGCTTTTTTATTTTTCATTGATTAACACCTCTTATATTTTGTATTTATTTGTATTATACCACAATTGTAAAGTAATTTTGGTATATTTTATCCATCGCCATTTTACAGTTATTATACCACATATTTCATAATTGCTTTAAAATATAAAACACAAAACATCCTTTTTTACATTTTGAAACAATAATCTGCTACTACACTGCAAAAAGATTGACCTTTTGTACTAAAATATTGTATAATATATATAATAATATTTGAATTGAGGAAGTGATTTATAATGAGAAAAAAGACTTTATATAGTTTTTTTATTAAATCATCATCTTCTTTTTTATGCATTTTTCTTTGTATAGCTATTACTGCTAGTTTTTTGCCCGTTTATGCTGTACAAAAAAGCGATTTGATGCAACCTAATTCTAGCAAACCAAAAACATCAACCGCCAATAAAGACGCTGCCAAAAGTTTAGCTCTTACTCCACTTTCTAGTAGCGATTATTCATATTACGGTGAGCAAACATCAATACTGATAAAGACTAACGGCGGTTCTTTTGTTGATAAAACTAGCGAGATTTTACAAAATGGTTATGTTGGACAAGTCGGAGAAAATACAACCATTAGAATGCAACTCTCTGGGTATAAATACAAAGAAACCAAATTTCTTTATGAATATTCACAACCAGGTGGTGTCGAGTGGAGCAGTTATTATATATATCAAAATGATAAAAAATATATACTTCTTGCAAATTATGGTATAACTCTTCCTGTTAAAGACTCCAAGAATGTTACCTATTACTCTGCTTGTTGGGTTGAAGCTTGGCTAACTAGTGATCAGCTGTATCAACGCAGTAAATCTATATATAAATATTCAAGGGATCTTAGTTACTATACGCAACCTCAATTTAGCGTTTTTAAAAATAATAATGCTGTTTCTGGTATAGGCAACAATGGAAATAATTCTCAATATTCAACTCTTAGCAAAACATATAACGCAACCTATAACTCTGCTGGTACAAGAGACAATGATTGGGTTTTCGGTTATTGGAATATAATTGCTGACTCTTACTCAAAATTAATAGATACTAATCGTAATCAACCCGTTAAAAATCAAATTATCAATAACGAAAAAAGCTCTATTTTATACCAAACAGACCAGTGGGACACAGAGGATACCAACGCTTATAATGCTCTGTCTTACACTCAGTTTCCTGTAACATCGGCAGAAAAATATACAGTTTATTATGACATAGATTTATCCACTGTTTCAAGTGCTGAAGAAAGCTTTGGAAAGTATTCTATTTCTATTGATAACGGTGCTGTTACATCTCAACCTTTTGCACTAAGTTTATATGAAATTACAAACCCTTTAACTATGCAAGAGGCTGAAACAGCGGGAACTATTTCAACTAGCAACTCAAAGTTAAAAGTTTGCAATGCAAGCGATAGCAACATTGGTATTTCAACTCAAACGGCTGAGGCAACACTTGGTGAGAATAATATTAATTTAGTTAACAACGGATTTTTTTCAACAAGCAATGTTGAAAGTTTCGGCTCTCAAACTGCTATGAATAACATTGAAGTGTTGCTTAACAACAAGAATATAAACGCTTCACAAACCTTGCCAAATGTATTAGCAAACAGTGTTCGCGAGTTTGATATTGTTCTAAAAAACGCAAACGCTATATCTCAACAACTAAGTGGTCAAATAAACATTCCTTTTACTATAACATATGGCTCTGCTTTTAAATCAGCAAATGTGAATATAGAACTAAACTCTGTTGTTCCACAAATAACTGTTTCTGTCCCTATGTCAATTCATATTTATGTCGCAAAAGATGGTAGTATAGACATTCCGGATAAAAACGGATACGCTTTAACAAACCACTCTCTTTTCCCTATAAATGCTCAGCTAAGCGCTACAATAGTAGAAAACAGCACAACAGGAATTGACCAATTTAACAACCCATATTTTCCGCAAATAAATGATACCAGCTCTTTTAAAATTTGGTTAAACGCCAACGAAGTTAGCGTTCCTTTTGTTGCTGTCGGAGATGGGTATAACGGTGAATTTAGTTTTTTAACTCTTGGTGCAATTCCTGCCCGTGGAGGTAATCTAAGTTTTAATATTAGCACACAAGGTGCAATTCCATTTGTTGAAAACCCTGGAGTGTATCATTATAAGATTTATTTTAAAGTTTCACAAAATACAGAAGATTTATAAATGTTAAAAGCTGATACAAGCAATTTTACTTGTATCAGCTTTTTTATTGTTCAACTTCTATTGTTATATTTGCTCTTTGCTCTCCTATTTTTTTCTGCGACTTTAAATCATATGCCGAAAACACCGCCACAGCTTCATATGTCCCTTTTTTTAACACTGTGTTGAACTTTACTTTTTCGATATGATAGTTTGGATATATTAAACCACTTTTATATATTTCTTTTTCGCTCTTAGGCAAGACGATTGAAACCTGCATAATATAATGATTTTTTGGTACATTTTCAATCTTGAGTGGTGCCAAAGAGTTGCCGTCCTTCATCTTAACTCTTGTATTAATTGAAATTACCATACTTGTTTCTTTAACCACTCTATCAAGTTCCATTTGAATTTCTCTAGGGGTTTTTCCCTCAAGTTGACCTACTACAGCATTCGGGTCAATATCTGGTCCCTTGTCTTTGTCTTTATGCCATTTAAAAGAAAATACTGCAACTAATGAAACTATAACAACTGGCAACACAAATTTAAATGAAAAATTTACAATTTTACCAACAATTGTTTCAGGATTATTTTTGCTTTTATGCTGAGTTATTTCTTTTTTATTTTTCAAAATAATCAACTCCAACTATTTAAAATAGTACAACATTTTTATTATATAACAGCTCGTCATATTTTAAACATAACACAAGTTTAAAGGTTACCATATCACAATTTCAAAATAAATTAGATATTATCTATCACCATTTATGGTTATTATACCATACATTAATTAAAACTAAAGCATAAATTCATATGCAACAATAGTAAAAACTAAAAAGCTTATACTAAACGAAATCCAATGCAACAATGCACTGGATTTCATTTCAATCAAGCTATTATTAAAGCAAATTATTCAAGATGCATCAAGTGCTAATGTGTATGAAACACTAAACTGATAACCACTTGTCGCAGTACTTGAACTTGGTTGTGCCGATGCAGTAATTGCAAAAGGCTTAAATGAACCATCTAAACTTGTTGCTTTAGGAATTTGGCTAAGTGTTTGAGTTCCGGAGCCAAGCTCTAGCAAGTTTTTATTTTCAAGCTTAACTACAAGGTCTTTAGGATTTGCAAGTGAGTTTACAAGTTTCCATCCGCCTGCCTTATCATCTACACTAACCTCTGTAATGTTTACAGGATAACCCGAATAATTTCTAAATCCATATGCTGTAGAACTAGGAACTGCAACTGCACCATCGCCAACAACCGCAAGTGATACATACATAGGAACTTCAACTGTTAACTGATATGTAAGGATAGTGTCTTGATAGTCAACAATATAAAAATCTGTTCCTATAGTTAATTTGCCTTCAGACGTAGCATCAAAATTACTGCCTGTACCATCAACTACAGATTTAAAGCCTTCACCTGGTGCAAACGAATCACCGTGCAATGCATCTGCTGCGTATGTTCCAATACTAAAAGCTGGCATTAAAATCATCGCTATTAAGAATATACTAATTTTCTTTTTCATAAAATCATCACCTTAATGTTATTCTTCAACAACTAATATAATTTTTACAATTACCAAACCTTTTGCCTCTCCTGTATTTTTATCAATCGCAAAAAATTCGGCTATTGCATTATACTTGTCTGGTTTTAACTTTTTGTCTATCACTATTAAATCTACTTGCTCTCCGGATTTTATAACTTCAGAGCTAAATAAAACAACATTGGATTTTTCTTCTTTTATTTTGACTTTCATACTGTCTTTATTAGATTTATCATTTTTTATATACGCAAGGGTTTTTCCGTCTTTATCAACATACATCTTAGAATTAATAGACACCGCAAAAAACTGCGTATTCATTTTATTTTGTTCATTTTCATTTACTCTTCCATATTTAGCATTTTTGTCAACATTTTTTTGCTTTGAGTGCAAGATAAAAATTAGCACAAGGCATAAAACCAATAAAAAAGCAATTATAAACGCTTTGAGAAGAATACAACATTTAGTAGAATTATTCTCATTTTTATTTTGTGCATATTTATTTGCAAACAATATCAAACGCTCCATTTCAAAACTGTAAATATCGACATTGCCACTCTTTATTTTATTTTACCAATTAAAGCGCTAAAAGTCAAATGTTTTTCATAGTTTTTCAACAAATTTTGTTGTGAAATTTATGCACAATTGTTTTTAATTTTTATTTCGCCAAATTTCTCATCTGTAAATTTAGTTATACTTATGGTTTAATCTGCACAATCGTTTTTCTTTAATTTTACTTTTTATAGTTAAAAAGAGTGTTTTTGTTCGATTTTTAAATTGTCATTTTTATATTATTACAAACTTAATATAGCCAAAAATAAAACAAGGCTTAACCTAAATGGTAACAGCCTTGTTTTTATTTTAAGATTTAATAAAGCTAAATCAAATTTTCAATATATTTCCTTGACGCAATTAATTGCTCATCATTTAAAAAGCTATCTTTATAAAGTTCGATTATGTAATCACCTTTATAGCCTTTATCATCAAGACTTTTAATAAAATTTGCAAAGTCAAAATCGCCCTGCCCAGGTGGCAAACAATCGTTTTCACTGTTATGATCACTAATATGCACTTGCACAATTTTGTCATTCAAAGCGTCAACAAATTCATTTGGAGTATACCCCGAACGAATTGCTTGCTTAATGTCAAGCACCATTTTAAAATTATTACCTATTGCATTTTTCATATCAACCATACACTTTGGAGATTGCCCCATAGTGCCAACAACATTTTCGTGAGCCACAGTTATGCCTTGCTTTAACCCCTCTTCGATAAGCGTGCCAAATCTTTCATAATATTCGTTGGGTTCTATAACCCCTGGCGCCCTACTACCGTGAATTACTACAATCTTTGCTCCCAAAATGTTTGCCGCCTCAAAATAATGCTTATACATTTCAACTGTGTCATAAAACCTACGCATATATGTGCTAAACAACATATAAGACTCTGCAAATGATGCCATAGGGTGAACTGAATTCATCCTTATTCCATACTGGGTCTGAATTTGATTTAGTTTTTTTAAAAAATCTGTATCAAGCTCAGATGTTGAGTTGAAAAAAACCTCAGTTGATGCAAATCCTAACTTGCCAACTTTTGTTAAGGCTTCTTCTGTTTGCATAGGATAAAAACAAGCTGTAGATAATCCGGGTTTCATAAAAATCTCCTTTTGGAATAATTTTTGCATTGATACTGCTAATGTATTTACGATATCATTAAACTACAATGATTATCTGGAGTTGATAAGTTTGGATAAATTTTTTGCAGAAGTTGAGAGCAGTATTTTAAAAATGAATAGGTTTTCAAAATTTATATTTAAGCATTTTATGATAATTTGTGCCTTATCACTTTTGCTTGCATTTGTACTAAATTTTCTTTCTACAAAATACTGGGATTACTATGATTTTTTTGTAAGTTCAAGTGAAAATATGCTAAAAATATTTCAGCTATCTGCCGGAACAATTATAATATCCATTTTAATTGATATAGTTATAAAAACCAAAGATACATAATAATATTATAACACAAGTTACATTAAAAACAATAAAAAGACTAACAAATATAGACCGCACCCGAGAAAACGGACATTGCAAAAAAGACCTCCTATTGTAGAATT
>CAZEKQ010000034.1:0-17423 GCA_964512735.1 uncultured Eubacteriales bacterium | reverse complement strand
GCCTTTCTTTGATTCGTTTCTTTGGCGAGCAAAGAAATGAATAGGAAAAAGACAAAGAAATATATCAATTTAAAATGCAAACCGCACACTCAACGCCCGTGCCTAAAAGTAAACTCAAAATATCACTAACCATAAACCCACACACTACCAAACAACATAAATAAAGAAAGAGCAGTTACAAGAATTTCTTGCAACTGCTCTGCTATTTTAAGATTGTGGATTTTGCGGTGGAACATCATTTTGAGATGTGTTAGGATTTTGATTTTTATTTTTTTTTCGCTTTTTGGGTTTCTTTTTGATTTTGTCTGCATTATCTGGACCCGAATTTGATAGCTTGCGATTTTCGTTTTTACGCAAAACATAGAAAACTCCAAGCGATACTAAAATTACAACAACTATAATTAGCAAAATAATAGGCGTGCTGACTGTGGCACTTTCGTTTTCACCACGGGGAGTCATAGAGTCGATTGCCTGTTGAAGATTATACCGTGCAACATCAATGGTTTCAAGAGAAGTGCTACCGACAGCTGTTAGCTCTTGAGCGTCTTTTAACGCAGATTTTAAAACTTTTGAAGATTCTTTAGAGTAATTAGAAGTATTTATTCCTTGAGCCTGAGCTATTAGCGCAGAGAGATTTGAGCGATAACTTTCAACATCTTTAATGTAATTTACAAGGTCTTGTGGATAATTTGTTTCAATTATACTAAATCCTCTTAAAACAAGGTCGCTCCAATCGCTTCTTAAATCTTCTCTTCCGCCACAAAGCTCGGGAGATGTTGTGCTGACAAACGCTCTTCCGTTGCCCTCAAATTTTTTAAGAACAGATTTTTTAAAAACAGAAGAATAGGAGTTGGGTGATGAGAGGCGGATTGTTTTTGCACCAGCAGATGTAGCATCTTTAACATATTTTTTTGCCCCAGATGACATAACTCCATCATAGTATCCGCAGATATGAGAAATTGGAAGACCGTTTCTGTCAATATACGAAGACACATCCTCGGGTGCGACATTACCACACAAAATCACGATTTCATCTGCTTCAAGACTTTTTACAAGACTTTGAATTTCGTCACCGTATTCCCAAGCGTTGTCTATCATTATCATTGCTTTTCCTTTGCAAAGATTAATAGTTTCTTCAAGGGATGGAACTTTGTATTTAGTGGGCTTTGCGTTTGCCCCGCCACGAGAATTTCTTAAAAAATAAAATTCTTTCATATCGTCTAGCGTTTCCTCGCTAACCTTTGCAGTGGCTGTTCTTCCATCTTCAAGGACACACATACGGGACAAATCGTCCTCAGCTAGAAGAATAAACTTGCCATCCTTTGTACGCTGAACATCAACGGATATGATATCAACCCCCATATCAATACAAGACTGAATACCCTCAAGAGAATTCTCGGGAAAGCTTCTCCAGTTGCCTCGATTTGCAACGCACATAAGGCGACCGTTTGGGTTGTTAAAGCTAAATATAGTTTCATCAAAAGAACTCATTTTAGAAACTTGGGGTTGTTCGCTTGTTTTTTCGGCAAAGGCATTAATACTAAAAACGCCAAAAAGCATAATAACTGCAAGCAAAATTGACGCGTGTTTTTTAAAAACCTTCATACTAAACATCCTTCTTTCTTCAAATAGCCTAATTTGAATTTATAATTTAAGCTAAATTGATAGCACAATGGCATTTTAACATATTGTGTATTTTGATCATTGTTAAAACATTTTAACACAAAATATGTCGAAAAGGCAAGAAAAAACGAACTCTTAAAAAAGAACTCGTTTTAGAATTTTTTATGTATCTATTCGAGTTTTTGACCACACCACTCTGTTTCGTCCATTTTCTTTTGCAAGATATAAATATTGGTCAGCAACAGAGATAAATTCCTCTGTTGTTCTCATAGTTTTTTTAAAGCACGCAACACCACCGCTAATTGTGATTGGTTCGCTCACAGCAGGGCAAAAGTTTGTTTTTTCCACCCTTTTTCTAATTTGTTCTGCACGCCTGTATGCTGTTTCTTCGCCAGCTCCAGGCAAAACAATCATAAATTCTTCACCGCCATAACGGGCAACAATATCATAGTTCCTACAATTTTGCTCGAAGATGGTACAAAGATTTCGTAAAACATCGTCGCCGACCAGATGGCCATAGTTATCGTTTAGCCTTTTAAAACGGTCAAGGTCAAACATTATGATAGAAACGGGTGTGTTATTTTGCAGGTTAAGACTAATTCCACTTTCAAGATATTTGAGCAAAAAACGCCTGTTATAAACTCCTGTAAGTGGATCTTTTATTGATAAATCCTCAAGCTTTGACAGCAACTCGTTGGTGTGCCTTTGCTCATTTTCATAAAGAACGGATAGCACTTTGACCAAAGCTGCAAGGCACAAAGAAACGATTAAAAAATCAAGAGCAATATCTCTATGGCTTGCGGACTGGCTGAGGGTTGCGATATATTCGGGATGATTGAAGCCGAAATAAAACAAGTATGAATAGCCTATAAGCTCTAAAATGAGAGTTATAAACATTGCCTTACCCTTCATCATAAGCACTGTAAAAATTATTCCAAGAATAAAGTAGCTAGGCATTCCGCTTTGTGCGCCACCTGTTGTAAAGTAAAGTGCCGGAAAAATTATAAAGTTTAGCCCATAAATTGCTGCAAAGATTATTGCGTCATATTTTTTAGTTAAACGGGCAGAAATTAAGATAAGCACAAAGAATAGAAAACAAGCCAAAGATGCCAAAATTCCAGCAGTGCCGGCTTTTGAAATAAAAGAAGTTATTGTTGCAGGTATTGAAGCAATCATTCCACCAAAAACAACAATATAAAAAAACTTTATTTTGATTGATAAATGATCGCCAAGATATTGGTCGTATTTTTTTAATAAAAAATCTTTTATCATTAACGTTTCTAACCCCCCAAAAACAATCTTTTTTAGATCAAAGCTTAAATACTAAATCAGTTGTTATCTGTTTCTCGTCTGCCATATTTTTTAGAAGAGTTGTCTATATCGTCATCAGATTGCCTTTTAAGAGGAGGTGAGGCTCCATTTTTCCAAGCAATTCTGTTGCGTCCCGCCTCTTTTGCGATATACATATTAGTATCTGCAATGTCAATTAGCTTGCTAGCGCTAAGCCCAGGCTCATAGCAGGCAAGCCCACCGCTAATGGTAATAGTCTCCTTAACGGAAGGTGACAGCTGAGAGGACTCAATATCCTTGCGGATTTTGTCGGCACGCAAATATGCAACACGGTCTTTAGCACCGGGAAAAACTATTAAAAATTCTTCGCCACCATACCTTGCGACAACATCGTACTCACGACAGTTTTCAACAAGTTTTTTTGAAACAGCACATAAAACCTCGTCGCCAACAATATGGCCATAGGTGTCATTTAGTTGTTTAAAATTGTCAATATCATACATTACAATCGAAAGTGGTATATGTTCATTTTGAGCAGCTTTTATAGATTCGTCAAGATGTTTAAAAAGATAACGCCTGTTAAAAGTGCCTGTAAGTGGGTCTTTTAGAGATAATTCTTCAAGATCCTTTACGATTAAAAGGGCCGCCTCTCTCTCATCAATGTAAGAAACGAAAAGGCTTTTTATAAGCACCCCTATAGCTATTGAAATAATTACAAAGTTGATTATCACAGCGTTTCTAGGGGAACTCCAAAAAACATTCATATTAAAGGCTTCGTTCGAGCCGAAGGGATTAAAATCGGGGTAAAAATAATGTATAAGAAAAATTGCAAAATAATAAAGTGGCTGGATAATTATAGACACAATAAAGGCAGGCCCGTGTATGAAAAGAACAGTAAGCATAAGACCTGCAATAAAATATAGCCAAGTGCCGTAGTCGATTCCACCACCCACAAAATATAAAACGGGTAAAAAAACTAAGTTAAAAGCATAGGTACTTAAAATCATATAAAAATTATACTGTCTGGTTTTGTTGCCTAAAAAATAAATAAGCAAAAAGAAAACAGAGGCAATAAGAAGAACTAAAGGAACTTCATAGGTTTTACGATAGATGCCTATAAAAATAGAGAATGTGGCGGTGAAAAAACTAAGAAGAGAGATAACAATATTAAAATATCTAATGTTCATATCAAGATGCGTGCCCCATCTTTTTTTAAAAAAGCCGTTATCGATGAATCGGGCCACGGAGCGTATGAAATTTTCCAAGGAACAACCCACCTCTTTGGCAAAAATTATATATAAAACTATTCTAACACAACCGGCTTATAAAAATCAATTATTTATATATAATTTAAAGCTTATTCGTTGATAAAAAATGTAAAAAAGATATAACGAAGCGATTATTATTCACGAATGGAAAAAAGATTTGTATCACAAAAAATAAAATACCATAAAAACAAAAAAATCCCCTGCCGTATTTAGTTTTACAACAGAGGTTCTTTTATTTTACAATATTAACTTGGTTTTTAGTTGCGAAGCAAGCAAATTGCCATTGCACCTCTTCCGCCGTGCGAGGAAACAACGCAGTTGCAAGTGCCAACTATAATTTCTTTGAATTTTGTTGTCTTTTTAAGATGCTTAACAATCGAATCAACTTGCTCTTGTGGCAACCCAACATGAGAGATAAATACCCTTTCCATATCAAAATCCCCGTATGAAAGTCTGTCGTCAAGGTACTGTATATAAACATTTTCGATTTTGCCACGGTATTTTTTGCCTATTCCCATTTTGCCTTCGCTGTCCATATCTATTCTAGGTCTTATGCCTAAAATATTTGCACCAAAAGCAGCAAGAGCGGAGCAACGACCACCTTTTTTTAAAAAATCAAGAGATTCAATAACAAAAGTCATATCAAGTTTTGGAATCATTGCCTCAATTTTAGAAACAATTTCTTGTGCACTAACCCTATTATCACGAAGCTTTGCCGCCTCGATAACAAGATAAGCAATAGCTTGTGACAAAGAACGAGAGTCAATAATATGAATTTCTGCACCCTGTTCTCTAAGCTCTTGCGCTGCAATGTTTGCATTTTGATAGCAGGACGAAAGCCCAGAGCTAAAGCTTATGTGAACAATGCTTGCCCCTTTGTCCGTGTGCTTTTTAAAAAACTCGGAAAACTCCGCAATGGCAACGGCAGAGGTGGTAGGCAAAACCTTTTTGTTTTCATATGCGCTAAAAATGTCGTCTACTGTGATGCCTTGACCGTCAAGGTAATCTTTTCCGTCTAAAAAAACATGAAGAGGTATAACATCTATGTTATATTCTTTGGCTATTTCAGGCGTAAGCTCGGCTGCACTGTCTGTTGTAATTACTACTGGTTTGCTCATTTAAAATCATTTCCTTTCAAAAAACAAAAATATATATAAGTTTTTCTAAATATCTATTGTAACTTCTACAGGACAATGGTCAGAGCCATAGATGTCTGCGTGAATTTTTGCGTCTAAAAGCTTGTCGCAAAGTCTGTTTGAAACGCAAAAATAATCAATACGCCACCCTGCGTTATTTGCCCGTGCATTAAACCTGTATGTCCACCAAGAATAAGCACCCTCAAGGTCTGGATAAAAATGCCTAAAAGTGTCGGTAAATCCACTATCTAAAAGGGTAGAGAACTTTTCTCGCTCCTCATCTGAAAAGCCAGGTCTGCCAACATTTGGCTTTGGATTTTTAAGGTCTATTTCTTTGTGTGCAACATTTAAATCGCCACAAAAAACAACAGGCTTTTTGCTGTCAAGCTCAAGAAGATGCTCTCTAAAAGTATCCTCCCACTCCATTCTAAATGATAGACGCTTTAGCTCTTCTTGTGCGTTTGGCACATAAACATTTACAAAATAAAAATCATCAAACTCAAGGGTAATTGCCCTGCCCTCACTGTCGTGCTCGTTACTGCCAATACCGTATGTAACTGAAATAGGCTCCTGTTTTGAAAACACAGCTGTTCCAGAATACCCTTTTTTCTCGGCATAATTCCAGTACTGATAATATCCGTCAAGTTCAAGCTCAATTTGCCCCTCTTGTAGCTTGCTTTCTTGAATGCAAAATATGTCTGCGTCCAAAGAATTAAAGCTATCAACAAAGCCTTTTTTAACACAGGCTCTTATCCCATTTACATTCCAAGAAATAAATTTTTTCATATACATCTCCTATTTTACCATCCTGCTGTTTTGCAGTTTTGTTTATGCTCTGAAAATGATTTTGCGTAGTAATATTCGTTAGTGTTTTTGTCTGTAACAAAAAAATAATAATCAGTATCGTCAGGATAAAGTGCAGCATTAATTGCTTTTATTCCTGGGTTACAAACAGCACCAACGGGAAGACCGCTAATCGAATATGTGCTATAGAGCTTGTAGTATTTTTGGCGCTCCTCCTCCTGTGTAATAACTGAGGATAGCTTGTCTTTTATATATAATATAGTAACATCGCTCTCAAGCTTATTATACTGAGAATTTAATCTGTTATGAAAAACTGAAGAAACTTTTTTCATCTCTGCAGGATTACCCGCTTCGCTTTGAATAATGGAGGCAAGCGTAATTACCTCGTCAATAGTAAAACCCAATTCTTTTGCTCTGTCTAAATGTTCTTGAGTGATTTTATTTTTACTATTTTTTAAAAAACGCCAAATAGCATTTTGTGCTCCTTCACCAATGTAAAAATCATAAGTATCAGGAAAAAGGTATCCCTCAAGAGCAAAAATTCTGCTATCTGCATTTTTAATGCCGGCAGTTAAAGAATATTCGGGTGGCAAGATTTTTGCAAGCTCTAAAAATTCGCTCGCAGAGCAAACATTGTTTTCTTCCAAAAGATTTGCGATTTGCAGTGCCGTATACCCCTCAGGGAAAGTAATTTTAACACTCGGCTTTTCGGTTGGTTTCTCCCTCCTTATTTGTTTATCACAAGAAGAAAAGGTAAAACACATTATTGTTACAAAAAAAATACAAAGAAATTTTTTCAAAAAATCACATCCACATAACATTAACATCAAATTTATATTTAACAAAAAGATTATACACAAATTTTTAGACTATATCAATGACAGTAACACATTATAGGCACAAAAGAATTAATTTTTAGTAAAATTTTTATGAATATATTTGCTAAAGCAGTATAAATTCACTATGTTTACATTATAGAAAAAACAGATATATTGTTTTGAAATTAGTTATAAAGAATTTTTGAAAAAGCACAATAAAAAACATAAAAATTGCTATTTTTTAATAAGAATGACAAAAAGATGTGAAAAATGGCAAAAATTACTACGAAAACAATGTTATTTTTTATCGTATTTTGACTGTTTTCCTTGACATGATGTTAGTCTAAAGGTATAATAGAAATACCTTTGAAAGTGGATTTTTACAGCTTGAAATTAAGACATTTAGATTGTATTTGCGTTAGGACGATGCCTACATCCATGTCAATAAAAAAGATGGGGGTGCACATATGGAATTATTTAAAAGCACACTGGTGTCCACGATGGATAAAAGCCTAGACGGGCTTTGGAGACGACAGGAGGTCATCTCTGACAACATCGCAAACTTTGAAAAACCAGGTTACAAAAGAAAATATGTTTCATTTGAAGACAATTTGAAATCGGCGCTTGAATCAAAAATCGGTGGAAAAAACGAGAGAGTCGCAAGGCTTGATGATTCAAAAATTTCTGTTAAAGAGGAAAAACAAGAAAATATGCGTCTTGATGGGAACGGGGTAGACCTTGAAAAAGAGAATATTGATATGGTTCGCACAACTTATCAGTATATGTATTCTCAACGAGTTTTAAACGACCATTTTTCAAGACTTAGGTATGCAATAAGCGAGGGGCGTCGTTAAGATATCGCAGTAGAATTAATTAGTATATAATATGTATATGATTTTTAACGGGGGTAAGGTAGATGTCTTTTTTAAACTCACTGAATATTGCAGGCTCGGGGCTTACAGCCAGTCGCTTGCGTATGGACATAGTATCAGAAAATATTGCAAATTACAGCACAACAAGGACACAGGACGGCGGACCATATCGCAGAAAAATGGTCGTTTATGAATCGCTAAAAGGTGACTCGTTTAGTAGCATACTAAAAAACAAGCTTAGCGGTGACAAGCCTACCGCTGGGGTTCAGGTCTCAAAAATAGTTGAGGATGAAAGTGACTTTAATTATGTTTACAATCCAACACATCCAGATGCAGACCAAAATGGATATGTTGCAATGCCAAATGTTGATGTAACTCAAGAAATGCTTGATATGATGTCGGTTACGCGCGTTTATGATATGAATATTAATGCGCTTAATTCAATAAAAAACATGGCGTCAAAAGCACTAGAAATTGGCAGATAAATAATAAAGAAAAGGTTTGATAAATGTGAATATAATACCAATAAACACAATTAACTCATTAGAAGAAATAGGAAAAGTCGGGCAAAGTGTTTTAGGCACTCCAAATATAAATGAGGATGGTTTGTCTTTTCAATCTATCTTCAACGATGCTATAGGCAATGTAAAAGAGGCGAATGAAGCACTTGAATACGAGGCATACAGACTTGCTACAGGGCAAACAGATAATTTGCACGATATTACAATCGCATCTACAAAAGCCAGCCTATCGGTCGAGCTTTTTGTACAGCTTAGGAACAAGGCACTTGATGCTTATAACGAGATAATGAGGATGGGAGTCTAATCCCAAAAAATATATGATATTCTAGCTTTATTGGGCTAAGCGGGGTTTGCGAATGAATGAACAAATTAAAAATCTTATAGATTCAATAAAAGCGTTTTGGGAGAAGCAATCAAAGAAGGGGAAAACGATAATTCTTTCATCAGCTGGCGGACTTTTGGTTTTGGCAATAGTTCTTGTAGCGTTGATGAACAGAACAAAATTCGTTGTTTTGTATCCGAGTCTTGATAATGATGAGGCGATTGAAGTTGCCCAAGAGCTTAAAAGTAGAAATATTGAGTTTAAAGAAGAGGATGGAACAATAAAAGTTCCGGCAGAAAGAGAAGAATCGCTAAGGATGGAGCTTTCAAATGCCGGTCACCCAAGAACATCTCCAAACTATGACTTTTTTCTTAATAATGTTGATATGATGACAACTGCAGAAGAAAGAAAAATAATTGAAAAGTTTCAGCTTGACCAAAAACTATCAGCTGTCATACAACAAATTGATGGGATAAAAAATGCAACGGTCACAATTAATTTGCCAAAAACAGACGGATATGTACTTTCTGGAAAATCAAAGGAGAGTGCGTCGGCTGGTGTTACAATAACAATGACCTCTAAAGGAAAAGAGCTTAGCACAACTCAAGTTAGTGGCATAAAAAGACTGGTTGCAAGCAGTGTGCCAAGCCTTGAGGAAGATAATGTAATTGTTGTGGATACAGCAACAGGCAACGAGCTTGCCTCATCAAACTCTGCTTCTGGTGGCGGAAAAACTCAGCTTGACGTTACACAGCTAAAGTTTTTAATAGAGAGTCAGTTTGAGTCGGATATTACAAATAATATACTTAAAATTTTAAATCCTCTTTTTGGCGAGGATAATGTAAAAATTGCAGTAAAAAGCAAGCTTGATATTGATAAAAAAATTCAAGAGATAGTAACCTACACCCCGTCCACAGAGGATAATAAGGGTGTAATAAGCAACGAAAACACCGCAACAGAGCAACAGGTTGAGGGTGGCGCAGGCCTTGGAATCCCCGGTACAGACACAAATACAGACGGGCTTCCGATTTATCCTGGAATTACTGCAGACGGCAATACAATATATATTAAAGATGAAAAATCTTATGAATATCTTGTAAGCTCGGTAAAAGAGCAGGTGCAAAAAGATGGCGGAGAGCTTGCAGATTTGACTATTTCTGTCGCTTTGAATACTGAAGCTATTTCAGAAGCTAGAAGAACAGAGCTGTCAAGACTTATTGCAAATGCTGCCGCAGTAGACCCAGAAAAAGTAGTAATCTATACAGATTTATTCTTAGAAGAAACAGAAAAAGATGAGCCAGCATCTTCAGGTAATATTTTTAAAGAAAAGCCGTGGCTTCTTTATGCAATCATTGGTGCAGTTGTGCTAATTATCTTAATAATAGTTCTTATTATTGTTTTAGCGAAGAAGAAAAAGAAAAAAGCAAAAGAGGATGAATTACCTGTTGGATTGCCACAAATTACTGACACGCAAGGCTTTAGTATAGACTTTGCACAATTGCAAGAAGTTCAAGAAATTAAAGACGCAAAAGGGCAAGCAATTAAAAAGGAAATACAAGACTTTTCAACTAAAAATCCTGAGATTGTAGCTCAGCTTGTAAGGTCATGGTTGAAAGGAGATGACTCCGATGGCTGATACACTTACAAAACAGCAGATGGCCGCCGCGGTTATAATCTCTCTGGGGGCAGAGTCTGCGTCTAGTGTCTATAAATATTTGACACAAGAAGAAATAGAGCAACTAACTATTGAAATTTCAGGGCTTAGAAAAATTTCGGCAGATGAAACCGAAAATGTTTTAACCAACTTTTATCAAATGTGCCTAACTCAAAAGGTTATTACTGAGGGTGGTATGGAATACGCAAAAAATGTTCTTGAAAAAGCTTTTGGCGCTCAGCAGGCAACTGTTTTGCTTGAAAGAGTTACAAGCTCGCTCAAGACTAGAAGCTTTGAGTTTCTTCGCAAGGCAGACTATAAAAACTTAATGGCGATTATTCAAAACGAGCATCCACAAACAATTGCACTTGTTTTGTCATATGCAACAGCAGACCAAGCATCAACAATTATATCTGAACTGCCAAGAGAAAAGCAGATAGAGGTTGTTGAGAGAATTGCAAAGATGGAGAGTGCATCTCCAGAAGTTATAAAGCTTGTAGAAAAAAACCTAGAGGCAAAGTTTGCATCAATAGTATCTGTCGACTTTACAGAAATTGGTGGAATAAACTACATCGCAGATGTTATGAACCATATGGACCGTTCAGACGAGAAATATATTTTCGACGAGCTGTCTAAGAAGGATGAGTCGCTATCAGACGAAATTCGCAAGAGAATGTTCGTATTTGAGGATATTACAATTCTTGATGATAGGTCTATCCAAAGATTCTTGCGTGATGTTGATAGTAAAGACCTTGTTCTTGCAATCAAAGGTTCAAACCAAGAAGTTACCGACCTTATCTATAAAAATATGTCACAGCGTCAAGCAGAAACAATCAAAAGTGATTTGGAGTTCTTGCACAATGTTAGACTTAGAGATGTTGAAGAAGCGCAACAGCGAATTGTTGCCGTTATCCGTCGCCTAGAGGAAGAGGGCGAGCTTATTATCATCAAGGGCGGAAAGGATGAGGTAATTGCGTAACGTAATTAAACCATCTCAATACACACATGTGCAACCACGCTCGATTAAAAGTTCAAAGAATGATGATCCAAAGTCATTTAATTTGGATGATGAGAATATTTCAGAGAGCGATTCGGTAGTGCTTAGTGCTGCTTTTGAAAAAGCAAAGCAAATTGTTGATGCTGCCAATAGTTATAGCGAACAGCACATAAAAGAGGCAACAGAACGAATGAATCTGGAGTGTGCACAAGCAAAGCAACAAAGTCATGACGAGGCTTTTTCTAAAGGTTTTTCCCAAGGAAAAGCGCAAGGAATGGAAGAGGGATATAAACACGGCTTTAAAAAGGGTCACGATGAAGGATTGCAAAATGCCATCGAAGAAAGCAAGGTTTTACTTGATAGATTAAATCTTACGATTGAAGCGCTTGAGAATTCTAAAAAAACCCTTATTGAAAGAGAAGAGGAAAATCTCTCAAACCTTGCGGTTGAAATCGCAGAGCTTATACTAAAAAAATCTATTGAAATGGATAAAACCACAATTAAATCAATTATTGAAAACATAGTTGAAGAAAATCATAACAAAGAATGGATAAAGATAAATATCTCAACCGATGTTTATGATGCGCTTGAAAGAATGAATTTTTCAAAAAAAATCAAAGAGGTGTCAAGCGGTGTCAAGCTTTATCATAGCAAAGATTTAAGCGATTCAGATTGTGTTATAGAAATGGTAGACGAAGTTGTTGACGCGAGCGTTAACACTCAGCTTAGTAAGATTAAGGCTGTTTTAAAAAAATGATTATACAAAAATTAGTGTTTATTTTAAATGTAGGAGTGGAGATTATTGAAAATAGATGACGCTAGAAAAGTTATATCTCAGTTTTCTCCACTAAACAGCCTTGGCAAAGTAAAAAATATTGCCGGAATAATGATTGAGGCAACTGGAATAAATGCCAAGGTTGGAGACATTTGCACAATTTATAGCGCAGATGATGAGAACACGGTTATGTCCGAGGTTGTAGGATTTAAGGAAGACAATGTCTTGCTAATGGCGTATGGAGAAATCAAAGGGGTAAGCCCCGGCAGTTTTGTTCAGTCAACTGGTTGTCAGTTGCGTGTTCCCGTTGGTGATTTTTTAATAGGGCGAACAGTGGACGCAACAGGAAAACCGATTGATGGCAAAGGCGATTTTGATGTGCAAAATTACTACGATGTTGACGGAACTCGAGTAAATCCTATGGACAGGGAAAGAATAACCGAGCCAATGGTTTATGGAATAAAGGCTATTGACGGTATGCTCACAATTGGAAAAGGGCAAAGAATGGGCATATTTGCAGGTAGTGGTGTTGGAAAAAGCACACTGCTAGGAATGATAGCTAAAAATGTTAAGTCAGATGTCAATGTTATAGCCCTCGTGGGAGAAAGAGGGCGTGAGGTAACAGAGTTTATTGAAAAGGATTTGGGCGAAGAGGGGCTAAAACGCTCCGTGCTTGTTGTTGCAACATCAGACCAACCAGCAATGTTTAGAGTGAAGTGTGCAGCAGTAGCAACGGCGATTGCAGAATATTTTAAAGACTGCGGTATGGATGTTTTGCTTATGATGGATTCGTTAACTAGATTTGCAATGGCACAGCGTGAAGTAGGTCTTGCAATCGGAGAACCACCAATAGCTAGGGGATATACCCCGTCTATATACTCAGAACTACCAAAGCTACTTGAAAGAAGCGGAAGCTTTAAAGAGGGTTCAATCACTGGAATTTACACAGTGTTAGTTGAGGGTGATGACACCAACGAGCCAATTTCAGACACAGTGCGTGGAATAATTGACGGGCATATTGTTTTGTCAAGGGCGCTTGCACACAAAAATCATTTCCCCGCAATTGATGTAAATTCAAGCATATCAAGGCTTATGAGTGACATTGCAACACCAGAGCAAAAAACAAATGCCACAAAAATTAGGGACATTATCTCTGTTTATAATCAAAACGAGGATTTAATTTCTATTGGTGCATACAAGCCGGGAATGAATTTAAAGTTAGACGAAGCGATAAATAAAATAGACGCTGTTAACAGTTTTCTTAAACAAGAAATTGGCACAAATTTTTCGTTTGAAGAAACATTAGAAATGATGAAAGTAATATGAGAGCATGATGAGTTATGAAGAAATTTATTTTTTCACTTGAAAAAGTTTTAAATGTAAAACAGCAAATGCTTGAAGTAAAAAAGGGCGAAATTGCACAAGTTAATGCAAAAATAAAAGAGATTGAAAACGAAGAAGAGCGTGTAAAGCTTGAGTTTCACGATTATGATACAAAAATGAGATTAGAGCTTGAGCGGGGGACTAGCCCGCAAAACGTTATGACATATAAGGTGTATTTCAATTCTCTTATTAGAAAAGAAAAAGAACTAGCAAAAGAAAAAGAAGTCCAAAAAGGGATTTTAAAGCAAAAAAGAGAAGAGCTAATTTTATTAAATAGCGAAATTTCAGGGCTTGAAAAGCTAGAGGAAAAGCAAAGGGCGCAGTACGAGAAAGATGCTAGAAAAACGCAAGAAAGAGATATAGAAGAATACATTAATCAGATATCAGCCACACAGTAAAGTGTGGATAGATATAAAAATTTAATAAGGAGGTGAAGGGGGTATGGTGTCTAAAATTGACCAAATAATGGTCAAGTCTGCTGACTTTAAAACTGCAAAGTCTGTTAAAACAAATGGCGATGACAGCTCGTTTTCTAGCGTTCTTTCCCAGGAAATAAATCAAAATGAGCAGAAAAAAACGCAAAAAATACAAGGGGAAGAAACAGCGAAAAAGCAAGATGTTGATAGTAGCAAATCTTTAGAAAAAGAAAAATCTAAAGAGCTTGTATCAGAAGAAAATGAAGTGCTAGAGCAATCGCAATTTATAGAGCCTGTGCCAATTGTTTTAGTGCCTTTAGATTTTGCAAAATCTGCAACTCAACTTGAAGAGCAAAACACAGTGTTAGTTGTTGATTTAAGTGTGGATAATGCAGAGCAGGAAACTTTGCTACAAACTAAGTTTACTAGAGTTGTTGTAAAGCCTATGGCTGAAAATGAGATGGATAGCCAAAACGATGTTTTCACGCTACATAGCGACACTCAACTTTCAAAATCAGCTGATTTATCAAGTGAGCAAACGCAACAAACATTGCAAACAAGCGAGATTTTGCAAGATGCAACAACGGTAAAACCGTCGATAGAAACAAAGGTTGAAAACATAGCTATTGATGAGCCGTTAGAAAATCAAGAGCAAATCGAAAAACTGCCTAAAAACAGTTTAAAACAAAGCGAATTTGTGCAAGAGCTTAAAACAGAAGTGGAAAAAAGTGACAAGTCTAAAGTGCAAAAAAGTGACAAGCTTGATGCTGAAAAAGAGCAAGTTGTTTTTGATGATCAAATGCCAAAAGCTCAAAGCAAAATAGGGGACGAGCAACCAGAGCAACTAGGCATTGATGCAAGCACAGAACCAAAAAGTCAAATTGATTTTGCAAAGGTTGTTGATAAGGAAAGCACGGCACACGGCATACAGGGTAAAGAGGTTGTTGCCCAAGTTGTGAAGAATATCGAGTCAAATTTTGATGCTAAAACATCAGAATTTAGCTTTAACCTTTATCCAAAAGAACTTGGAAAAGTTGCCGTAAAAATGCTTGTTGAAAATGGAATGTTGATTGTAGAATTTGTAGCGTCAAATCCAAAAACTCAAAGTTTGTTAAACGCAAACGCAAATCAAATTCGTGAGCTACTTCAAACACCAATGCTACAAAAGCAAATGCAGTTTGTTGACGGTTCGCAAAACGCACAGCCACACGATTATTTAAAAGATGAAAATCACAATAATCAAAATGCAAACCAGAACTTTGAGCAAAACGAGCAAAACCAAAGCCAAAAAGATTCAGAGCAACAATTCACAGCAGACTTTTTATCAGTTATGCAAATGATGAAAGAAACACAAGTCTTAGAAAGTTGGTGAGAGTATGGAAGTTAACGCATATAATCTTGGTGGTGCAGAGAGAATTAGGTCAAATAGTGGTTATGAGCAAGCAAAGGATAAAACAAGCCTTGGGATTGACGATTTTATGACGCTTCTTGTTGCACAGCTTTCTAATCAAGATATTATGAACCCAAGCCAAGACACAGAGTTTATCACCCAGATGGCTCAGTTTACAAGCCTTCGTGCAATGCAGGCAATCGCCGATTTGAGCCAAACACAGTATGCAGCGTCGCTAGTAGGCAAAAAAGTTATTGTTGCAGATTATGACAAAAGCGGTAACTACACGCAAGATACAGGTGTTATTGAGCGTACTAAGTTTGTCGACGGTAGAGCAGTGTTTACTGTAAACGGTGTGGACTATGAAATATCCTCTGTTATGGAAGTTCTTTCAGACTCTGCAGACGCAGGGCTTGAGGACGATTCAAACGCAGGAAGTAATGTTGACAAGGATTAGCATTTGCGTTTAGAAAAATGGAAGGGAGGATAAGTGATAAGCACTGCAAAAGTGCATAGTCATTTATATTTATAATGTATATTGACAAAAACTATACAGCCTTTGTTGGAAGCACGCCTCTTGTGTCAAACAATAATAAATCACAGGGCAATAATAAGACAAACTCGGGCGAAGATTTTCAGTCTGTGTTGCAGAAGGAACTGCAAAAAAGCACCCAAGGTCTTAACTTTTCCAAACACGCATTACAGCGTATGAGTGAGCGACAAATTGAAATTGAGCCACAAATGCTGGAGCAAATGACAAATGCTGTAGAACACGCAGAAGAGAAAGGAATCAAAGATGCGTTGATACTTGGCTCGCAAGCGGCATTCATCGTGAATGTTCCGAGCAAGACAATTATCACAACAATGAATAATCAAGAAATGAAAAATAATATTATAACTAACATTGATGGAACCGTATTATTATAACGGCTGGACCTTTTTAGGAGGCTTGTGAGTTTTGACTGACTGATAAACTCAACTTTTTAAAAATCGGTTCCTCTATAGAAAGAGGTAAATTAATTATGATGAGAGCATTGTACTCAGGTGTTTCTGGCCTGAAAACACATCAGTCCAAAATGGATGTTATCGGTAACAATATATCTAACGTTAATACATATGGATATAAAGCGCAAAGAGCAACATTCAAAGATTCTTTTTATCAAACAATTACGGGTTCTGCAGACGCAACTGGAGTTTTGGGTGGTAGCAACCCTGCCCAAGTAGGCTATGGCTCAACAATAAACACCATTGATGTTTTGCATACAAATGGTGGCTATGTTCCAACAGGAATGGCAATGGATGTTTTTATTGATGGTGAGGGCTATTTCATTGCAAGAGATGCAAACGGTGGAGAGAAGTATACAAGAGTTGGTGTTTTGAATTTTGACGGTGACGGCAACTTAGTTGACGGTAATGGTAACTACATTTGTGGATACCCAGTAGCTAGGTATACAGAAACTACAGTTGACCATGTTCAAGGTGAAATTATTCTAGAAAAAACACCGGCAACACCAGCAAAAATTGATGTTAAGGGACTCCATATCACATTAGGTCAAGATAGCGGTGCGTTCTTTAACGGATTTAAAATAAGAACAGTTACAGAAACAGCGGCAGCCGGAGTAACAGCAGAGGCAGACCTTGCAAACAAAATAATAACGGTAGTTACAAATGATACAGATATCGACCTTGCAGATTTAGAAACTGCACTTCAAAATATGACTGTAAAGGCAGGTTCAGGAGTATTCCCAACAGCAATTGAAGATGACCTTGCAAATATTACTGTAACGGCAGATGCAGGTGTTACAAATATTGCAACAGGCACAACTTCAACAAAGGCAACCGGTGGGCAAGATGAAAAAGTGTCAACAGTTTTAGACAAGGCAAATGGTCTTCAACAAATTAAAAAGCCGGGCACACTAATTGATACAGACGGTGACGGAAACTATGACGCTGAGGCTATTGATGTTATGCAACTTAGCAGTATTTCAATTGGTCCTAACGGAGTTATTTCTGGTCAAGATGCAAATGGTATGATTATCGAAATTGGTCAAATTGCACTTGCAAATATTCCAAACCCCGCAGCTCTAACACTTCAGGGCGATTCATACCTCAAAGCAATTAGCAATACTGGCGAAATTTCATACGGTGTTCCAG
>CAZEKQ010000033.1:0-17672 GCA_964512735.1 uncultured Eubacteriales bacterium | reverse complement strand
GAACATATTTGATGTTGCATACAAATTTTAAAGGTGTATTGTCCCTGCTTTTAAAGGAGAACAAGTTTAAATGCAAAAGAATTATGACCAATTTAAAAAAATAATTATAATGGCTATGTCAATTGCGATATTCGGGCTTGTAATATTGGCATTCGCATATGTTTGGTATACTGATTACAACTACAATTTAATGACAGGTGATAAGTTTTTTAACCGCAAAGGTAATTGGCTTATAATTGCACTTTACGGTCTTATGCAGTTGTTTTTCACTAAGATTTATGGTGGATACAAGGTCGGGTATTATAAGATATCAAATATAATATACTCACAAATGCTATCAATTACTCTTGTGAATGCGCTAATTTATTTTGTTATTTCCCTAGTAGGCAGGGAACTTGTAGATTTAACGCCGATTTTTAAGCTTACATTTATTGACGCATTTATAATTGTTGCGTGGACATATGTAGTGTCTAAAATTTATGAGCAACTTTTTCCACCAAGAAAACTGCTTGTAATTTATAGCAGCCATAATGCAACAACGCTTATAAAAAAGATGTGTCAACGCTCGGACAAGTACCAGATATGCGAGGCTATAAGCATAGATGAGGGGCTTGAACAAATCAAATCCAGAATAGATGAGTATGATGGTGCAATTATTTGTGACGCTCCGGGTAAGATAAGGAATGATATTTTAAAATACTGCTTTGAAACATCCAAAAGAACTTACATTACGCCAAAAATTTCTGATGTAATTATCAGAGGTGCAGATGAGCTAAACTTGTTTGACACACCTATTCTTTTGTGTAGGAATAGGGGACTCTCAATGGAACAAAGATTTGTTAAAAGATTTTTTGACATAACGCTGTCGCTAATTGCTTTAGTTGTTTTATCTCCAATTCTTTTAGTTATTGCCATAGCTATAAAGCTTTATGACCACGGCCCTGTGTTCTTCACACAAGAAAGGGTCACAATAGACGGCAAAAAGTTTAAGATATATAAATTTAGAAGTATGATTGTTGACGCAGAAAAAGACGGACATTCCATACCTGCAACAGATAATGACCCTAGAATTACTCCTGTTGGAAAGATTATTAGAAAAACACGGTTTGATGAGTTTCCACAGCTAATTAATATCATAAAAGGTGATATGTCCATAGTAGGTCCAAGACCTGAAAGGGTAGAGCATGTTGAAGAATATGCTAAAGAAATGCCCGAGTTTAGATATCGCACAAAGGTTAAAGCTGGGCTTACAGGCTATGCTCAAATTTATGGCAAGTATAACACTACGGCGTATGATAAGCTAAAGCTTGATATGATGTATATTGAAAATTATTCGCTAAGGCTTGATTTTCAATTAATAATAATGACGGTCAAAGTGCTGTTTATGAAAGAAAGCACAGAAGGCTTTGACGACGATGAACAAAACAAATAAATAAAGTTAAACCTCTGTCAATTTGATAGAGGTTTTTTAAAAGAAAAAAACTCCCTTGAATTTTCAAAGGAGTTTTTTTTATTTAGTCAAGAGAATTTTTAAAAGCGTTTTTAATGGCATTAATTAAGTGAATTTACAATATCTTTTGTATCCCTTGCGATTACAAGCTCTTCGTCAGTAGGGATAACATAAACATTAACCATTGATTCGTTTGTAGAAATTTTTCCGCCCTTGCCACGAATAAATTCATCGTTTGCATTTTCGTCAATTTTAATTCCAAGGTAGTTAAGGTTGCCACAAATTTCAGCTCTAAGCTTTTCGGAGTTTTCACCAATTCCACCGGTAAATACAATGGCATCAACACCATCCATTGCAGCAACATAAGAGCCTATGTATTTGCGAATTTGGTACTCTATAATTTTGCGTGCAAGCTTAGCGCGTTCGTTACCGTTTTTGCAAGCTTCGTTTATGTCGCGCATATCACTAGACACACCAGAAACACCAAGAAGCCCAGATTTTTTGTTTAGCACTGTGCAAGTTTCTTCCCTGCTCCAGCCCTCTTTCATTTGTAAGAAAGTAACAACAGATGGGTCAATAGCACCGCATCGTGTACCCATAATAAATCCGTCAAGAGGTGTAAGTCCCATACTTGTATCAATAACTTTGCCATCTTTAATAGCTGTTATTGAAGAACCATTGCCAAGATGGCAAGTGATAACCTTTATATCTTTAAGGTCTTTGCCCATTTGTTTTGCACAATTTTCGCTAACAAATTTGTGTGAAGAACCGTGAAAACCGTATCTTCTAATTTTGTATTTTTCATAATACTCATAAGGAATAGGGAAAATATAAGCCTCTGGTGGCATTGTGTTATGAAAAGCGTTGTCAAAAACTGCAACCTGTGGCTTGTCCTTTCCAAAAGCTTCAGTACAACCTTGGATTCCTTGTAGGTGTGCAGGGTTGTGAAGAGGTGCAAGTTCACAAAGCTCACCAATTTCTTTTTCTACCTCTTCAGTGATAAGAACACTGTGAGTAAAGGTTGCTCCACCTTGAACTATTCTGTGGCCAACAGCGGCGATTTCATCAAGGCTGTCAATAACTTTGCACTCACCTTGTGTAAGTGCTTTTTTAACCTCAAAAAAGGCAAGTGTATGGTTTGGCAAATCAATGTCATAAGAAAATTTGCAACCTTCGCTTGTAACCCCTTCAATATGTCCGCCAATTCCAATACGCTCGCAAATACCTTTTGCAATAACAGACTCATCAGTCATATTAAGTAATTGATATTTTAGAGAGGAACTCCCTGCGTTGATAACTAAGATTTTCATAAAAAATACCCCCAAATATAATAACTAGTAGCTTGAAACTAAATACAAACTAATATATAATGAAATCAACTTAAACAATTATACATTATAGTGCAGTTCAATTCAACCTTATTTTAAATAGATAACTAACAAAGATTTTTGGTTATAATTACAAGTCGCAATTTGTCTAATTTGGAGGTGCTTTTTTGATAACACATGGAATAATTGCAGAATATAACCCTTTTCACAATGGGCATAAATATATGATTGACCAGTGCAAAAGTCAGGGTGCTTCTCACATTGTAGTTGCAATGAGTGGCAACTTTGTTCAGCGTGGTGAGCCAGCTATTTTGGATAAATGGTCTAGGGCAAAGTCTGCGCTTATGTGCGGTGCTGATTTGGTGGTAGAAATTCCACTTGCTTGGTCGCTTTCTTCGGCGGAAGGATTTGCAAGAGGTGGGGTTCAAACCTTAAATTCTTTAGGCGTTGTTGATTTTTTAAGTTTTGGCAGTGAGAGTGCAAGCTTACCTTTGCTTGAGGAACTTGCAAAAGTTGCGGTTATGCCAAAAACAATAGAGCTTACAAAAAAATATTTAGATTTAAAAATGAGCTATCCATCGGCAAGGCAAAGGGCGATTGCAGACATTTGCGGAGAAGAAAAAGCAGAAATGATAGGGCGTTCTAATGATATTTTAGGTGTTGAATATATAAAAGCTCTAAACGAATTTGAGTCAAAAGTAACTCCAAATCCAATAAAAAGGATAGGAGTAAATCACGATTCTAAAAATCAAAGTGATGAGTTTTTAAGTGCATCACAAATTAGAAAACATATTATAGAGGGTAGCTTTAGTTGCTTTGATTTTGTTCCAGATAGTGTGGCAAGCCTTATTAACGAGCAAATGGGGCTTGGAAAAGCACCAGTAGATATTAAGGGAATGGAGGCACCAATTTTATCAAAGCTTCGTATGATGGACCCTTTTGATATTAAGCTTGTTCCAGATGTTTCTGAGGGGCTTGAAAATCGAATTATAAATTGCGTAAAAACATCAAGAACGATTGATGAATTGTATGACAAAATTAAAACAAAAAGATATACTCATTCTAGAATAAGACGAATAATAATGTCGCTCTTTTTAAATATAAGGGAAAGCGATAGCAAGAGCGGAGTTCCATATATAAGGGTTTTAGGGTTTAATGAAAATGGTCAAGAGATGTTAAAACTTGCAAAAAACACGGCAACACTGCCCATAATTATGAAACCGTCACAAATTAAATCACTTGATGAAAGAGCAAAAAGAGCCTTTGAGCTTGAGAATATGGCAACGGATTTATACACACTGGCTATGCCGACTACTCTTCCATGTGGTATGGAAATGACAGAAAACATAGTTATAATCTAATAAAAATTTTAAAAGGGATGTAGTGCTATAAACACTGCATCCCTTTGTATTATTCTATTTTGAAAAAAGGTCAAATGCCTTTTGTGCAACCCTTTGACCAAAGGTATCACACAGTGATGTGTTAAACTCATCGTTGCCGTTTATTGCAACAGGGGCGAGGTGAATATAGGGCTTTCCCATTGCACAACCGCCAGAGTAAACAAGCATACCTTTAACCATTAAATGCTGAATTAGTGTTAGTGCTGCGATGTCTGCACCGCCTTGAACATACTGAGCAGTTACAAAAACTCCACCAATTTTACCCTCTAAATTAACATTGTGCGAGGATAGTTCGTCAATCCATTTTTTAAGTTGCCAACTAGTGTTTGCATAATGGGTGGGTGAACCGATAATAACGGCGTCACTTTTTTGCAAGCAATCATAATCAACATCATCAATAGAAAAAACATTTACCTGTGTATTTTCTATTTTTCTAGCACCTGTTGCAACAACTTCAGCTAGTGATTTGGTGTTACCGTTTTCGCTAAAATAAACTATAGAAATCATTATAACATCTCCTGTGAAAAGTTGACAATATTTTAACACAATAACCTTTGTTGTTCAACTAAATTAAGAAAATCAGATAAAAACTCCAACGCAATAATCATCATCTATATCAATTATTTTTGCTTTTTTTAGCTGACCGTGCAAATCAGTATCGTGTTCTATTTTTACGGGAGTATAGTTTTTTGTGTATCCATATATATAACCATTGGTATGAGTTTCGCATAAAATTTTTACAGTTTTTCCTATTTGTGACGCAAAAAAGTTGCTGCGAATTTTATCACCTGTGCAAATCATTTTTTTACAACGCTCGTCTTTAACTGATTTTGCAATTTGAGGTGTGATGTTGGCAGCCTTTGTGCCACTGCGAATAGAGTACGGAAAAACATGAATTTTTTCAAACCCAATTCTATTTACAAAATCAACAGTTTGGTTAAAATCTTCGTCACTCTCAAGCGGAAAACCAACCATAACATCAGTGGTTATAGTAGCGTCTTTAAAAATTTCTCTGATTTTTTTGCAAAGATTATAATATTCATCAGTGGTATAGTGCCTGTTCATTCTTTTAAGCGTTTGGTCACACCCACTTTGAAGAGAAATGTGAAAAGATGGACAAAATTTATCGTTTTTTGAAAGTCTTTTTAAAACTTCATCGGTTAAATGGTCTGGCTCAAGAGAGCCTAAACGCACACGCTCAAAGCTTTCAAAAGAGCAGGCAAGCTCCACTGCATCACAAAGGCTAGAGTTTATATCAGCTCCATAGCAAGAGAGATTAATGCCGACTAAAACAACTTCCTTGTACCCTGTTTTTGCAATGTTTTCAAGCTCTGTTTTTAGCTTGTCAAACTGTTTTGAGCGAGAGCGTCCACGGGAGGTTGGTATAATACAATAAGAACAAAAACGGTCGCAACCATCTTGAATTTTTACAAAAACCCTTGTACGCTCATCAAAAGATGAAATACCAAGGTTATCAAATTTATCACTGTTTTCGTGTTCTACAATAGAAACAACTCTTTCGTCCTTTTTAAATTTCTCATCTAAAAGAGTCAGTATATCATCATTATTTCTGTTACCCATAATAATGTCAGCGCTCAAAAGCTCTAGCGATTTGCTAGGATAAGCCTGTGGCATACATCCAGTCAAAACAACAATAGCATCTTTATTATTTCTTTTAAATTTTCTAACTGCTTGCCTTGTTTTTTGGTCACTCACAGCAGTCACAGTGCAAGAGTTTACAATAATTATGTCGGCAATATCTGCGCTATGGCAAATGCTGTATCCGGCACTTTTAAGCTTTTCGCAAAGAGCCTGAGTTTCATATTGATTAACTTTGCAACCAAGAGTATAAAAATAAACATTCATAATATTTAGCCCCATATAGATATATAATAACTTTTATATTATATGACACCTTAAATATATTTTCAATCAAAATGCGGTAATATTTTATTTTGCTCCTTAATATCTATAAAAGGGGGTGTACCGTATGAAAACAGGAATAAAATCAATATCAACAACTGTTTTAGCGTTAATTTTTATAAGCTCAATGACGATTTTTGTATCGGCAGAAGAAATGCCGGTGCAGGTAAATTCAAAATCTGCCGTTCTTATGGATTGCTCTACAGGCAAGGTTCTGATGTCTATGAATGAAAACGAAAAATTATACCCTGCGTCTGTAACAAAAATAATGAGTATGTTGCTTGTAACAGAGGCAATTGACAGCGGAAAAATAGCCCTGTCAGATACTGTAACCGCAAGCCCTGATGCAACGGCAAAGGGTGGCTCTCAAATATGGCTCAAAGAGGGCGAAACAATGACTGTAGATGATTTGCTAAAGGCGACAGCAATAGGTAGCGCAAATGATGCTTGCACAGCTCTTGCAGACCACATAGCAGGTAGCGAGGCGGGGTTTGTAGTTATGATGAATGACAGAGCAAAAGAGCTAGGAATGGAAAATACATTTTTTGAAAATTGCACAGGTCTTGATGATACAACGGAAAATCATTTAACAACAGCTTATGATATTGCGTTAATGTCAAGAGAGCTTATAAATCACGAAAGAATAACGAACTATACAACAGTGTGGATGGACACTTTGCGTGGTGGAGAAACAGAACTTGTAAATACAAACAAGCTTGTGCGGTTTTATCAAGGTACAACGGGTCTTAAAACAGGAACAACAAGCAAGGCGGGGCACTGCCTTTCGGCAACGGCAAAAAGGGGAGAAACGCATCTAATTGCAGTTATTTTAGGCTCTGATAATAGCAAAGACAGGTTTGAAGGAGCAAAAGCAATGCTAAACTGGGGATTTGCAAATTATACAACAATTCAGCCTGAAATTGATATGAGTCTGATAACAAATGTTAATGTGCTTCACGGAACTCAAAAAACAATTACCCCAAAAATTCCAAAATCAGAAAATGTTTTAGTAAAGGCAAATAAAAAAGGTGAAATAAAGCAAAAGGTAAACCTTGCAGTTGATGTAGAAGCGCCAATTGAAAAAGGTCAGGTATTGGGGACCGTCGACTTTTCGGTTGATGATGAAATGATTGCACAGTACAATTTGACAGCTGAATATGGTGTTGAGCGCTTATCCTTTGGTGATGCGTTGCGAAAGCTATTCACTAGCCTTGGAAATCAAGATGAGCTATCTAAAAATATACATAATTAAATATCGTATAGTTAAAAAGAGTTGTTACTTACGGCAACTCTTTTTTGATTTATGAATAGTTTTAGATATAGCTATGAATAATTTGTGAATATTGACAAAATTTTGGCACATATTTTCTACATCCAACATTATTGACCGTTTTACTTAGTAATAGTAGAATGTCTTTATATGAAAAAATAGTTCGGAATTGTAAAATTATAAGTTTCGGAGGAAAAAAACAATGAAGTTTAAAACAAATTATCCTTTTGTTATGGTGCACGGGATGCTAGGCTTTGGAAAAGGCGTAATACTAAACGATTATTTATTGCCATACTGGGGAATGTTGTCCGGAGATTTAACTACATATCTCAAGGGTGAGGGATTCGAAGTTTATAATCCGGGTGTTGGGCCAGTATCAAGTGCTTGGGATAGGGCTTGCGAGCTTTATGCTCAACTTGTCGGAGGAACAGTTGATTACGGCAAAGCACACTCAGAAAAATATGGGCATAAAAGATTTGGAAGAACATATAGCAAGCCTGTTTTTGAGGGTTGGGGAGCACAAAAAAAGGTAAACCTTGTAGGTCACAGTCATGGTGCTGCAACAATTCGTCTTTTAGCAACGCTTATGAAACAAGGAGATGCTCAAGAAATTGAGGCAACACCAAAAGATGAAATTTCTCCTCTTTTTACAGGTGGAAAAGCAGACTGGATTTATAGCATAACGACTATGGCGGGTGTTCACGAGGGTACAACGCTTATGTATTCTTTTAAAAAGCCGGTAGATACCATTGAAAAAATGACGACATATATTGCAAACTTTACAGGTGGAACACTTGCAAAGTTTTGGGATTTTCAAATGGAACAATGGAACCTTAATGGATTTGAAGGTGGAAAAAGTACTAAAAGCCCTATAGATAAAGACATTCAAAGGGCTGTAATTGCAAGCAAGGATACTGTTTATTATGATGTCTCTTTAATGGGTGCAAAAGAGGTTAACGAAAAAATCGAGTGTGTTGACAACATTTATTATTTTTCGTTTCCGTGCAGAAAAACAAGCCAAAAGTTTTTTACAAAAGAGCGTCAAGAAACACCAATGCTATCAATGCACTGCTGTTTTAGACCTTTTTCAAAGTCAATGGGTAAGTATAAAGAAAACACATTTAATGATATAAAAATTGATGAAAGATGGCTTGCAAACGACGGATGTGTTCCTACATTTTCATCAAGGGCACCACTAAAAGAGCCATCAATTGATGTTTATGATGCAAAGGGAAAATATCAAAAAGGAATTTGGCACATATACGATGATACATTGCTAGACCATCTCCAAATTGTTGGCGGATTTTTACCTCGAACAAAGCCCGTACAGCTGCGCAAAATTTATAGAGACCATTTTCGTTTAATAAATGGACTAAAATAATATGTTTTTGAGACTCATTGTTTAAAAATGAGTCTCATTTTTTATTAAGATATAAATTATTTTTTAAAAAAGTTTAGGCGTATAATATTTATTTTGCTATAAAATAAATATTAATAAAATAAAAAAAATTTAAAAAATTCTTGCCCAATGGTTATAAATGTGTTAAAATCTTATTCAAACTAAATTCAATAGGGCAATTTTAATTGTTTTTTCATCAGAATTTGGCGATAGCTTTGCGATAATAAATCGTAATACTATTTTAAAATGGGTAACACTTTTAGTTTTGTTTTTAAATAAAGGTGACTTAGTACTCAACACAAAAGTGCTGGTGTTATTTTTTATTTTTATTTTTAGTTAAAGCTTTATATTTGTGTAAGGAGTGGTACAAGTGAGCACAAAAAGGATTATTCCGTGTCTTGACATAAAAGACGGCAGAGTTGTAAAAGGGGTGAGCTTTGTCAATCTGCGTGACGCAGGTGACCCCGTGGAGTGTGCATGTGCATACAACCAAAACGGTGCAGATGAGCTTGTTTTGCTCGATATCACCGCCACAAATGAAGGCAGAGCAACAATTCTTGATGTAGTAACAGAGGTTAAAAGTGCGATAACAATTCCCTTAACAGTAGGTGGGGGAATTTCTAATATAGAAGATATTGAGAAACTGCTAGATGCGGGTGCAGACAAAATTTCTATAAGTTCTGCCGCTGTAAGAAACCCACAACTTATAAATGACGCAGTTCATAAGTTTGGCAGTGAAAAAATCGTTTGTGCTATCGATGTTAAAAAAATTGATTCTGGTTGGGAAGTGTACATAAACGGAGGTAGCAAGCCTACAGGTCTTGAGGCTGTGCAGTGGGCAAAGGAGCTTTATGAAAGAGGCGCCGGAGAAATTCTTTTAACAAGTATGGATCGTGATGGTCAAAAAAATGGATATGATTTAGACATCACAAAGGCAGTTTCAGAAAATGTTAAAATACCCGTAATTGCGTCCGGTGGAGCGGGAGAGTTAGAGCATTTTTATGATGCTTTAACCTTTGGAAAAGCAGATGCAGTTTTGGCGGCTTCTTTATTTCATTTTAACGAGATTCCAATAGGAAAACTCAAAGAATATTTAGCAAGCAAAGGTATATCCGTAATGGTATAAATATAGATTAAAAATGTACAGGAGGTACTATGTATGAATGTTAACAACATCAATATTGATATGGATTTTTCAGCAATTACATCACAAATAAATGACCTTACAGAACTTTGTGTGGAAAATAGTACAATTGATACTGCTTTGTATACAAAATATGATGTAAAAAGAGGCCTGCGTGATGTTAATGGCAAGGGTGTTCTCACAGGTCTTACAGAAATCTCTGAAATTATTTCAAGCAAGAATGTAGACGGTCAGTCTGTTCCTTGTGAGGGTCAGTTGTCTTACAGGGGATATAATATTGAGGATATAATATCTGGATCTCATAGCAATGGCAATTTTGCATTTGAAGAGTCAACATACCTTCTTTTGTTTGGCAAACTGCCTACACAAAAAGAGTTGGATGAGTTCAAACAACTTTTGGCAAACTACAGGCAATTACCAACTAGCTTTGTGCGTGATATAATTATGAAAGCACCAAGTAGGGACATGATGAATGCACTTGCAAGAAGTGTTCTCACATTATATTCATATGATAAAAATGCTGATGATACATCGTTACCTAATGTTCTTCGCCAATGTTTACAGCTTATTGCTTTGTTCCCACTTTTGTCTGTTTACAGCTATCAAACATATAAACATTATCACGATGGCGAGAGTTTATTTATACACGCACCACGCGCTGATTATTCTACAGCGGAAAATATATTGCATATGTTGCGTGCAGATAGTCAGTTTACAGACCTTGAAGCTAGAGTGCTTGATATGGCTTTGGTACTACACGCAGAGCACGGTGGGGGTAACAACTCAACATTTACAACCCATGTTGTTACATCATCCGGAACAGACACATACTCTGCAATTGCGGCGGCCCTAGGCTCTCTTAAAGGTCCAAAGCACGGCGGTGCAAATATTAAGGTTATCCAGATGTTTGAAGATATGAAGAAAAATGTTAACAACTGGGAAGATGATAGTGAAGTTTCAGATTATTTGAGAGCTTTGCTTGCTAAAGAGGCATTTGATAATAAAGGACTTATTTACGGTATTGGTCACGCTATTTATTCTGTTTCTGACCCCCGTGCAAAAATGTTCCGTGGTTTTGTTGAAAATCTTTCAAAAGAAAAAGGTCTTGAGGCTGAGTATGAGCTTTATTCGAGAGTTGAAAGGCTTGCACCTGATATTATTGCGGGAAATCGTAAAATGTTTAAGGGTGTTAGTGCAAACGTGGACTTCTTTAGTGGTTTTGCATATTCAATGCTTGGACTTCCGGGAGAGCTTTTTACACCGATTTTTGCAATAGCTCGTATTTCGGGCTGGAGTGCACATAGAATGGAAGAACTTATAAATGCAGGTAAGATTATTCGCCCAGCATATATGAGCGTTTCAGAGCCTAGAGAGTACATTCCAATCGATAAAAGAGTTTAATAAACATAGCGAATATAGATTGCGAATACAGATTTTTAAAAAACAACCTCCTATTTTATGCAGATAGGGGGTTGTGTTGATTTTTAAAAGGTTTGCAACGGTCTTGAATGGCGGAGATTTGTTTTAAATAGAATATTTCTTAGCTTTAAAAATGAGAAAATTATAATATTTAATTTTATATGAATCGTAAAAAGATTTGTTTTAAATAAAATGTTTATTAGCTTCAAAATAACAAAAAGACCATCACATTTTGTGGTGGTCTTAAATAATCACTAACTAACATAGTTTTAAAAGTTAAAAATCGCCGGCAGGGGTGTCTGTATACATCTCAGTCCAAACCTGTAATACAACAGAAGTGCCTTTTGCATATGTTTCTCCGGCGGTTAAACTCACTTCGGCAACCGTGTTTGCGGGTTGACCACTAGAGTTTATTCGTTCGATTTTACTGCATTTAAACCCAAGTGCAGTAAGGCTCGCCTGCGCTTCGTCGTATGACATACCTATAACATTTGGAAACTCGATTCTTTCAATACCTAAGCTCACAACAAGCTCAATTTCTGTACCTACGGGAACATCTTCTCCAGCATCAATACTTTGAGATATAATATAGCCTTTTCTTACTGTATCGCTATAAACTTCCTTTTTGGTAAAGGTAAAGTTTGTAGAATACGCCCTTTCGCTTATAACGGTTGAATAGGTTCGATTAATAAAGTTTGGAACCTCAACTTGTGCGTCCTCTTGAGATAAGGTTTTTGTGTTATCATCGTTAGATAAACCGATATTATCTTTTAGAACAGTTGCCCAAAGGATAATAAAAATCAAAATAGCTACTGCGCCAACGATTAGTCCGGCTTTTAGCCCAACTGATAGGGCAGAATTGTTTTTTACGGGCTTGTCGTTTAAAGGTTTGGATAAGTTTGGATTGCTTTGCTCCTTGTATTTTGCATTTATTGGTTCGTGAGCACTCATATATTCAGAGCTATTAACTGTAACAGTAGGGGAGGCAGAAAGCTCAGCACGAAACTCCTCAACGCTCCTTGTTCTATCCTCTGGCAAAATCTGCAATGCATTTATAAGGGCATTAATAACATAGGCTGGTAGCTGTTCTGCAAACTTGCCGGGCACCATCATCTTGTCGTTTGTTACTCTTGATGTTGCTTCCAGTGGTGTACTACCAATAAGTGTGCGATATAGCACGGCTGCAAAAGCGTAAATGTCAGTCCAAGGCCCTTGTTGCCCCTCAAAACCATACTGCTCAATAGCTGCATAACCTGCAAACAATTGCGGATTAAGCTCGCTCCACGATGCTCGTGCTTGCCATATGCTAAACCCTGATATTCTCATTTTTTTATCTTTGCCAATTATAAGCGTGGTGGGTGAAATACCCCTGTGAATTATACCTGCAGAATGTAAGGTTGCAAGAGTTGACAAAACAGGCATAAAAAGTGTTCGTGCATCTTGCCAAGAAAGATATCCTGTTTGACTTGACAGCAGATAGTCACGCAAGGTAAGGCTCTCCATATGTTCAGAAATGGCGTATGCAGTTCCGTTATCTTCTACAATATCAATAACAAGAATCAAAGCTGATAGCCCACGCATTCTCGCAAGTTTTCTCCACAAATCCAAAAAGCTTTGATAGCAATCGCTAAAAGTAGTTTGGTAACCGTCAACTGCCTCAAGTGTTTTTCCATCTTCAAGGCGCATTGAAATTGCATCGGGCAAAAACTCTCTAATATTTACAGGAGTTTTTTGCTCAATATCCCACCCCATATAGGTAGCGCCATCTCCGTTATGTTCAATTAAATTGCCCACAAGATATCGGTTAGAAACGATTGTGCGCATTGGCAAAAAAGGCGCAGATTGTATAGTTGTATGGTCAAAGTCGCAAAACGGACAAGGTGCTGCAGAATCCTCAATCTCACGCATACAGTTCATACAAAGATTATTATAATTATGCATTAATATCTCTCCTATGTTGGCACGCGCGCAGTAAAGCTTTTTGCTGCGTGTAGGTCAATCTTTTTTATTTACAATAATATATAGCAAAAACAATTTCAAAATATGATATCAAATAATAGATGTGGTTGTCAAGTTGATGCAGTTTTAGATTAACGCAATAAAAAAAGACAGGCGTGTATAAACCTGTCTTTAAATATCAAAATAAAAAGTATAATGACTGATTATAAATTAATAAAAATAAAAATGTATATAAATTATGCGACCTCACCAGAGGTGTGATGTGTATGTTTTGAAATTTTATTATGTGGTATTGCACGAAGATTTGGGTTGTGATTTTTTTGAGCTAATTTTTTAGCATTTTTATTTCGCCTAACTTTTCTAATGTATGCAGCAACAAGCCACGCACATTTGTCTTCAAACTCTATAACTTTATCCTCATTAGCAAAACCCCAAACTAAAAGAAGAACAGCGGTAATTTCGAGTATAGTTGTAAATACAAAAGTTGCTCCCATAATCAATTCCTCCTTAAATAAACAAGAACATTTGTTTTATTAAATATATTATAGCGATATAAATTCAATTTGTCAATACAAATGTTCGATAATTTTGCGAATGTACTTTAAAAGGGACTTTGCAGCAGAAAAATCTTCTTACAAACTTAAGATACCACAATATATAGGTTTTGTCAACTTTGTACATACAAAATATAGAAAAATATTAATTCATAAAAAAAGTAAAAACGATAAAAAATTACTAATAAATCTAAAATTAGATTAAATTTTATAAAAAAATAAAAAAGGACAGCTAAAAAACTGCCCTTTAAATAAATTTTTATTAATAATGTTCGTCTGCATTTTCCCAGTTGTGCCAAACATCTTGAACATCGTCATTATCTTCAAACATATCAAGCATTTTGCACATATTGCTTATATCCTCTTCCTCTGTGAGTGCCGTATATGTAGAGGGAACATACTCAACACCAAACGATGCAAAACTATATCCCTTTTCCTCAAGGGCATCTCGCACGCTGCTTAAATCATTTGGTTCAGTTCTAATTTCAAAAACTTCATCTTCATCAGCTATAAAATCGACGGCTCCAGCCTCCAGAGCATCTTCCATCATTTTATCTTCATCTATACTGTTACGCTCAATAATAATCACACCAAAACGGTCGAACATAAAAGAAACGCAACCACTTTGCCCCATATTTCCTTTGAATTTATCAAAGTAGTGTCTCATTTCTCCGGCGGTACGATTTCTGTTATCAGTCAAAGTTTCAACAATTACAGCAACACCACAAGGACCATAGCCTTCGTATATGATTTCTTCATAATTATCAGCAGAGCCTTCGCCCGAAGCTTTTTTAATCATACGCTCAATATTATCATTAGGCACATTGTTACTTTTAGCCTTTGCAATAACATCTTTAAGCTTTGCATTAGTATTAGGGTCTGGACCACCTGATTTTACTGCAACTGCAAGTTCACGACCAACTTTTGTAAAAATTTTAGCTCTTTGTTTATCTGTTTTTTCCTTTTTATTTTTTATATTATTCCATTTTGAATGCCCAGCCATATAAAAACCCCCAAAAAAATCTCAATTTGTAATATATCATAAATAGGCAAGTTTTACAAGTTGCTAAGTTTCTTCCATTGAAAAACCTTGCCCCAAAATCTCGCCAACTTCTGATATGAGAATAAATGGTTGCTCATCAAAATGCTTTACAATTTTAGTTAGGCTAGAAACCTCGTTGCTACGAACAGCGCAGATTAACATATTTTTATTCTCGCCAGTGTAACCACCTTTTATATCAACAATAGAAATACCACGATGTAGTTCACTTGTAATAGCGTCTGAAATTTCTTGTGCGTGATTTGTGAAAACAAGCACCATTTTGCCGTGACCAGTACCATAGAGAATGTAGTCAATAACACGAGAACTTACAAAAATTTCTATAACAGAATAAAGTGCACTCTCAAGGCTATTGAAAACTACTCCGGAGAGTGTAACAACAATCAAATCAGAAATTAAAATTATTTGACCCATTGATATATGTGGTTTTTTAAGCCGAATAAGCTTTGCAAGAATATCGGGCCCGCCCGAAGTTGCACCACGAATAAAAATCAGTGCAAGACCTGCACCAGAAAAAACGCCTCCAAAAATTGAAGCGAGCAATCTCTCCCCCTCATAAATAGGTATAACAGAGGGAAACAGGTCAACCATTAGTGACAAAGTGGTTGTGACCAATGCTGTTTTTATTATAAAATCAACGCCAAGCATTTTCCACGCTATAATCATCAGTGGAATGTTTAGCAAAAAAATAACTAGTCCAATTGGCAAGTTAAAAAGATAGTTTATAATTGTAGCAATACCAGAAAAACCACCGGGAGCAATTTGGTTTGGAACTGTAAAGCAGTTGAGCGACAGTGCAAACAAAAAGCAACCAATGCCACAAATTAAAACATCTAGAAAAAAGTCGATTGTGGCAGATTTTTTTGAAAAAGCATTACTCATTGCAATCATCTCCATCTTGAGTAATTATGTAAAAAAGCTGGCGAAGTCTGTCAAGATTACCACAAAGGTAGAGATAGCCAAAAAGTGCTTCTAGCCCTGTTGCGTAGTGATAATCAGATACAGACATATTTTTTGGCGTATTTTTTGTGCGTGCATTTCTACCTCTGCGAAAAACATCAACTTCCTGCGGGGTTAGCTCGTCATATATTTTTGTAACACTTTGTGCTTGAAAAGAGGCGTTTACCCAATTTCTTTTTTCACCGTTTAATTTATTCACGGGTCTATTTGCCTCGCAAACCAGCTTTTCACGCACAAATAATTCATAAACACAATCGCCAATAAAGGCAAGAGTTAGCGGACTAAGCTCGTTTGGAGTGCAATCAAAATCAAGAAACCTATTCAATAAAAACTCTCCTAATATATAAATAAAAATGAAAGATTACGGAACATAATCAAATTCAATATCATAAATGCTTACGGTATCTCCCTCTTGAATTCCTTTTTCTACAAGGGCATCAAAAATTCCGCTTGTTTGCAAAACTCTTTGCAAATATTGAAGTGACTCATAATCATCATAATCAATTTTATGCAAAATTTTAATAAGCCATTTTGCCTCTACAAAATACACACCATCATTTATTGTAATGGTGAATTTATCATCTTGCTTTTGCTCCAAAACTTCCAGTGGAATTTCTTCTCTTTCATATCGTTTAATAGGGGGGAGGGTTTGAAGTTTGCTCCACATCGCACTTACCAATTCTTTTGTGCCCTGTGCAATTGGCGCAATTATAGTGAAGTACTCATAGCCCTTATCTTTTATATATTGCTCAAAAGAATCAAGTTGCTCTTGTGTTGCAAGGTCAACTTTGTTTGCCACAACTATTTGAGGACGGTGGGCAAGTTCTGGATTAAACTGCTCAAGCTCAGCATTAATTGCGTTAAAATCATCAATTGGGTCCCTGCCTTCACTGCCGGAAACATCAACAATATGAACTAACATACGGCAACGCTCAACGTGCCTTAAAAACTCGTGGCCAAGACCTATTCCCTCGCTTGCACCCTCAATCAGCCCAGGAATATCTGCCATAACAAAGGAGTTTCCTTCGCCCATAGAAACAACGCCTAAAACAGGTGTAAGTGTGGTGAAATGATAGTTTGCAATAATTGGTTTTGCCTGACTTATAACAGAAATCAAAGTAGATTTGCCAACATTCGGAAAACCTAAAAGTCCAACATCTGCAAGAAGTTTAAGCTCAAGAGAAACTTCCCACTCTTCACCCGGTGTACCATTTTTTGCAAATCTTGGTGCTTGACGGGTAGCAGTGGCAAAATGGTTGTTGCCCCAACCGCCTCTGCCACCTTTGGCGGCAACAAAGCTGTCATTATCAGACATATCAGCCATAATGATACCACTTTCAACCTCTTTAATTATTGTGCCACGAGGTACTTTAATAATTAGGTCGTCTGCCTTTTTACCATTGCGTTTACCCTTATCACCGTTTTTACCATTTTCGGCTGTGTATTTTCGCTTATATCTAAAATCGGCAAGAGTAGCTAGGTTGTCGTCAACAACAAATATAATATTGCCACCTTTTCCACCATCGCCACCATCCGGTCCGCCGGCTGCAACATATTTCTCACGGTGAAATGAGACTACTCCGTCCCCACCGTCGCCAGCTTTTATTTTAATTTTTGCTATATCAACAAACATAAAACTCTTCCTTTTCAATAATCTAAAAAACTAATATATAAGAAAATGATGATATTATATTATACCTTATATTGTCAATAAAAACCATTATATATAAAAATAAAGGGCAAAGACTGTTAATAGACCGCACCCGAGAAAACGGACATTGCAAAAAAGACCTCCTATTGTAGAAT
>CAZEKQ010000032.1:0-18082 GCA_964512735.1 uncultured Eubacteriales bacterium | reverse complement strand
GGCAAATGGTTTATTCGATTCCCAATCCCAACACGCTCCAGAGCTTCTAAGGCGAGCTTTTCTCGCTCTTCTTTTTTCATACCTCTATAGACCAAAGGTAGTTCAACATTGCCTTGTGCAGTGAGGCTAGATATTAGGTTAAATCCTTGAAATATAAATCCTATTTCAACATTTCGAATATCAGAAAGTGCGTTGTCACTAAGTGATGATACATTTTTGCCATTAAGAAAATAGGTGCCATTTGTTGCATTGTCTAAAAGCCCTATAATATTCATCAGTGTTGATTTGCCAGAGCCGGACTGCCCAACAATTGCAACAAATTCACCCTTGTCAATGCTAAGCGAAACATCGTCAAGTGCTCTTACTTCGTTTTCTCCTGGATTATATATTTTAGAAATATTATTAAGCTTAATTAATTCCATATTTTCACCATTTTCTACGGTTATTTTAACGATAATAAAAAAACTATTCTCTTCTTAGTGCCTCAATAGGAGGCATTTTTGCAGCTTTTTTGGCAGGATAAATTCCAAAAAATATACCGATTACGCTTGAAAATCCAACAGCTATTAAAATTGTTGAAGCCTTGATACTTAGCGGAACACCCATATATGACGAAACAGCAAAAGAAAGCCCAAAACCTAGCAACATTCCGATAAATCCACCTATTAAGCATATTATTATAGATTCTGTCAAAAATTGAAAAAGGATGGTTCCAGTTCTAGCGCCCAGAGCTTTTCTTATGCCTATTTCCCTTGTTCGTTCAGTTACAGATACAAGCATAATATTCATAACGCCAATGCCACCAACAATAAGTGAAATAGCACCGACGGTTGAAATAAAAGCCGTAAAAACATTTATAACAGAATCTAGCAAATCAATCATACTTGCCATATTAATCGAGCTGTAAATTTGCCTATCAAGATTATTGTGTCTTGCAATTAGTAGATTAACGGCGGCGTCACCTGCACTGTCAAGGTCGTTTATGTCTTGTGTTGAGATATAAATGTTATCATAGCCGTTGCTAGTTGTAAGCGTTTTAAACACTGTTGATGGAAAATAAACTCTGCCAGGCGGACTAGAATCAGGCATTCCCATAGAGCTCATCATAGCACCCATATCGTTTGAACCCTCAGACAGTTCGCTCATTTGTAGCTTAAAAACACCAATGATTTTAAAAGAAACAAGGTTGTCACCCAGAGTGAAATCTATACTTTTGCCAACGGCATTTTCATCCTTGAAAAAGGCAATAGCGGTGCTTGTATCAATGACGATAACATTTTTTTGAGATTGATATTCGTTTTTATTAAAGTATCTTCCGTGCACAATGTCAATGCTAGATATTTCCCCAAATTGCTCGTTTGTACCCATAGCAACACCAAAATTGGACTCAAATTGTGTTGACAACTTTCCGAAATCTACCATAACAGGAGAAACATTATCAACTATATCAATCTTAGAAATTGCATTAATGTCATTCTCATTAATATAGTCGCCAGCTTGTGCCTTTGATGTGTTGACACTAATGCTAACGGATTGACCACCTACAGCTCTAATCATATTAACAATATAGTCCTTACTACTGTTTCCTATTGTGATTATTGAGATAACGGCACCAACGCCAATTATGATTCCAAGCATTGTAAGAAATGCACGAAAGGCGTTTGTTTTTATACTGTATAAAGCTATTTTTATATTTTCAAAAAGATTCATTTTACAGCACCTTTATCATAAACCTTAACACCGTTTTCTAAATCCTTAGGTGGATTTTTTATGATAAGGTCTCCTTGTTTTAGCCCAGATTTTACCTCATAAGCCGTGTCTGATGATATACCAAGGTCTACATTTTTTTTAGAAACGGTTTGCGTATTTTTATTATAAATGTAAACATATTGTTTACCCGAGTCTACTTGAACTGCTTCAATTGGGATTATTAAAATATTTTTTATTTCATTAGTCTTTATTGAAAGCTTAACATCGAATCCGATTATTAAAGCGTCATTAGGATTTTTTATTTTTGCTTTTGCTTGTAATGATGCTTTGCCAGAGTCCGACCCAGTAATAGAAGAGATAGCAGAGCCAGAGCCGGTTGCAACAGGATTTATATAGCTTACATATCCTTCGTATTCGCCGGCCACCGAGGTTATAAAAGCTTCTTGGTTTAGCTTGACATTAAGAGCGTCATATTTTCCTAAAGAAAAGGATGCAAAATAATCACCATAATTGTCAACAACCATACCAATATTTGTTTCCTGAGTTGATGTTGCACCGCTAATCATTTTGCTTAAATCATCAGAACTAAAATCGTTTGATAATGCGTTTCCAATAGCGCCAAACATATCAGCGTTGGTTGAAGATTTTGGTTGAATTGGCCTAAAAATTTCGCCCGCCGTTATATTGATTTGAGTAACAATACCGTCGCACTCAGCAACCCAACCATTTTTTAGGGAGTTTACAATATCCCTAGTTTCGTCATATGAATTTTTGGCAGAATCCATAAGGGATTTATATGTACTTTGAAGTGCGGAGTAGTCTTGATTTTCTATCATATTTTTTTGCGTTTCTAGCAAAGCTTTTTGAGCCTGTAATGCAGAAATTTGTGCGTCTGCCGAAGAAATAGACGACAATGCATTTTGCAAATCAGAAGAGCCACCGCCACCTAATGAGGATACAATTCGCTCGATTTCTTCGTCTGAAAAATTAGTTTGTCCGGCTTCGTTTGATGCATTTAAAATAGACCTTAGTTGGTCAGGGGTGATTGGAGCGGGTGTTGTAGTAGAGCCTTGTGAATTGTTGGCGGGCGGGTTTGATTTTAAAACCGCTATTTGAGCATCAATAGATGAAATTTGTTGCTTAATATCTTTTAGCTGACTTTGAGTGTTTTGAGATTGTGAAATAGAATTATTATATCGTTTAGTTGCACTGTCGTATGCTTGCTTTTTTTCAGACAAAATAGCGTTTAAAGACGAAGTATCAAAGGTTGCAAGCACATCACCTTTTTTAACATCGTCACCAAGACCAACATTTACAGTGGTAACCTTTGTTCCCTCGAGTATTTGAAAATTGCTTTGGCTACCTGATTCTATAACTGCATTTGTTTCAAAAAACTGTTCGATATTGCCTTTGTCTACCTTTGCGAGTGACACTGGGGTACCTTTGTCATTAAATTTTAAATAGCAAGCAATGCTAGTAGAGACAACGGCTACAACTACAATAATTATAAAAGTTTTACTCTTTAAAAGTTTCAAAATTTTTTCTTTCATTATAACACCTGTTTTTCGTAGAATTTTATAAAATAAAGAGACTAAAAGTCAAAATACTATAAAATTATAACATATATTAAACAAAAGTGAGTGTATAATTTGTTAATAGTTTGTTAATATAGGAGCTTGTTTAATCGTTTTTGTAAGCAAATAAAAATATTTATAATATAGATAGCCTGTTTGTAGAATTGCAGTATAGCTATTTACAAATCAAATATAGTGCGTTTAAGTAAAATTAGAGGATGTATAAAAACTTTATTACCCAATGGTATTAAAACGCATAATGCAAAAAAGAAAAATCAAGTAAGAATTATTGGTAAAATAAATTAATATTGACTCCTTTTATTTATAGCAAATAGTAAGATGACATAACAAAAGTCACTCTTAAAAGTGGAGTTTTATTATTTATTTTTGTTTCCATAGCGGAACATAGGTTCCTGCAATATATTCATCAAAGTGTTGCCCTTGATATTCTTTTTCCTTAAACCATTCTTCTGTAGTCATTCCTTTACGATAAAATGATTCTTCTTTCATTCCCGAAGTAATTGGTCCCAAATTTATCTTGTTTTCCATTATGTTTCTATACCTCTCTTATCATCTTATATTGTCTTTTCTGCAATAAGTTTTTCTCTTTCGAATATTAAATTTATTCTATCCTAAAATAGTTTAGAATACTTTCACACCTATTTAATATAGAATTATAACCACTGCTTTTGCACGAAACTTTAAGACTGTTGTTCACATTATAAATTGCAAAAAACTCTTTTTATTTGAGGCTATTATATTATTTTTATCAATGTGAGTAAATATTTTCACTATTTTTAAAAATGCCAAGTTACAACAATTTTATCTACACTATTGAAGATATTTACAAAGCATGATTATGATATACGTATCACATATTCTGATATTTTTACAGTAAAAAAGAAGCTACCCTACAAAAAAATAAGGTGGCTTCGTTTTTATTTTAAAAAAAGTTTTCACTTAAACTGCGCGAGTAACCTTGCCAGAACGCAAGCAACGAGTGCAGACGTACACCCTGCGCGGAGAACCGTCTACAACTGCTTTAACTCTTTTTAAGTTGGGCTTCCAAGTTCTATTTGAGCGCCTATGAGAGTGAGAAACAGCAATTCCAAAGGAAACGCCCTTGTCACAGAATTCACATTTTGCCATTTTGTCAGCACCTCCTTTTCAATCATAACAGAAATATATTATCAAATTTGTTGACAAAAAGCAAGCGAAATTTTAAATTAGTATAATTTTTGATTTTTCTATTGCTTTTTAAAGATTAATAATATATAATGATTTTCAGACGAACATTTGTACTTATCATTGTTTACTAACGGAGGTTATAATAGTGGCTGATAATAAAAAGAAAGCACTTGATACGGCTCTTGCACAAATTGAGCAAAAATATGGTAAAGGGGCTATTATGCGTCTTGGACAAAACGACTCTATGAATGTAGAAGCAATTCCAACAGGTTCTATAGCACTTGATGCAGCAACGGGAATTGGCGGTTTGCCACGGGGCAGAATAGTTGAAATATATGGTCCGGAATCATCAGGTAAAACCACCTTGGCTCTTCATGTTGTTGCAGAGGCTCAAAAGATGGGTGGGGAGGCAGCTTTTGTTGACGCAGAGCACGCTCTTGACCCTGTATATGCTTCAAATTTGGGGGTAGATGTTGATTCTTTACTCGTTTCACAACCAGATAATGGTGAGCAGGCACTTGAAATTGCAGAGGCGCTCGCACGCTCGGGTGCAATGGATGTTATAATTATTGACTCTGTTGCCGCTCTAGTTCCAAGAGCGGAAATTGAGGGCGAAATGGGCGACTCTTATGTTGGTTTGCACGCAAGACTTATGTCTCAGGCACTTCGTAAACTTGCGGGCGTAATAGCAAAAACTAATACAATTATAATATTCATAAATCAGTTGCGTGAAAAAATAGGAATAAGCTATGGTAATCCGGAAACCACAACGGGTGGCCGTGCGCTAAAATTCTACTCATCAATAAGGATAGATGTTAGGCGTATCGAGCAACTAAAAGCAACAGGCAACGAGTTTGTAGGCTCACGCACAAGGGCTAAAATAGTCAAAAATAAGGTTGCACCTCCTTTTAAAGAGGCAGAGTTTGATATTATGTATGGTAAAGGTATTTCAAGAGAGGGTGAAATACTTGACATTGGAGTTAAGCTTGATGTTGTTAAGAAGAGTGGCGCGTGGTTCTCTTATGGAGAAACAAGGCTTGGTCAAGGCAGGGATAATGTAAAAGATTTGCTGTCTAGAGATGAAGAGTTAAGAAAAGCTATTGAAGATGAAATTAAGGAAAATCAAGCCAAACTAGCCGAGCAATTAAAAGCAGGGTATAAAAATCCTAAAGAAAATGCAGGCAAAAAAATTCCTGAAACAGCTGCAACTGCAAAGGCAAAATTAGATATTGCGGTTGATGATGAATAATGAAAATTACAGCAAAAAAAGGCAGGGGCAACAAAATTCATATTAGTGCCGATGGCGAATATGTAGCAACTGTTGATTCTGATTTTTGGTATTCAAGCAAAATTATAAATGGCGATGACATTACGCAAGACGAGCTAACTGCATTTCTTGAGGCGGTTAGTTTTCGCCGTGCTTATAATAGGGCGCTTGACATAATATCAAGGCGTGACCACTGCAAAAAAGAGCTTGTAAAAAAGCTTGAGCAAAAAATGGTGGATAAGCAAGTGGCACAGGATGTTGTAAATGCTATTGAAGAGCTTGGGCTTATAAACGAAGAAGATTATGCAACAAGACTTTCGCAAGAGCTTTTAAGACGAAAAGGAATGAGTGTTTTTAGAATTCGTCAAGAATTAATAAGCCGTGGAATTCCTCGTGAAATTGCAGAAAATGCCGTGGAAAAGCTTGACACTGACGAGAAAGAGTGTATTATAAACTTACTAAATACTAAGTTTTCGTCTAGAAATTTGTCTGATGAAAAAGAGCTTAGGCGTACAATAAATGCATTGATGCGTCTAGGTTATCAATATAGTGATATAAAAAATGCAATTGAGGAACAGGAGTTTGGGAGCGATGTATAAAATAGGGATGATTTCTCTTGGCTGTCCCAAAAATCAGGTTGATGCAGAACTTATGCTGGCAAAACTTGAGCAGGCAGGATTTGAAATAGTAAACGATGCATTCGGTGCAGACGCAGTAATTATAAATACTTGCGGATTTATAGAGGACGCAAAAAGGGAAGCCATAGAAAATATTTTGGAAATGGCTCAGCTTAAAGAAGATGGCGAAATTAAAAAAATTATTGTTACTGGTTGTCTGGCACAAAGATATCAGCAAGAAGTGATAGAAGAGATTCCAGAAATAGATTCTATAATAGGTATAGGGGCAAATGAAAATATTGCACAAATTTGTAAAGATACAATTGAGGGAAAAAGCATTATAGATTTTCCGCCAAAGGAAGAGTTGCCATTAAATGGTCAAAGATTACTCACAACTCCTAAACATTGGGCATATCTTAAAATAGCAGAGGGTTGCTCAAATTGCTGTACATATTGTGCAATACCAAAAATTCGTGGCCGTTTTAGAAGTAGAGATATGGAGGATATTATAGAAGAGGCAAGTGCTCTAGCACAATCCGGAGTTAAAGAAATTGTTATTGTAGCACAGGATACCACACGCTATGGCCTTGATATTTATGACAAACTTATGTTGCCAACCCTTCTTGATAAACTTTGTGAAATAGACGGAGTCGAATGGATTAGGCTACTTTATTGCTATCCAGACTTTTTAAGTGACGAACTAATTGACACAATAGTAAAGCAAGAAAAAGTGTTGAATTATATAGATTTACCTCTCCAACACGCTGACGGAGAAGTTTTAAAAATGATGAATAGAACTGGCTCAAGGCAAGAGCTTACTCAACTTATTTCAAAAATTAGAAATAGAATTCCAGATGTTGTTATTAGAACAACTTTTATTACAGGTTTTCCAGGGGAGACAGCGCAGTCTTTTGAAAAACTTGCCGAATTTGTAAAAGAGATAAAATTCGACAGACTTGGTTGTTTTGCATACTCGGCAGAAGAGGGCACGCCCGCCGCTGAGTTTGAAAATCAGGTGGATGAAGGTGAAAAAAATCACCGCGGGGAGTTGATTATGCAAGCACAATATGATATATTTATGGATAGCAATGAGCAGTGCATAGGAAAAACCTTTAAAGTGATAACCGAAGGGTACGACGCATATAGTGATAGTTATCACGGCAGAAGCTATAGAGATGCACCAGATATTGATAGCAGAGTGTTTTTTACCTGCCAGAGTGCGTTGCAAAACGGTGATTTTATAGATGTTAAAATCTTAGGTGTTAAGGAGTACGACCTTTTAGGTAAGGCAATAGAAAAGTAAACGGGAGGTAGCAATGAACACACCAAACAAGCTTACGATTTTTAGGATGGTTATGACCCCAGTTTTTCTTGCGGCAATTATTATGGATATCCCCCATAGGTATCTTTGGGGAATAATAACTTTTTCAATAGCAGCCATTACAGATGCACTTGATGGCAATATAGCTAGAAGAAAAAATCAGATTACAGTGTTTGGTAAGCTAACAGACCCAGTTGCAGACAAAATGCTAACAACAGCAGCGTTGCTTGCTTTTATGCAACTAGGACTTTGCAACATTTGGATTGTTTTAGTAATTTTAACTAGAGAATTTGCAGTGACTTCAATAAGACTTGTTGCAAGCGCACAAGGAGTTGTAATACCTGCAAATATTTGGGGAAAAGTAAAAACAGTAAGTCAAATGACCTTTACAATTCTTATAATGCTACTAAAAGAGCTTGAGTATATAGGGCTTATTCCTACAACTGCACCGCTTGCACTTATTTCAAATATTTTGCTTGGGATTACAGCAATTTTAACAGTAGTTTCGGGCGCTATATATATTATAGAGAGTAGTAAAATTATAGACTTTTCAAAATAGTATTAATGTGGTACAATAATCGCAAATAGTTTTTACACTTGATTACTATTTAAATGTTATAGGCAAAGTGTCAAAATTGTTTTTTAATATATGTATAAATTTTTAATATTCTAAATGCGTTTTATCAGGATAAGTATCCATATTTAAAACATACAAGAGAGGGAAACGTAATGCTGAGAGTATTCCTTATGTTTTTTTGGAGAAATGCACCTGTTAGCACATATTGGGAACAACTTTTTTAAAAAAGTTTAGTATCTTTATGCGGTTATCGCCGTTATCGATGTTTGAGTTATAAATTCAGAGTGGAACCGCGAAATATCGCCTCTGTCACCTATTGGTGATGGAAGCGATTTTATTTTTTATAGATTTATTTGGAGGTGCTTTATATGTTTGAGAGATTAAAACAAGATATAGCCTGCGTAAAAGATAGGGACCCTGCAGCAAGGTCAACTATTGAGGTCCTTCTCCTTTATCCTGGACTTAAAGCAATAAGAATGCATAGAAAAGCACAGTGGTTTTATAATAGAAAAATGTTTTTTATTGCAAGATATATTTCTCAAAGGGCAGTGAAAAAAACAGGTATAGAAATTCATCCGGCTGCAAAAATTGGGCAAAGATTTTTTATAGACCACGGCACAGGTGTGGTCATTGGTGAAACTACAGAAATTGGTGACGATGTAACAATTTATCAAGGGGTTACACTCGGTGGAACTGGTAAGGACTGTGGAAAGCGTCACCCAACTATTGGTAACAATGTTATGATAGGCTCTGGGGCAAAGGTGCTAGGCCCGTTTAAAATAGGGGACAATACAAACATTGCCGCCGGTGCTGTAGTGTTAGAAGAAATTCCGCCGAACTGCACAGCGGTGGGTGTGCCTGCAATGGTTGTAAAAAGGGATGGAATGAGAGTAGATAACCTTGACCAAGTCAATGTTCCTGACCCTGTTGCACAGGAGTTTGAAAGGCTTGAAAATCTAATAAATGAACTAGCGTTAAAATTGGAGGAAAAATAAAATGCAAATCTTTAACACGCTGACAAGAAAAAAAGAGGAATTAATTCCAATAAAAAAAGGTGAATTCAAAATTTATGCTTGTGGGCCAACGGTGTATAACTTTATACACATTGGAAATGCAAGACCAATTTGTGTGTTTGATGTTCTTCGCCGCTATTTAGAATACAGGGGCAATGAAGTTACATTTGTTCAAAATTTTACGGATATTGATGATAAAATAATCAAAAGAGCAAATGAAGAAGGTTTATCTTTTGAAGAAATTTCAAAAAAATATATTGAAGAATACAAAAAAGATGCTAAGGGTATGAATGTAAAAGATGCAACAATTCACCCAAAGGCAACAGAAAATATAGACGAGATAATTAGCATTATAAAAACCCTTGTAGATAAGGGCTATGCATACCCTGTGAGCAATGGCGATGTGTATTTTTCGACAAACAAGTTTGAAGAATATGGCAAACTTTCGCATCAACCTTTGGAGGATTTAGAGGCGGGGGCAAGAATAAATATTGGCGAATTGAAAAAGCAAGCAATGGATTTTGTGCTTTGGAAATCTGCCAAGCCTGATGAGCCTTATTGGGATTCCCCTTGGGGCAAGGGTAGACCGGGGTGGCATATTGAGTGCTCTGCAATGGCTCGTAGATATTTGGGTAATACGATTGATATCCATTGTGGTGGTCAAGATTTAGTTTTTCCGCACCACGAGAATGAAATTGCACAAAGTGAGTGTTGCAATAGTGAGCCTTTTGCAAATTATTGGATGCATAATGGATATATAAATGTTGATAATGTTAAAATGTCAAAGTCGCTTGGCAACTTTTTTACCGTTCGTGATGTTGCAGAAAAATATGGTTATGAGCCAATAAGATACCTTATGATAAGCTCACATTATAGGAGTCCGATAAATTACAGTGTAGAGGTAATCGAGCAGTGTAAGGCGGGTCTGTCAAGGCTTTATACTTGTCGTGATGGACTGGATTTTGCCCTTGAAAATTCTAGTGAAAAATCAAAGTCTAAAGACGCAAAAATGATGCAAGATTTGTCATCACGCCGTGAGCAGTTTATAAAAGCTATGGACGATGATTTAAATACTGCGGACGCACTTGCAGCAGTGTTTGATTTAGTTAAAGATATAAACATTAATATTTTAAATGAAAATTCATCGCAAGAACTTTGCCAGTTTGCAATTGATTTGTTTGACGAGCTTTGTGGAGTGTTAGGCCTTGTTTATAACAGAAAATCACAGTCTATTGATGATGAAATAGAAGTGCTTATTGCAAAAAGAAACAAAGCAAGAAAAGATAAAGATTTTAAACTTGCAGATGAAATAAGGGATAATTTAAAAGCCCAAGGAATAACTCTTGAGGACACACCGCAAGGTGTAAAATGGCATAGAGAATAAAAAACACCCTCCTTTGTAGCAATACAATAGGAGGGTTTATTTTTTATTTAATCCATTCTAAAACACGCCTTGTAGAATTTCCATCACAACTACTCATAAACTCTTTGCAAAACGAATTTATTTTTTCAGGGTCAAAATCACTTTGAGTTTTTAAAACAGACTTAATAATTTCGCTTGTGTTTACAACAATATCACCGGGAACAAAATCACGATAGGGGTAATAAAAACTTCGCTCTTTGTCATATTCTTCAAGGTCATATGCGAAAAAAATCATAGGGCGTGAAAGCAGAGAAAATTCAAAAATTAGCGAGGAATAATCACTAATCACAATGTCGCTTGCACATAAAAGCGTGGAAATATCCATTCCTTTTGGTGCGTTAAAGATAAAGTTTTTAAACTTTTCATCAATGCTTGTTGCGTGCTCAATAAAGGGATGAAACTTGTTGATGATAACATACTCATCACTTAAAGATGATTTTAGCAGTTCGTAGTCCATTTTTGTATCGGTATAAGCAAGTTTTACATTGGAACCTCTAAAGGTTGGAGCGTACAGTATTATTTTTCGCCCATCAATATTTGGTATTTTATTTATAAGCTCTAGCCTTGATTTTGCCTTAAAATCATCATCGAAATACACATCAGTTCTTGGAACACCGACAGCCCTAATTATGCTTTCATCGCAGTTAAAAGCTTGCGCATAAAAAGGAATAACAGAGCTAGAAGATACGCAAACCTTTGAATAGCAGTTGTGTAAAGGATAACGACTTAACGCCTTTTTATCAGCGCCCCAGTCATTTTCGGCAGTTGAATATCCCCATTTTTTAAAAGCACCGCAAGCGTGCCAAAGCTGAATAACTGTTGTGTCTCGCCGAGGCTTGCAAGCAAAGGCGGGAAGATAACTATCGGTCAAAATAAGAGTACCACAACGAGCGTAGTATTTGCAAAAACGCATAAAACCAAAATATAAATTAAACATATCACGCGATTTTTTTCCGGTTGTTTCAGGGGCGAGGCAAAAAACAAATTTGTACCCTTCTCGTTTTTTAAGCTCGTCATAAACACACTGCATATTGTCCGTAAGAGTTTTGCTATAACTGTCAGCAAAGACAACCATTTTTTTGTCAACGGGAAAAACACAGTTAATCAAAAATATAAATCGCCATAAAATATGGTAGTTAAAGTAGCGTAAAAAATCTCGAATACAAGAGCGAATTTTTTTCAAATAAAGGCACCTCCGTGTGCTTTGATAACTTTAATTATACAAACTTTAATTTATATAGTCAATTAACAGTTGCCCACTTGCATACGCTATATAAATAAGTTAAAATAATAGGGAAAATTAAAAGGAGCGATACGAATGGATGATTTTTCGGTATGCACCATATCACTGAAGAAATTTAGTGTTATGAATTTGTTTTATCCCGTAATAATCAGCATAGTTGGAGTGTTAGTTATTGGAGTTCCACTCGGGTTTGTGGCAGGGATTATAGACACAATATTTTTTAAAACGGGCACTTTGGTAAACATAGCAATAAGATTATTTTTAATTTTATGGATTGCACTTGCACTTTTTTGCGCATATTCGTTTGTAAAGGTGATTGACGATTTATCCAAAACGGTTGACGCATTGTGCGTGGGGGATGGGGCAGAATTAAAAAATATCTGGCTTGTAATTCTTATAAATATTTTAACCCTTGGAATATACAAGTTTGTGTATTTTTATAGGTTGCACCAAAGGCTTGAGCAAAAGGCACCGCTTTATAATGACAGTCTTATTACAAGTCCGGGAAATCTTTTGATTTTTACAATTTTAGCATCGGCAGTTGGCTTTGGACCTTTAGTTGCGTGTGCTTTAATGATTGATGATGTGAATAATTTTGTTCAAATTAGTAATGACAGCAACGGGTTTGAAACGCAAATGTATCAAAACTGGGGCATTGCCAAAGTGGGTAAAACATTTGATGCAATTGTAGAAAATTTTAAAACGGGTAGATAAAACAAAAAGGTCGAAGCGATATAAAGCCTCGACCTTTTATATTATTCTTCTTTAGACATTTGTTTAAAAACTTGGTTTCCATAAACGGCAGTGCCGGTTAAGAGTATTCCTTGAAAAAATGATGATATTGAAATTCCAAGCAAAATCATAGAAAAGCAACAACCAAAAACAAGTAGTATCAAGGGGATATACTTGTCGGGTATCTTATCAATTCCTTTGATAATCATACCGAGTATGTAGAGAACGGGAATAATGATAAAGCCCTCATCTTTTATAAAATCTATTGTTTGCATTTTGTCTCCTTTCCATCTGTTGTACCTGCCTGTGTTGGCAACTGCTCTAGTTCTTTTACAAGCCGTGTCACAGTGCCGTTGCCACCCAATGCGTGATATTGTTCATACATATCTAAAATTCCTTCGAGCGAATAAATGGGGCAATAACCCTGTTTAATATTATGATTATAAGCGTGGATTATTCGGTCTTTAAGCAGTGCTTGCATTCCACGCTCTACAAGAGATAGTCGTTTTACTTTTTCAAACATAACTTTTACTAAAAAGCCAAATACACTAAGAATTCCACTAAACAAGCACTCAAGCCAGTATTTTATAAAAAAATCTTTCATCAACCCACCTTTATTAAATCAGCAGTATTAACCGGTGTGCAAATTCCTGTAAGGTCTAGCACTGCACGGTCACCTTTGATTTGGTCAACAGTATATGTGTTTGAAAAAACAAAGCGGGCAATGGATTTTCCGTCAAAGGTTTTTGCACCGGGGCGCACTCTCACAACACTCCCGATACTGATATTTTCAAAGGTTGTAGTAGGTTTTGAGCAATGGCTTGGTATATTGATTTTTTGCCCTGAATATATAAGATTGGGGTTTATAATCTGAGGATTTGCGCTAATTAGGTTTAAAAGTGTGGTGTTATGCTTTCTTGCAATAGATGACAAGGTATCTCCCTTTACAACAGTATAAATATTGTTAGCATTTAAATCGTTGTTTTTTGGCGGAGTATAGTTATTTGTGCCAACATTAAAATTAATATAGCAGTGGTTTAAATCAATTCGCTGACTTGATGCACCAAATTTTTTGCCGTCGCCGCTTGAAGAATATTGCCACATCCAAATTTTATCTTTAATTGAATTCATTAAATCACCGTATTTTGTTTTTGGAAATTCGTTATCTAAAAGTCCGTCAGAATGATAATAAGCAACCCAAAGCGGATATTTTATATCTTTGCACACCATTTTATCAAAAAGCCAGCTAATTGAGCAGTAAAGCATTGGTGTGTATCCGGCGTCTTTTAGCTTTTCTAAATACATATTTGCAACGCAGGTCATATCCTCTTTGCTAAGCACGGTTTTAGCACCGCTTTCTAGCTCCAAATCAATAGCCACGGGACCTGTAATGTTTTTGCCTTTTAAGATTGAAATAACTTTGTTAGACTGCGACTGAGCCGCAAGCATTGCAGTGGCTTTGTTAACGCTTACACTGCTATAATGCCATGTGCAAAAAGCGTAAGCGCCAACAGTAATGTCACAGGTTTGTGCGTCTTTTATATACTTCTCAAACATAGTATCTTGACTGCTAGAGTAAGCACAACGGCACATAACACCATTTATTCCTTGTTCTTTCATTTTTGAAAAATTAACATTGCCTTGATGTTTAGATATGTCTAAAATTTTATTCATTTTAATCTCCTTTAATTTGCATATTCTTTTCCAGTTAAAATATAATCTGTGCTAACATCAAAAAAAGCAGCAAGGCAAACGGCTTCGTCAATGCTTATAGTCGCTTTACCGTTTTCAAGCTCTTTTAGTCTTTTTTCAGATATTTTAGTACAGGTAGAAAGCTTACAGCAACTAAGTGCAGAAAGTTTGCGAAGTTTTAAAAGCCTGCCACCGACATTGTGCGGTTTTGAGGATTTAATAGCACAAAGTGCTAAAGCCTCACTGACGGCAACAGGAACAATATAATCATCTTTTTGGTCAAATTCGTACTTAATAGCGTATTTAAGATTGTCATGTATTTTATCGTTGATGCACTCAATCCTTCTTGCTATTGTGGAACGGTGCAGGCAAAACTTTTTTGCTATGCCTGAGATAGTTATATTTTCAAAATAAAACATTCGCAATATTTCTTGCTCAGTTTCAGTAAGCTCTTTTTCAATAACCTCATTTAAAAGGTATGCCAAATCAACATTTCGTTTGCGTGAAATAAAGTCAATTGGCGTTTCGTTTTTTGAATCCTCCCAAAATGTATAAGCTTTTAAAGCACAACTTATGTCTTTTGGGGTCATTTCAAAATAAAGGTGTTGTTCGTTTGTCATAAAAAATTTGCTCCTTATATTTTATATTGATAAATTAGGACTATATATTGTATAATAAATGTATTAAAACAGGGAGGTAGTAAAAATGCAGTGGATAATTATTTTGATTTTAGTAGTTTTAGTTTTGTGGGTTGTAATGTCGCAAAGAAAGCTTGTAAGCCTTGATGAGCTTTGTGGTAACGCTTTGTCGCAAATTGGAGTTCAGCAAAATAGCCGTTGGGATGCACTAACAGCACTTGCAGACCTTACAAAAAACTATTCACAGCACGAGCATAAAACGCTAATGGATGTAATCGGAGCAAGGCGTGCAATAGATTCAACCAGTACAGCTCAAGAAACAGAAGAGCAGGAAAATATGATAACTCAGGCAATGGGAAAACTTATGGCTATCGCAGAGGCGTATCCAGACCTTAAAGCTAATGAAATGTATAAAGAAACAATGGACGGCGTAAAGCAATATGAGGAGAATGTTCGCCATAGTCGAATGGTGTTTAATGACACTGTTACAAAATTTAACAGGGCTGTTCGTCAAATTCCAATGTGCTTTATTGCGGGTCCAATGGGATTTAGCAAGCGTGAGTATTTAAAAACACAGGAAGAGAAAACCCAAATGCCATCTATGTCTTAAATAGGGCGTGATATAATGAAAAAGAGAAGTATAATAGCGGTTGTTGTAGCTTTTGTGTTGGCTATAGTTTTTTCAGTAAATGCATTTGCATACGAACCAGCAATAAAGGATGTTGACATTACTGTCCGCCTTGACGATGACGGAACAGCGTATATAACTCAAGTATGGGATGTTACTGTTGCAAGCGGAACAGAATGGTATATAGTGCAGGGAAATTTGGGAGATATTGTAATTTCCGAATTTTCTGTTAAAGATGAAAATGGACGAATATTTAAAAATGAAGGTGCTTGGGACGTTGAGCGCTCTATTTCACAAAAGGAAGGCAAATGTGGCATAGTGGATAGGGGCGACGGAGATTATGAGTTGTGTTGGGGTGTTGGTAGCCTTGGTGACCATAAGTTTACTGTGTCTTATAAAATGACAAATTTTGTAAAGCGTTTTTCTGATGCGGATGGTTTTAATCATAGGTTTATAGCAAGTGATTTAAGTTCTAGTCCACAGCATATTAAGATTACAATTTATAAAGACGGTGTTGCCTTTAGCGAGGAAAATTCACGAATATGGTCATTCGGGTTTGAGGGTGAAAAGAATTTTTCACAGGACGGAAAAATAGTTGCACACTCTACAGGTGAAAATATAGACTATGCAAATGTTATGGTTGGTTTCACTCCTGACTTATTCAGTCCCACAAGTGTAGTCACAGATAAAACCTTTGAAGATGTAATAGAAGTTGCATTTGAGGATAGTGATTATGACTTAGAATACATTAAGGGTGACAATGGGGGCTCTGGTTTTGAAAGTGGGGGCGAATTTTTAATGTTGCTACCTCTGTTTTCGATTGTTGCGTTTATAATAGCCATAAGTGCCTCAAAAAAATCTAAAAGCAACAGCAATAACTTGCAGCACTCGTCAGGTGAAAATTCGATTGATAAAAAAAGTATAAAAAATGTAAATTATAGTCGTGACATTCCTTTTGAAGGGAATATAAATGCGTCATACAGTGTTCTAAAAAGTTTAAATATGGTTAAATCCCAAGGTGCTATTATTTCAGCATATATTCTTAAATGGCTACAAAAAGGTAAAATAGAAATTAAAGAAACACCTAAAAAAAGTTTTTTAGGCTTGTCGGCAAATAAAATGCAACCGTCAATAGTTTTCAATGCTTCATCTTCAGATTTTGAAGGGGTAGAAAAAGCTCTTTATGATATGCTTGTTCGTGCATCTGGTGGAGATAAAATTTTGCAAGAAAAAGAGTTTTATAATTGGAGCAAAAGCAATTACGATAAAATTGACAATTGGTTTGATGATGTTGAGTTTGCAGGACTTCAAGAGCTTAAAAAGGTGGGTGATGTTGAAGAGGTAGAGAGAAAAACATTTTTTAACCTTATTAAATATCACAAAAACGAGTTTACCCCAAAGGGAAAACAAAGAGCACTTGAAATGTTTGGTTTTAAAAAGTATTTAGAAGATTTTACAATAATAAATGAGCGTAACGCAGTAGAGGTTCATTTGTGGGACGATTACTTAGTGTTTGCATCGTTGTTTGAGATTGCGGATAAAGTATCGGAAGAGTTTAAAAAGCTTTATCCTGAATATGCATTTAATCAACAAAGTGCAAATCAGCTTGATGCTTTTGATGTTTATCTGATGATGAGAATGATAAATACAATCTCATATGCGGGTGCGTCTGGTGCAAAGGCAGGATATTCAGCGGCACAAATGGCGCAATCAAGCTCTGGCGGCGGAGGATTTTCATCATTTGGTGGAGGTGGCGGTTTTTCTGGAGGAGCCTCTGGTGGTGGAAGCAGATAAAACCCTACTAACCGTTTATGAATAAGAACAAGAGGGTGCAAAAAAGCAACCCTCTTGTTTTTATATAGTTATAGATAAAACATAGCTTGTAAAATTACAGGTAAATTGAAGTTTATATGGTTGTATGTAACAAAGCTTGCACGCTTACAAAAAACAAAGCTTGCACGCTTACAAAAAAACAAAGCTTGCACGCTTACAAAAACAAAGCTTGCACGTTTACAAAAAACAAAGCTCACATACTTGCAAATCACAGCTTATTAAATTTATATAAAGCATATCTTATATATGAAATGAAGAACAAAAAGCGTGAGTAATAAAAACATCGAGAACATTTGTTCTTCAATATTTATTATAGCGATAAATTATAGTTTTGTCAACAAGTAAATTAAAAAAATATAAAATTAACTGATTAAATCAACGAATTGTAGCAATTTTTTCAACTTTGTAATTGAATTTTATTAAAGATGTGATATCATATAGATAGAGTGTCTTGTGAAAAAAACATACTAGAGTTTTTAAAACAACGGTGTGAAAAACAATTGAAGTTGTGCCTTTTTGTGTTAAAAAGGGGTGAAACATAATGAATATAAGAAACAGTATAGTAAAAAACTAGACCGCACCCCAGTTAAAAGACAGTAATAAAAAAGGACTATCGTAGAATATCT
>CAZEKQ010000031.1:7362-18540 GCA_964512735.1 uncultured Eubacteriales bacterium | reverse complement strand
TATTTAATGGCATTTTGGGTTTAGTTTTAGACACGGGCATTTAATGTGTGGTTCTGTATTTAGTAGTATTTTAGATTTACTTTTAGACACGGATATTTAGTGTGTAGTTCTGTATTTAGTAGTATTTAATCTTTACTTTTAGGCACAGGTATTTAATGTGTGGTTTGCCTTTTAGTTTGATATATTAGTTTATCTTTTTCTTATTCATTTCTTTGCTCGCCAAAGAAACGAATCAAAGAAAGGCGACACGGGGGAAACCCTCTGTTGACCTTTCAGTCGGTTTTCCCCCGTGACCCCCATCCACTACGGCGTGGTAGGTTTGTTGGGTATGGTTAAGTTTGGGTTATTGTAGTTAATGTGTGGTTCTATATTTAGTAGTATTTTGGGTTTACTTTTAGACACAGTTAATTAATGTGTGGTTCTACATTTAGTAGCATTTTAAATTTAGTTTTAGACATGGGTATTAAGTGCGTGGTTTGATATCTAGCAGTATCTAAAACTAAACTCAAAATATTGCCACCGTAGCCACTCACTAACCAATCCACCTTTCTTTATAGGGGCTTGAGATAAAAATTCTTGTAAAATTTGCTTATATGTAATATAATATCTTTGAAAATTGCATAGCATCTTTATTAAAAGAGCTGTAGCAGGAGGTAAACTGAATATGTCAAAAAAAATTATGCTTGGTGTAACCGGCTCAATAGCTGCATATAAAAGTGCTGATATTGCAAGGGAGCTAGTACGCACAGGCAATGACGTTTTTGTTGTTATGACAAAAAATGCGACCAAATTTATTTCTCCACTTACTTTAGAAACCTTGACGGGGAACAAAGTCTATGTGGATATGTTTGAAGATGAGGATCACACGAGGGTTACTCACATCAAAATTGCAACGGAGTTTGACCTGTTTTTAATTGCGCCCGCAACATTTAACATTATTGGCAAGGTTGCAAGTGGTGTTGCAGATGATTTGCTAAGCTCTGTTATTGCCGCTGCCGATCCGAAAAAAGTCATTTATGCACCCGCTATGAATGTTAATATGTTTGAAAATCCTATCTATGAACAAAATGCAAAAAAGCTTGAGTCGCTAGGCTCTACATTTATTTCTCCTGATGAGGGAATGCTTGCGTGCGGAGTTTATGCAAAAGGTCGCCTTAGAAATATCCCTGATATTATTGACTGCGTTGAAAGTCATTTTTTCAAAAAGCCTTTGACGGGCAAAAAAGTTTTAATCACCGCCGGAGCTACAAGAGAATTTTTAGACCCTATTAGATTTATTTCTAACACTTCGTCAGGAATTATGGGTGCAAGCCTTGCAAAAGCTTGTAAAAATTTTGGCGCCGATGTTACACTGGTTCTGGCAAATTCCGACTTAAATGTTAATGGTGTTTGCGTTGTTAAAACAACCACTGTTGAAGAAATGTATAATGCAGTTTTAAAAATTTATGATGATATGGATATAGTCTTTTGTGCCGCTGCAGTTTCGGACTATAAGCCTGAAAAATATAGCAATTCAAAAATCAAAAAGAACGACTCGTCAATGAGCGTGGATTTTATAAAAAATACTGATATCTTGTATGAGCTTGGAAAACACAAGAAAAATCAAACTTTAATTGGCTTTGCTGCTGAAAGCGAAGACTTGAAAAATAACGCACTAAAAAAACTAAATAAAAAGAATCTCGATTTTATCATTGCAAATGATTTGTCTAACTTTGCATCTAAATATGGCAAGGTTTATGTTATAAATCAAAATAACTTTGAAGAAATTAAAGAGCTTCCAAAAGAGCAATTGGCTATCGAAATTGTTAAAAAGACTGTACTATAAAATACGGTCTTTTTGTTATGCTTGGAGGTAAAAATGAATAATATTAATATAGGTTTTATTGGTGCTGGAAAAGTTGCAATCACCTTAGGTTGTTACTTTAAAAGCTGTGGAGCTTGTGTAAACGGATATTTTAGCAAGACAAAAAACAGTGCAAAAAACGCAAGTCTTTTAACAAATTCAAATCATTATTTTACGCTTGAGAGTTTGATAAATGATTGTAATTTTATATTTATCACCACACCTGATGATGAAATTTTAAATGTGTGGAATGAAATCTTAAAATATAACCTTGACCAAAAAATCATAATTCACACAAGTGGAGCGCATAGTAGTAAGATTTTTTGTGGAATTGAAAGTACAAAAGCTTGTGGATTTTCGCTTCACCCTATGTATGCTTTTTCTAAAAAAGATGGCTCTTTTGAAAATCTTGATAACGCTTTTTTTACACTCGAAGGAAGTGAAGAAAAGCTATTACAAATCAAAGAATTTATAGAAAACTTGGGCAACACTGTTTTTTTAATAAGCGATGAACAAAAACCACTGTATCACCTTGCAAATGTTATGGCGTCAAACTTTGTTTTGGCTTTAATTTCTCAAAGTGTTGAGATTTTAAGCGAAATTGGCATTTCAAACGATGATGCTGTTTGTGCCTTGATGCCACTGATTTTTGCAAATATTTCAAACATAAAAAATTGTGGCACAACATCTGCACTTACGGGTCCTGTTGAGCGAAACGATATTTGCACAATAAAAAAACATCTTGAGGTTGCCTCAAATTCTCAAAAAAAATTATATAAAGATTTGTCAAAAATCTTGCTAGACATTGCAAAAAATAAAAATCCAACTCGAGATTATACCGAGCTTTTTAAAACACTAAATAGCGATATATAAAATTAAAAGAAAGGCATAATAGCTATGAAAAAAACTGTTGAAACTTTTAAAAATGCAAAACAAAACGGCACAAAAATTACAATGCTTACGGCATATGATTATACAATGGCAAAAATGATTGACGAGTGTGGTGTTGACTCAATTTTGGTTGGGGATTCGCTAGGTATGGTTTGTCTTGGGTATGACAACACTCTGAGCGTTACAATGGAGGATATGATTCATCATTCAAAAGCAGTTTCAAGAGGCACAAAAAACGCACTGGTTATTGCTGATATGCCTTTTATGTCTTACCAAACTAGCACTTATGATGCAGTTGTAAATGCAGGACGACTAATAAAAGAGGGGCACGCAAACGCTGTAAAACTTGAGGGTGGAAAAAGCATAATAAATCAAGTAAAAGCCATTGTTGATGCACAAATTCCCGTAATTGGCCACATCGGTCTTACCCCACAATCCGTTAATGTTTTTGGCGGATTTAAAGTTCAAGGCAAGGAGCTTGAGAACGCTAAAAAAATTATAGACGATGCAAAACTGCTACAAGATGCTGGTGTTTTTGCAATTGTTCTTGAGTGCGTTCCGCAAAAACTTGCAAAGCATATCACACAAATTTTATCCGTTCCAACTATTGGAATTGGGGCGGGGGCGCACTGTGACGGGCAAGTTTTAGTGTATCAAGATATGCTAAAAATCAATAGCGATTTTACCCCAAAATTTGTAAAATCCTTTTGTGATGCTGGCACTGTTATGCGTGATGGAATAAGCCAATACATAAGCGAAGTTCAAGAAGAAAAGTTTCCGTCACAAGAACATACTTTTGCAATTGATGATGAAATTTTAAACAAACTTTATTGAAAAGATAGTGATATTATGAAAACAATCAGCGATATAAAAAGTGCAAGAAACACAGTTCAAAACTGGAAAAAGGACGGCTATACAATTGGGCTTGTTCCTACTATGGGATTTTTGCACGAGGGGCACGCAAGCCTTATTGAAAAAGCAGTAAAAGAAAACGATAAAGTAGTTGTTAGCATTTTTGTAAACCCTATTCAATTTGCTCCAAATGAGGATTTTGATAAGTACCCGCGTGACTTGCAAAAAGACAGTGATTTGTGCAAAAAACTGGGTGCTGACTTGATTTTTTCACCAACTGCTACCGAAATGTATCCGTCAAAAATATATACAAAAGTTGATGTTGAAAGCCTTGGAGATAATCTGTGTGGAGCAAAAAGGCAAGGGCATTTTTCAGGTGTTTGCACAGTTGTTTCAAAGCTTTTTAACATAATAAATCCTGACAGGGCATATTTTGGTCAAAAGGACGCGCAACAACTTGCAATAATCAAAAAAATGGTTGATGACTTAAATTTTGACATAGAAATTGTACCCTGTGAAATTGTAAGAGAACCTAACGGACTTGCTATGAGCTCTAGAAATTCGTATCTTACAGATTCGCAAAAAAATAGCGCCCTCATAATTTCAAAAAGCTTGAATGAGGCACTTGAAGTTTTAAAATTTGGCGAGCGAGATGCACAAAAAGTTAAAAATATTATTGAACAAAAAATAAAATCTGAACCCTTAGCAAAAATTGATTATATTGAAATTGTTGATTTGCAAAGCCTTGAGTCTGTAACAAAAATTCAAGACGATATTTTGGTTGCAGTTGCAGTTTTTATTGGAAAAACAAGGCTAATTGATAATTTTGTTTTTAAAATGGAGAGAGAATAATGACGCTTACAATGTTAAAATCAAAAATCCACAGGGCTGTTGTTACACAAGCAGACCTAAATTATGTTGGAAGTATAACAATTGATAAAGATTTGATGATGGCTGCCGATATTTTAGAGTACGAGCAAGTTCAAATTGTTGATGTAAACAATGCAAATCGGTTTGAAACTTATGTGATTGAGGGCGAGGCTGGAAGTGGTATTGTCTGCCTAAATGGTGCAGCTGCAAGACTTGTGCAAACGGGCGACAACATTATAATTATGTCATACTGTCAAGTGGAAAGGGACAAGGCAAAAAATGTAAAACCCACAGTTGTTTTTGTTGATGAACAAAACCGTGTTGCCGATATTAAAAATTTTGAAAAGCACGGAGAAATTAGATAATTGCCCCTAGTGCCACTGCGTATTTGGTATCTTTATAAAAATTAAAATTTACCCCATAGGTGTTGCCAATTTGCTTTAAAATTTGCTGTGCCTGTGGGGTTTTTGACAAACTTCCTACTGCTACAATCTCGTTTGTTCTGGCAGATTTTGTAGCAAAAGCGCTCACTCTGCCTATTGTTTGAAAAACCATATTTACAATGCCGATTGCAATGTCTTGCTTTTTTATATCTTGCGATTTTAGCACATTTCCAAAATTTGAGGCTATGAGGTCTTGTGGCAATTTAGTGTTTTTATTTTCATTTTTATTGTCTAAAAAAATATCAATCTTTGACAAATCACCTGTTTTTGACAAACTTATAAGCTCGTCAAAATCGTCAATATCTAGCAGTAGTTTTGACAGCCCCATCAGTGTTCCACCACCAACACCGCTACCGCCTAAATGCGTTATTTCTTCGCCGTTTACAAAAACTATTGCCGTGCCAGTTCCCATACTTAAAGCTGTAAATTTTTTAAGCTTTGAAAAATAGCAAGCACCCTTTGCCAGTGCATAAAACTCGTCGACCCTTTGTGTTTTTATGCTTAAAATCTCGTCTATAAAGCTTGCACCAACACCGGTTACTGCGATTTTGCAAACATCTTTTTTATCAATATTTTGTAAAATTAGTAGCGAATTTAGGTTTTGCTCAATTTCTTTTTTGGAGCTACAATTTTCAAAGCAGGCAAAACGGATAACCTCATCATTATCCGTTATTGCCATTTTTGTTGCACTAAGCCCTATATCTATTCCAACTTTTATACTCATTTTTTCACCTGTTTTATTTTTATAAGGCTATTATATAAAATTTGTATTTAAAAATCAAAGAAAAGCTAAAAACTACTTTTCGATTTCTCTAATCAAATTCACCATTTCTATCGCACTTACTGCGCTATCAAAACCTTTGTTGCCTGATTTTGTGCCTGCTCTTTCAATTGCTTGCTCGATGTTTTCGGTTGTAATTACTCCAAAAATTACGGGAATATCACTGCTAAGTGACACGCTTGCAACACCTTTTGACACCTCACTGCAAACATAATCGTAGTGCGTTGTGCTACCACGAATAACGGCACCAAGGCAAATTACCGCGTCATACTTTTTTGTGTTTGCCATTTTTGATGCGATAAGCGGTATTTCAAAAGCACCAGGAACCCACGCAATTTCAATGTTTTCTTCGCTAACATTGTGTCTTGTTAGGGCATCTATTGCACCGCCTAGTAGCTTTGATGTTATAAATTCGTTAAACCTTGCAACTACAATCCCAATTTTAATATCTTTTGAAACTAGTGTTCCCTCAAATGTTTTCATTTTTATTTCTCCTTTATTTAATGTTTAAATAGTGACCCATTTTGTCTTGCTTTGTTTTTAGATATTTTTTATCAAACTCGTTTGCCTCTATTTCTATTGGCACCCTTTTCGTGATTTGAATTCCAAAATCTGATAGCTGATATATTTTGTCTGGATTGTTTGTAATAAGCCTTAGAGTTTTTACTCCTAAATCCTTTAAAATCTGTGCGCCAATATAATATTCTCTTAAATCTTCGTCAAAGCCTAATGCTAAATTTGCCTGCACAGTGTCCATTCCACCGCTTTGCAATTCATAAGCTTTGAGCTTGTTTAATAGCCCTATACCTCTGCCCTCTTGACGCATATAAAGCAAAATTCCTCTACCTTCTTCTTCTATCATTTTCATTGATGTTTGCAATTGTTTTCCACAATCACAACGACAAGAGTGGAAAACATCGCCAGTTAAGCACTCTGAATGTACTCTGCAAAGCACATTTTCACCATTTCCGATATCACCTTTTACAAGCGCTATGTGATGCTCGTCGTTTATTATATTTTTGTATCCTTTTGCTTTAAAATCTCCAAATTTTGTCGGCAAATCTGTTGTAGCTTCGCAAGTTACAAGCTTGTCAAATCTTTTGCGATAATTTTGTAGTTGCTCTATTGTAACAAATTTCATATCCCACTTTTTTGCAAGCTCGATTAGTTTTGGCGTTTTCATCATTTGACCATCTTCGTCCATTATTTCACAGCAAAGACCACATTCCTCAAGCCCTGCAAGACGCATTAAATCAACTGTTGCTTCTGTGTGACCCGAGCGTTGTAGCACTCCATTTTTTTTAGAAAGCAGAGGAAACATATGCCCCGGTCTGCGAAAATCGCTAGGCTTTGAATTTTTATCCACCACGCTTAGAGCTGTTATGCTCCTCTCGCTTGCCGAAATTCCCGTTGTTGTATCTTTGTGGTCGATTGAAACTGTAAATGCTGTTTCGTGATTGTCTGTGTTATGCTCTACCATTTGCGAAAGATTTAGTCTGTCGCAAATTTCTTGGCTCATCGGCATACAAATTAAACCCTTGCCATACTTTGCCATAAAATTTATATTTTGCGTTGTTGCAAACTGGGCACTACAAATAAAATCGCCCTCGTTTTCTCTGTTTTCATCGTCTGTTACTAAAATTATTTCTCCATTTTTTAAGGCATCTAAGGCTTGTGGAATCGTGCTATAACTAAACATAATAATCCTCCTAAAATCCATTTTTTAATAAAAATTCTTTTGATATTTTACTTTGTGGCAAAACAAATTTTTCTACATATTTTCCTATTACATCATTTTCGATATTAACTATGCTACCTTGATTTTTTTCGCTAAGTATCGTGTTTTTTAATGTATGAGGAATTATTGATACCTCAAAACTATCCTCAAGCACCTTTGCAACTGTAAGGCTAATGCCGTCTATTGCTACGGAGCCTTTTTCTATTATGTATTTTAAAATTTCGGGCGGTACTTTAACCGTGTACCAAACGGCAATGTCATCCCTTTGTATTTTTATAATTTTACCTACGCCATCAATATGGCCTGTGACTATGTGTCCGCCAAACCTTGAATTTACCGCCATTGCCCGCTCTAAATTTACAAAACTGCCTACCCTAAGCTCTAAAAAAGATGTTCTGCTAAGCGTTTCGCTCATTACATCTGCTGTAAAAAAACTGTCCCCTACAGATGTTGCAGTGAGGCATACGCCGTTTGTTAAGACGCTGTCGCCAACCTTTAAATCTGTTAGCACTTTTTTTGCTTCTATCTTTAATGTGCAAGATTTTGAGTTTTTATTTATTGCTTTTATTTTTCCTTTTTCCTCTACTATTCCTGTAAACATTCATAAGACACCTGCCCTTGTATTAAAATATCATCACCAAAAAAATCAACGGTTTTATCAACAAGTTTTATGCAATTATCAGGGGATAAAAATCCCGTTCCACCAACTGGAGTTTTTGCACATTCTCCACCAAATATTTTTGGAGATACATATGCTTGCACCTTGTTTACTATTTTGCTATTTAGTGCCGAAAAATTGAGCGTTGAACCGCCCTCAAGCAAAATGCTATCTATTTGCATTTGCCCTAGCTTTTGCATTAAAATTTGCAAATCTATGTGCGAATTTTTTTGTGGAATCTCTATGATTTTGCAACCTTGATTTTTAAAATCTTCTTTTAATTCATCGTTTGTGCTAGATGTTGCAATAATCGTTTCTATCTTATTTGATGTTTTTATAATTTGTGAGTTTATCGGTGTTCTAAGGCTTGTGTCACAAATTATACGCACGGGATTTTTTGTATTTTTTATTCTGCTTGTAAGCATTGGGTTATCTACAATTACTGTTTGCACTCCGACCATTATCGCACTGTAATTGCTTCTATCCTTGTGAACATTCTCTCTTGCTTTTTCTCCTGTTATCCATTTTGATTTGCCTGTTGTCGTTGCAATTTTGCCGTCTGCCGTCATTGCGTATTTCATCACTACAAACGGTTTTTTTGTTTTTATATAATAAAAAAACACCTCATTCATCGTCTGGCTTTCACGCTCTAACAACCCAACCACAACATCTATACCTGCGTTTTTTAAAATCTCTGCCCCTTTACCACTCACTTGTGGATTGGGGTCAAGAGTTGCTATAACTACCCTTTTTATGCCACTTTTTATTATTGCATCGCAACAGGGTGGTGTTTTTCCAAAATGACAACAGGGCTCTAGCGTTACATACATCGTTGCATTTTGCGGGCTTTGCATACAGCTCTCTAGCGCTTTTCGCTCTGCGTGGAGGTCACCATATTTTTGGTGATATCCTTGCCCTATTATTTTGCCGTCTTTTACAATAACCGCTCCCACAAGCGGATTAGGATTTACAAATCCTTGCCCTTTTTTTGCAAGGGATAACGCCTTTTTCATATATTCTATATCTTGCATACAAACCACTCCTTACAATAAAAAAATGCCCTGAATATAAATTCAAGGCATTGTGATATGCTTAAAAAGAAAAATAAAAATAGCATTATCAAAAAATCTTCTTTCATCCAGACTTTACTGTCGGCTTCGGAATTACACCGAATCATGCTCGCTTTTCAAAAGCTACGCTCGTGGGCTTTACCACCGGTAGGGAATTTCACCCTGCCCTGAAGATATATATTTAGTTTTTTGTAGTATAACAAGGATTTTTTATTTTGTCAAATTCTCTTTTTATTTTTTGTAACATTAATTTTAAAAAATGAATACTATGTAGTATAAAAAATTTAAAGGATTTGATTTTTTTGATAGTATATGAAATAAAACCAGGGGACAGCATTTATTCAATTGCAAGACGATACGGTATGAGTATGGACAAAATAATTGCCGATAACGAGCTTGAAAATCCAGACGCACTCGCCGTTGGTCAGTCCATTGTTTTGATGACTGACACAATCCCGCACATTGTGAGGCGTGGCGACTCTCTTTATTCAATTTCTCGTGCTTATCGTGTTGATTTAGAAGAACTTAAAAGTGCAAATCCTAAAATAACAAGCCCTTATATATTATCTATAGGTCAAGTCGTAAATGTTCCTGTTCCTAATCAAAAGCGTGGGCTAATTTATGTTAATGGTTATGCTTTTCCTAATATTAATATGGCAACTCTTGAAAAAACTCTACCATACCTTACCTACCTTAGTATTTTTAGTCATCAAGCACGACCCGATGGCTCACTTATCCCAATCAACGATTCAAGGCTTATTGAAACTGCAAGAAATTCAAATGTAGCACCACTTATGGTGGTTACAAACATTGAGGAGGGTGCCAGCTTTTCAAGTCAGCTTGCGCACACACTTTTATCAAACCCAAATGTTTCGCAAAATCTTATAAATAATATTGAAAGTAATTTAAAATCAAAAAATTATCACGGTGTGGATATTGATTTTGAATACATTTATCCAGAGGATGCAGACAATTACAACAACTTTTTAAAGACACTTACAAGGCGACTAAATCCACAAGGGTTTATAGTTACAACGGCTCTTGCGCCAAAGACTAGTGCAACACAAAAAGGACTTTTGTATGAGGCACATCAATACCCAATGCACGGGCTATATGCAAACCATATAATTTTAATGACCTATGAGTGGGGCTACACCTTTGGGCCACCTCTTGCTGTATCTCCTATAAATGAAGTGAAAAAAGTGCTGGACTACGCCATAACAGTAATTCCTAGCGAAAAAATATTGATGGGTATGCCAAACTATGGATACGACTGGACACTCCCATACAAGCAAGGCTCTGCCGCAAGGTCACTATCCTTAAAGGGAGCTTTAAACATTGCACTGCGTGAAAATGTAGCAATACAATATGATACAAAAGCACAGTCACCATATTTTAGATACATTGATAACAGCGGAGCTAGGCACATTGTTTGGTTTGATGATGCAAGAAGCATTAAAGAAAAGCTAAAGCTTGTAGATATCTATAACCTTGGCGGTGTAAGCTACTGGACAATAAATCAATTTTTCCCACAAAACTGGCTTATCCTCTCATCAATGTATGATATTAGAAAAGTAATTTAACTATAAATAAAAGCTTAAAACAAGCTTTGGTATGCTCCCCTTGTAACAGACGGTTTAAGCTGTTTGTAACAAGGTGGAGTATATTTTTTAATTTTGTTTTTTTACCATACTATAATCGTCATAAAATTTAAAATATGGGCAATTAAAGCTTGAGCTACTTAAAAATCTTTGCATTTCATCTTCATCAAGATTTATGGTGCAGCAATAACAGTCGCAAAATTCATCGTACTCATAATGCACACAATTATCACAACTTGCCGTGTTTGATTTGCCTGTCATTTTATCATCCCTTTTAGTTTTTTGCTTGTTAGTATTTTATATTAAGATTTACCTTGTTGCAAGGGTGAGGGGGTCTTTTTTCTTTTTTTGGTTTTTAAACATTATTTATGCTATAATAACCGCAAACGGTCATTATAGCAACTTATATCCCGCCTAAAAGGCGATGGACA
>CAZEKQ010000031.1:0-7262 GCA_964512735.1 uncultured Eubacteriales bacterium | reverse complement strand
ATAACCGCAAACGGTCATTATAGCAACTTATATCCCGCCTAAAAGGCGATGGACAGATTATATCAAAATTACTTTGTAATTATGATATAATAACCGCAAACAGTCATTATAGCAACTTATATCCCGCCTAAAAGGCGATGGACAATCTATATTACAATTTTAAAGGAGTTTTTAAATTTATGGCACAGTTACTTGAAGCTTTTATGGTTATTTGTTTTGGTATTTCGTGGCCTATTTCTATTATGAAATCATACACATCACAAACAGCTAAGGGCAAGAGCTTTGTTTTTCTGGTATTTATTTTGATTGGATATTTATGTGGAATTGCATCCAAGTTTTTGAGCAATAATATTTCGTATGTTTTGATTTTTTACATAATAAATTTTGTTATGGTTTTTATTGATTTATGTCTTTATTTTAGAAATAAAAAATTTGATTTAAAGCGTAATATTCAATCTGTTTAAGCATTTTTTAAAAAATTAATGCAAAATAATTGACCTGTTCTTTTTAAAAAGGGTATAATAAAAATGGCTGTTAAAACTTTGGTTACTTTTTTAAAAAAGGGGGCGACGAATATTTGTAAAACTAACTATCCTTTTGTTTTTGTCCACGGTATGTATGGCTTTGGTGACGATGTTAAACTAAGCAATTATATTTCATACTGGGGTATGTATACTGGCTCTCTTACAAAATATTTAAACGAATATGGTTTTGAGTGCTATGCACCATCTGTTGGCCCTATTTCTAGTGCTTGGGACAGAGCGTGTGAGCTTTATGCTCAACTTTTTGGTGGTACTGTAGACTACGGTGTTGCTCACTCAAACGAACATAATCATCACCGTTTTGGCAGGACTTATGACACCCCGCTTATTAAAGATATTGGTAAAAGAAACAGTGACGGAACAATTAAAAAAATTAACTTAGTAGGTCACAGTTTTGGTGGAGAAACAGTCAGAATGCTAACTCACTTGTTAAAGTATGGTAGTGCTGATGAGCGACTATCCACAAATGAAAATGATATTTCACCCCTTTTTACTGGTGACAATGGCAGGATTATCCACAGCATTACAACCATTGCATCTCCCCACAATGGGATTACTACATTTTATGCAAACCGTTTTGCATATGATTTTGACAACTATAAAATATTTTTGCTAGGCAATATTGTTGGCAACACAAGGCTTAATGATTTTTATGATTTTCATTTAGAGCAATTTGATTTGTCTGGCACTTCTCCAGAAAATAGAAGTATTGGGAAAGCCTTTAACACAGTTGGTGTTGCTGAAGTTGTTCAAGGCCGGGATAATGTTTATTATGACCTTAGTCTTTATGGTGCAAAAAAGATGAACCAATTTATTAGAACCAATCCGCACTCTTATTATTTTTCTTTTGCTACTTGCTCAAGAGATAAAAACATTCTTAAAAAAACTAGCCGTATTTCTCAAAAATCTACAGAGATTGCCTTACGAAAGCTAGAGCTTGCTATTGGCTCTTATCCCCAAAAAACATTCAGTGACCTTAAAATTGACAGTAGGTGGATTGCAAGCGACGGTGCTGCAAACACTTATTCTTCGCTAGCTCCGTTAAATGAGCTGTCCACTCGATTTGAGAGTTCTGAAAAAGTTGAAAAAGGCATATGGAATATTATGGAGATTCAGTATGTAAAGCATATGGAAATTGTCGGTAAAGTTTATAGAAAAGCGGATAGAGACAATTTTAGGCAACTTTTTTTAAAGCATTTGGATATGATTAATTCTTTAAACGATTGATAATAAAATAACTAGTGAAAAATGAAGAATTTGTTAAAAAGTTCATACTTAGTTCATAAAGTTGTAATAGTATTATTATTGATTGAATTTATTTAAAAGGAGATTTTTATAATGAAAACTTTAATTCTTCTCCCTGTTTTGTTCTTAATGTTTCCAATCATTTTAATCGTACTCGGTCTTGTTCTTGGAATAATTGCGTTGTTTGTTCTCAACTGGGGGCCTAGCGCTGCATACGATTATACGGGCAATAATATGCTTAAACGAGAGGAAAAAGCAAAAAAGGTTAGAACTGCAAAGGCTCCTAAATCTCGTGCAAAATCTTTTAATAGAAGTTATAAAAGAAGATAAGTGTTTTAAAATTTATTTAAAACCTTAAAATAACATAAACACAAAATTTTATCTGCTTGCAGTGGCAAAGCGGCATTTGGTTTGCTATGCCTGTTCAAGCAGATTTTTTATTTTTAAAACTAAACCATAAAAATTAGATGCTAAAAATAAAACTGCAAGGGTATTTTATACCACATTGCAGTTTTTGCTTTGTATACTTATTTTTATATATTAAGGTAATAATTAATATAGTTGCTATTTTATAAATCCGCCACCAATTACAAAATCATCGTCATCATAAAAAACGGCACTTTGCCCTGCTGTTATTGCTCTTTGTGGCTCATCAAACTCAATTCGCACTGTTTTTTCATCAAGTGGGATTATTGTTGCGTTTACAAGTGGTGCTTGGCATCTGATTTTTACCCTTGCCTTTATAGGGTTTTTTAAATTCTCAACAGAAATATAATTCACATTTTCGGCAATTAGCAAATCACTCATTTGCTCACCCTCTTTGCCCAATGTTATTTGGTGGGTTTTTGGGTCAATTTTTATAACATACATTGGTGTTCCAAAGGACATTCCCAGCCCTTTTCTTTGCCCAATTGTATAATGAACTATGCCTTTATGCTTACCTAATTTTTTACCGTCACTGTCTACAAAATCGCCAATTTTTAATTCTTCGTTTGTGTTTTCAAGTATAAATTTTGCATAATCATCATCTTTTACAAAGCAAATTTCTTGACTGTCTGGCAGATTTGCAACGGGCAAATCAAAATCATTTGCAATTTTTCTTGTTTGCTCCTTTGGCATATTAACGGGAAAAATAATTCTGCTCAACTGGTTTTGACTAAGTCTGTGCAAAAAATAACTCTGGTCTTTTTTGTTTTCATTTCGTTTAAGCAAAAAACGGTCGCCGATTTTTTCAACACTTGCATAATGACCTGTTGCCAAAAAATCTGCACCACGCTTTATTGCAATGTCTAAAAGCTTTCCAAATTTTATGTTTTCATTACACACAACGCAGGGATTTGGTGTGCGTGCATTTAAATATTCGCTTGTAAAATTATTTATAACTTTTTCTTTAAACTCATCTCGCAAATCAATTGTTTCAAAAGGAATATTTAACTCCTTTGCAACATTCATCGCATTTTTATTTGCCACCCCGTCATCCTGAGGGGATAAAATCAAATTTATTCCAACAACATCGTATCCTTGCTGGGTTAAAAGCAGTGCGGCAACGGACGAATCAACTCCACCGCTCAAACCAACATATACTTTTTTGCACATTCGTACAACCTCCCGTCCTCAAAACTGCATTTTATCTGCAATTATTGCCAAATATTATAGTAACTGCGTATTGTAGCATACTTAGCCTTGCAATGCAAGCGGAAAAATAGTATAATTAGTAGTAAGAAGTATTGTTTACAAAAATTTATTAATTATTTTATAGGAGGAGATTTTTTTGCCGGCAGATTTACATTGCCACACCCGCCTTTCTGATGGTTCACTAGGTATTGAGGATTTGATTATTCTTGCAAACAAAATGGGAGTTAATACTATTGCTATTACTGACCACGATTGCCTTGCAGGTACTGTAAGGGGTAAAATTATTGGTCAAAGGCACGGTGTTACCGTAATTCCTGGGGTTGAGCTTTCTTCTATCGACACTAAAAGAGATAGGAAGGCACATTTGTTATGCTATTTGAGTGATAATCCCGACCGTTTAGAAGGACTTTGCAGGCGTAATTCACTTGCAAGGAGAAAAGCAGGGCAACTTATGGTTGTTAAAACAGCGCAAAAATATCCTATAACTCCTGAATTTGTTATAAAATGTGCAGCTGGCTCTACTAATATTTACAAACAACATATTTTGCACGCTTTGATGGAAAGTGGCTTTACTACTAGTATTTTTGGAAATATGTATGACGAATTGTTTTCTTCAAAAAATCCTGACAACATTAGCGTTACCCCAAAGTTTCCGGATGTTTTTGAGGTTTTGGAAGCAATTCACGAATCGGGTGGTATTGCAGTTTTAGCTCATCCTGGTTTTTACGACAGTTTTGAACTGCTTGATGAGTTAATTGAGGCAGGTCTTGATGGTGTTGAAGTTTGGCATCCTGACAATTCACCGCAGGAAACTGAAAAATTAATCGAAATTGCTAAGAAAAACAACTTACTTATGACAGGTGGAAGCGATTTTCACGGATTGTATAATTCAAGAATCACGAAAATTGGCTCGTACTCCACACCTGATGAAAATTTGACCGAGCTTTTAAACTACAAAGCAAAGAAAAAAAGACAACAAAAGAAAAATAACGCAAGTTCTACAACAAAAAAAGATTGATTTTACAACTCCTCCATTATAAAATATGATGGAGGGGTAATATTCTATCAAAAAATCTCTTTTTTTCGTTATAAATTTAACAGTTTGTTTATTGAATATTATTGATTTTTTTATTAAACTATATAGGATGATTAAGAAATGAAAATTCATGACGATGATGTAAAGATTTTTGACCCAAACAATAATAACAAAAAATCTGAAAAAGATGACTTTTTAGCTATTGTTGAGGAAACTAATCGCCAAAGAAAAAATGGTAACTCCGAAAAAGCAAAAAATCTTGGCAAAGAGCTTGCAGACCTTGCAGGTGATAAAGATTTATTTATGTCTTTTATTAAAATAGACGATTTAGACCCTTCTATTTTAGAACAGGCGTATGCACTTATGCAATTTTCTGCTGAGGCAGCTCTTAATTTTTATTTGCCATCTACACTTCTTTCTACAATTGCGGTTAACACTTTGCAAGAAACTATGATTTTGCAAAAAAATCCAATGTATGAAGCGGCTCTCAATGGCTCTGCGTTTTCTTTTTACTACCTTAGTGTTCGTAAGGGTGGCGACCAATTACCTTATGATATTGGCTGTGCTTTTGCAATGCTTTGTGGAAAAGAAGGGGACGAGCATTATATAAATGTTGGTAAAAGGCTTTATATTGAAATACTAAAAATGGTTGAGGACAAAATAAAGCTACTTAAATTTGCCGTTGAGTAAATTAAAACTCTGGTAAACCATCCTGAAAGGAGATTATAAAATGAATTATTCACACGAGGTTGAAAAGATGTGTGTGGTTAAAAAAGGACCGCATCACGGACCTGCCCCTATTCCTGAAGAGGGAAAATGGGTAAAAGCTACACAAATCAAAGACATTAGCGGACTTTCTCACGGTGTTGGCTGGTGTGCCCCTCAACAAGGCACTTGTAAGCTTACACTAAACATAAAGGAAGGTATCGTTGAAGAGGCTTTGGTTGAAACAATTGGTTGCTCTGGTATGACTCACTCTGCTGCTATGGCTGCAGAAATTTTGCCAGGTAAAACTCTTTTAGAGTGCCTTAACACTGACCTTGTTTGCGACGCTATCAATGTTGCTATGCGCGAACTATTCCTTCAACTTGTTTATGGTCGTACTCAGTCTGCTTTTTCTGAGGGCGGTCTTGAAGTTGGTGCAGGACTTGAAGATTTGGGCAAGGGTCTTTGCTCTCAAGTTGGAACAATGTTTAGCACAAACCTTAAAGGCGTTCGCTATTTAGAAACAACAGAGGGCTATGTTACTCGTATGGCTCTTGATGATGACAATCAAGTTATCGGTTATGAGTTTGTTCGTGTTGGAAAAATGCTTGAGGATATTCGTAAAGGTATTGCTCCAAACGATGCTTATAAAAACAATATTAGTAACTACGGCAGATTTGATGATGCTAAAAAATATATTGACCCACGCGAAGAATAAGGAGGAGGAAAAGCTGTATGTCTAACAATATGTCATTTGAGGGCAAGAATAGAAGAATGCCCAAAATAGAAGAGTGTCTTAAAAAGTACGGTATTGCTGACCTTGAGGCTGCAAGACAGCTTTGCCTCGATAATGCTATCGATGTTGAAGCAATTGTAAAAGGTGTTCAACCAATTGCTTTTGAAAACGCTGTTTGGGCTTATACCCTTGGTGTTGCTATTGCTCTTAAAGAGGGAAAAACTAAAGCTTCTGACGCTGCTGCTACAATTGGTATCGGTCTTCAGGCTTTTTGTATCCCTGGCTCTGTTGCTGAGCAAAGAGATGTTGGTCTTGGCCATGGTAATCTTGGTGCAATGCTTCTTAAAGATGAAACAAAATGTTTTGCTTTTCTTGCAGGTCACGAATCTTTTGCTGCAGCTGAGGGTGCTATTGGTATCGCTCGTACTGCAAACAAAGTTCGTAAAGAGCCTTTGCAAGTAATTCTAAACGGTCTTGGTAAAGATGCTGCTATGATTATTTCTCGTATCAATGGCTTTACCTATGTTCAGACTGAGTATGATTTTTCTACTGGTGAGCTTAAGGTTGTTAATGAAACTCCTTACTCAAACGGTGAAAAGGCAAAAGTTCGTTGCTATGGTGCAAACGATGTTCTTGAGGGTGTTTCTGTAATGAAACTTGAAAAAGTTGATGTTTCTATCACTGGTAACTCAACAAACCCAACTCGTTTCCAACACCTTGTTGCTGGCACATATAAAAAATGGACAATGGAAAATGGCGTTGAATATTTCTCTGTTGCATCTGGTGGCGGTACAGGTAGAACACTTCACCCTGATAATGTTGCTGCTGGTCCTGCTTCTTATGGTCTTACAGACTCAATGGGAAGAATGCACGGTGACGCACAATTTGCAGGTTCTTCATCTGTTCCAGCTCACGTTGAAATGATGGGACTTATGGGAATGGGTAACAACCCAATGGTTGGTGCAACTGTTGCTTGTGCTGTTGCTGTTCAAGAATCAACAAAATAATTTTTAACCTCGAATAATATAAAGAAAAAGCGGTGGATTTCCATCGCTTTTTTGCTTTTTAATGATATATGTTGGTAGTTACAATATGATTGTTAATTATGTTTAGAATTAAAGTTTAAATATTATTAAATATAAACCCACACATTTGCCATCTGTGTTTTAAACTTAACCATATCCAACTAACCCCTCCACGCCGTAGCGGATGGGGGTCACGGGGGAAAACCGAGTGAAAGGTCAACAGAGGGTTTCCCCCGTGTCGCCTTTCTTTGATTCGTTTCTTTGGCGAGCAAAGAAATGAATAAGAACAAGGTAAAGAAATATATCAATTTAAAATGCAAACCACACATTAAATACTT
>CAZEKQ010000030.1:18011-19426 GCA_964512735.1 uncultured Eubacteriales bacterium | reverse complement strand
TAATTCTACAATAGGAGGTCTTTTTTGCAATGTCCGTTTTCTCGGGTGCGGTCTAATTAGTCTGCAAGCCTTTTTAATTTTAATTTATTACTAAAAACAGTTGATTATATTGCAAATTACCACAACTTTGTATCGTGTTTTGGCATAGTATAGTTGTTTTTAAACAAATTTGTTGATATAATATTATATTATAGATATATTATACTTTTATGATGGTATGTTTTTAAAAGGAAGGGTGAAAGAATTATGGCTGATAATGCTATGTTTAAAAGTGCACTGTATGGGTTTAATAAAGAGGATGTATTGGAGTACATTGAAAATCTCGAAAATGAAAACAAAAAAAGCGATACACAACTCTTAGATGCTTTAAAAAAGATAGAAGAGCTTGAGCAAAAGCTCTTGTCTCAAAATCAAACAGCTCAAGAACTGTATTTAGAGAATAAACAGTATCAAAATAAACTCACAAATTTTAATAAAGACCAAAGTGTAAGCAGTATTTTAAACAAAGATGCAATTGAAATGGAAGCAATAAAGGCCGAAAATGAAGAGCTAAAATCAACCTTGAATAAGCTGAAATGCGAATGTAAAAGGTTTAAAAATATAGAGGACAAGTTTCAATCTGTGGTTTTAGACGCTTATGTATATTCGGGTAGTATCCTTGACGATGCAGCCCAAAGAGCAGAGCAAATTGCCAAGGGTAGCAAAGATGCCATAAAGCAGGTCGCAGGCGATATGGGCGACCTTTCATCTTATGTAAACAATATTTCTAAAGAGTTCTCTCAAATTGTTTCAGGGTTAACTGATGATATAAAAGGGGTAACTGAAAACCTTGTGTCTGTTACTAAAAATTTTCAGCAAGAAAATAATGAAGAAAACGAAGAAATATCAAGCATAGAAAATTATATTGACAGCTCAATTGAGCAGATAGTAAACAGTAATTTATCTTATAGTGATACTGATATTGCTGAAAATATCAGTGATTTTGATGATTATATAAAAGTGTTTGAAACGCTAATTAGCGGTGAGTCCGAGAGTGAAGAGTTAAAAGAGGAAGTAAGTGGTCTTGCCCAAAATCAAACAAAGGTTACAAATGAACTGATATCGCAGTATGTATCTGAAGAGGATTTACACGAAACATCGCAAGATGTTAATAGCAATAGCGATAGCGTGGAGGCGAATTTTATTTCATCGCAACCAATCGGAAGTGCGGTAGAGGAGGATGCAGTAGAACCTTTAAATCCAGTTGTAAGGCTTGATGAGAATTTTAGAATGCAAGACGGTGCCGAAAAATTTAGCCAAAATGCAAACTCAAAACTTGACCACTTAGAGGGTGAAGAGCTTTCAGAGGATTTTGTACCACTTCACGGTGGAATGGATTATTCCTCATTTCTTCAAACGGGTGGAGAGGTTAAATA
>CAZEKQ010000030.1:0-17911 GCA_964512735.1 uncultured Eubacteriales bacterium | reverse complement strand
ATTTGGGGTGCGTTTTTTATAATGGCAGAAAAAATGATAAATACAAAAGATTTGAAAGAAATATCATCAACACTTAATGTAGGGGACAGAGTTTTGTTGTCTGGCACAGTTTACACGGCAAGAGATGCAGCCCATAAAAGGATAAAAACTCTTATAGATAAAGGTGAAAAACTGCCTTTTGAAATAGATGGAGCAGTTATTTATTATTGTGGGCCAACCCCCGCACCAAAAGGTATGGCGATTGGCAGTTGTGGACCTACAACCTCGGGCAGAATGGACCCGTATTCCCCACAGTTGCTTGATATGGGGCTTTGTGCAATGGTGGGAAAAGGTGAGCGTTCACAAGAGGTTTGTGATGCAATAAAAGCAAACAAGGCAGTTTATTTGTGTGCGGTTGGGGGAGCAGGAGCGCTTGCTTCAAAATGCATAAATAAATGTGAAGTAATAGCATTTGAAGACCTTGGGTGCGAATCTGTAAAGCGTTTAGAGTTTGAAAATTTTCCGCTTATTGTTGCAATAGATTCACAAGGAAACACATTGTTTAAATAATATTAGATGTTAGATGGCTTGCTTTTTAGCAAGTCATTTTTTTATAAACATTTCAGACAATCCAAACACGATTAGAAATGTCCCAAATATTTTACTAAGCAAACTCGGGTCGATTACAGATAGTAATTTAAGCCCACAAAAAACACCTGCAATTCCTCCCATAGCAACAGGAAGAACAATGTCCCAACGCACCAATTTGTTTCTGTGATGAAAAAATATTGATGTAATGGCACAAGGTATAAAAAATAACAAATTAATTCCCTGAGCATTAATTTGAGGGACAGATAAAACAAAAGCAAGATATAGCAAAAGAAGACTACCACCGCCCAGTCCCATTGCTCCGGCAAGACCTGATAAAAATCCGGCAATAATATTCATCGTAAAATCATCCTAATTCCAGCATAAATCATAAAGACTGCAAAGATTCGTTTTAGCATTTTTGCAGAAATTTTTTTGAGTATCAAAGCACCAAAGATTGAGCCAATTATTCCAAAAATTACAAATGGTAAAACATCGTCAAAGGCGACATATCCCTTAAACAAATACATCGCAGCACTTATAAAGGTAAGCGGTAAAATTACAGCAATTGCACTTGCGTGTGCCTCGTTTTGTGAAAGGTTAGACTTTTTTAGTAGTGGCACCGCAATCATCCCACCACCAGCACCAAGAAGGCTGTTGATAAATCCTATTAAAAATCCCAAAAAAACATAAACACTCTTTTTAATAAAATCACTTCCAATATTAAGAGTGTTTCCAAAAAAGTATAAAAAAATAAAACGCCTGAAAAAATCAAGCGTTTTAAAGCAAACAAAGCCCCACCAAGCCGGAAACGACTAATACTAACCTGCATAAAGCAGGTGGGTGCCCGCCCATTAATTTCTTGCTCCCGCCATCCAACCGAAGTTGAGAGGTCTGCATTCCACTAACAGAGCACTGGCTCCCTTAAAGTACGTGTTGGGTTAATATAAGCCGAATTATCGTACTTGGTAGGGTGGTTTGTAAAAAAGCAATTTTACTCTTCTGTTATTTCAAACATCTCTTCAAGTCTTTCTTGAAAAATCTTGCCTATCTTTTCAAACTCTTTAAAGTCTTCAATAGCAGTGAGGAAAGGCTCGCCATTTTCTTCTAAAACTCGAAGAATGATAAGCTCACCATCATCGTCGAGAATTTCTTCACTATCATCATAAACAGGAATTAAAGCAACATACCTTCCTTCATCTGTTTCAATACGGTCAAGCTCTTCAAAAATATGCTCTTTACCGTCTTCATCAACAACGGTTATTATGTCTGGATTATATTCGTTATCCATATTATATGACTCCTTATGACAATTCATTCAAAATATTATTTGTTTTTCTATATATATTTTAACCTCTGTTTGTGATATAGTCAAGGCAAAATATGAATTACTAATAATTTATAAAAAAAGGTAAAAAAATACAAAAAATGTGTTGACATCTACCAACAAGTCTGGTAGAATATGAATTAAGGAAAGGGAATAAATTTAAAAAGATGGTCAGTCTTAATTCTCTTTTTCAAGCAAAAGAACCTCGCACAATAGTTTGGATAACAGCTAGTCGGTTCTTGCATTTATTAAAAGGAAAGTGAGTGATTCCAATGTACACGGATGAAATTGTGTGTCACCAAACCACTCGCAAAAGCTTTTGAGAAATTGATATAATATGATTTGAAGTAACCGTTAGTCAAAGTACAATCGGATTCCTAATCAATTTTAAAGTTTTTAAACTTATAAAATATAATCTCAGTAGCGCTTGCGGAATATTTGAAAAAACATAGACAATTTGTATGTACTACATATTTGTAAAACATATTTAGCGAGTGGCATAAGAGTGGCAGTAAATAAAAATTAATTTAAATATTGGGTGAACATTATGGTGATAATCATAGTGTTCACTTTTTTGTTTTTATAAGCATATAATTGATTTAGGGGGTGCTTTTTAATGCGAAACAGGTATTATCGTACAAAAAGGCAAAAAACGATAATTTACAGGATTATCGTTTGTGTGGTGGCACTCATAATTATAATGCTTTTAATAGATGCAAAAATGCGTCCCCTAATTAGAATGCTTGCCACTAGCCAAGCAAGCAACCTTGCAACGGTGGCAATAAACGATGCGATAAATGAAGTGATGGAAGAAAATTTAGTTACATATGATAATTTAGTAACTATAGAGCATGACGATAATGGTCATGTAAGGTCTGTAAAAACGGATATAATAAAAATAAACAAGCTAAAAGCAGAAATAAGCACTAGAACATCTCAGAAAATATCCAAAATTCAAAATAGGCAAATAAGTATACCCATAGGCTCGTTGTTTGGAAAAGAACTTTTATCTGGTAGAGGTCCACGAATAAAACTTTATATAAACCTTTCGGGAAATGCACAAACCCAAATTACAAACGAATTTGAAAGTGCAGGAATTAACCAAACAATTCATAGAATAATGCTGGATATAGTAGCTGATATATATGTTGTTTTGCCCGGTGCAAACTCTTCAACACAGGTTAAAACAAGTATGTGCATAGCAGAAACCGTGATAGTTGGAACAGTGCCAGACACATATGCAAATTTTGGTTCAAATAAAATGTTAACCCAAAAGTAAAATGGGTGTTATTCTTAGCAAAACTTTGGTATAATATTCTTGCATTTTTAAGTCGTAAAATTATTTTGGATTATAAAAATCCTTTGGAGGAATATAGTAAATGGCAGAGCTTGAAAAAAATCTTAGCAGGGTAAAGGAACTTACGGAGCTTTTAAACTATCATAGCAAAAGGTATTATGACGAAGATAGTCCAGAGATTTCAGACTATGAATATGATTCTTTAATGAGAGAGCTAATAAGCATAGAAGAACAGTATCCACAGCTAATAGAACCAGATTCACCAACGCATAGAGTTGGCGGAAATGCCGATGGGCAGTTTGAACCAGTAGAGCATATCGTTCCTATGGAGAGCTTGCAAGACGCTTTTAATCAGGGTGAGATAGATGATTTTGATAGGCGAGTTACATCGGTTGTGGGCAATGTAAGCTATGTTGTAGAGCCGAAAATAGACGGATTGTCAGTTTCACTTGAGTATGTAAATGGAATTTTTACAAGGGGGTCAACCCGTGGCAATGGAGTGGTCGGGGAGGATATAACGGCTAATCTTAAAACTGTTCGTTCCATACCTTTAAAGTTAAATAAAGACATACCTTTTATAGAGGTTCGTGGCGAAGTATATATGCCAACAAACTCATTTTTATCACTTGTGGAAAAGCAAGAAAACAATGAGGAAAAAGTTTTTAAAAACCCGCGAAATGCAGCGGCAGGCTCACTAAGGCAAAAGGATCCAAAAGTTACAGCTAGTAGGATGCTGGATATTTTTGTTTTTAATATTCAACAAATTCAGGGGGTAGAAATATCTTCTCATAAAGCGTCCCTTGACTTTTTAAAAGAGCTTGGATTTAAAACTGTTCCATTTATTAAAAAATGCAATTCAGTTTCAGAAGTTAAAGAAGAAATATCAAGAATAGGTGAGATAAAGGGTACATTGCAATATGACATTGATGGTGCAGTAATTAAGGTAGATGATTTTGAAAAGCGAGAGAAACTGGGTAGCACATCAAAGTTTCCTAGATGGGCAATTGCATATAAATATCCACCGGAAGAAAAGCAAACAACAGTAAAAAATATAGAAGTTAATGTTGGCAGAACAGGCGTGCTAACTCCTGTAGCACTATTAGAACCTGTGCTTGTTTCCGGCTCTACAGTTTCTAGAGCTACTTTGCACAATCAGGATTATATATCACAAAAAGATATAAGAGTAGGCGATACAGTAATAATAAGAAAAGCGGGAGAAATAATTCCAGAGGTTGTGTCTGTTTTAAGTCACAAAAAAAATTCTGTTGCATATGAAATGCCAGAAGTTTGCCCATCTTGCAGTGCAAAAGTTTTTAGAGAAAAAGATGAGGCAGCAGTAAGATGCAACAATTCTAAATGTCCGGCACAGTTGTTAAGAATTTTAATTCACTTTTGTTCAAAAGAGGCAATGGAAATTGATGGGCTAGGTGAGGCAGTGCTTACTTTGCTTGTAAATCAAGAGCTAATAAAAGACCCGTCAGATATTTATTCTTTAAAGTCGCAAGACCTTGAAAAGCTTGAAAGATTTGGAGAAAAGTCTGCAAGCAATTTAATAAATGCAATAGAAAAATCTAAACAAAATGATTTGTCAAAGCTGATTTTTGCTCTCGGAATACGCCATATAGGTCAAAAAGCAGCAAAACAGCTTGCTCAAAGTTTTGGAACAATTGATAAAATTTTTAGTGCAAAGCTAGAAGATGTTGCAAGCATAGAAGGCTTTGGAGAAATAATGGCAAATAGTGTGGTTGAGTATTTTTCAATGACACAAACCAAAGAGCTTATAGACAAGCTTGTAGAAAAAGGCGTTAATGTGAATTCTTTGCAGTCAGTGCAAGATGATAGATTTTTAAATAAAACTTTTGTACTAACTGGAACATTGCCAACTTATTCCCGTGCAAAAGCAACAGAAATAATTGAGAGCTTTGGTGGCAAGGTCTCGTCCTCTGTTTCTAAAAAAACAGATTTTGTGTTGACAGGAGAGCAAGCAGGAAGCAAGCTAAAAAAAGCAAATGACCTTGGAGTGCAAATACTGTCAGAAGAAGAGTTTAATAAAATGATAAAATAATAATAGATATAACAAAGTCGAGATATTATAAAAAATATCCCGACTTATATTTTAAGTATTTTTTTGTCTGCTACGCATAAACTAGTTTAGTTGTTAGCTGAAATAAACCCTCTGTTTTCAAGCAACCTTTTAATCCTATCAGAAGAATCAAGTAGCTTGCTTACGGAAGTGTCATGGTTTAAAGCGTCGATTATATATGCAATATATTTTGACATATCAACCTCAGTAAACCATTCACGCTCTAAAAGTTCAGGTGTTCTATAAATCATATTGGTAGTAAAAACACGCTCAATTTGACCTGATTTATATGCTTTATCAAAAGACTCAAGACCATTGCAGAAAAGACCAAAGCAAGAAAATATAAATATCCTCTTTGCACCCAAATCTTTAAGCTTAGAGGCGACTTCAATCATTGATTCGCCAGAAGAAATCATATCATCAACAACAATAACATCCTTGCCCTTGACATTATCGCCAAGAAACTGGTGTGCAAGAATAGGGTTTCGGCCATTAACAATTTTTGAGTAGTCACGCTGTTTGTAGAACATTCCAAGCTCAACACCAAGAACGGTAGCATAGTAAATTCCCCTGCCCATTCCACCTTCATCAGGAGAAACAATCATGAGATTGTCCTTGTCAATTTTAATATCATCAACATTGTTGATAAAAGCTTTTATCATTTGATAAACAGGAGAAACATTTTCAAATCCTTTTAGAGGGATAGCATTTTGCACCCTAGGGTCGTGCGCGTCAAAAGTAATAACATTATCAACATCCATAAGCGAGCAAAGCTCTTGAAGTGCAAGCGCACAGTCTAGAGATTCTCTTGATGAACGCTTGTGCTGTCTACCTTCGTATAGCATAGGCATAACAACGGTTATCCTATGTGCTTTACCACCGATAGCTCCAATAACTCTTTTAAGGTTTGCAAAATGGTCGTCTGGACTCATAGGAACCTTTTGGTCGTACATTTCGTAAGTTACACCATAGTTAAACACATCAACAAGAACAAAAATATCATATCCACGAACAGATTGGTTGATAACAGCCTTACCCTCACCGGTGCCAAATCTTGGACACGAAACATCAATAAGGTATGAATCCTTGTGGTATCCGTCAAAAATGATAGATGATTTATGCTCGTTTTCACTCTCATCACGCCAGTTTGAAATAAAGCGGTCGATTTTTTCGCCTAGCTCTTCGCAACCAGGCAAGGCAATAATACCGAGTTTTCCAAAAGGAATGGTAGTGAAATTTGAACTTCTTGAATTAGCAGACGCAGCAGTCATTTTAAAACCTCCGAGATTTTTATAAAAGTTAACTTATGTAAAATAAAAATACGGTCTAATTCTATCATATTTAGAGATTATAAACAACCAGAATACGATACATTTTTACATTTTCCACTTCTGCTATTTTTCATAATCAAAAATCTTGCTTTTTGATTAATTTTTAACAAAAATAAGGAGCTTGTACTTCAAAAAATCAGTTGATTTTTTCGCCCTGTGTGATATAATACAAGAGTTGGTACATGGTAATATGTAGCAATAGAATATTGTTTTTTATTTTAATATGTCAAAGCAGAATAAAAATTTAAAAGATTGAAAGGGTGATTAGTAAATATGGCATCTGAAATGATTAATCAGGTTCTTGAAGCTGAGAAAGACGCTAAGGAAAAAGAGCTTTTTGCCAAAAACAAAGCGGCAGATATAATCAAAGCTGCACAAGATGACGCAAAGTTAATTCTTGAATCAGCAATGGTATCCGCATCAAATGAAAAAGAACAGATTATTCAGAAAGCTCAAGAAAAAGCGGACCAAATTTTTGCAAATGCCCAAGATGACGCTGGGGTGCAAAGTCAAGAACTCCATAAGCAAGTTCAGGAAAAGCTTAGTGCTTCTATTGACGCTGTTGTCAAGCACGTAATCCCGCAAACACTTTGATTTTTATGAACATTATTTATAAGGAGGTGTTTTCTATATGGCGATTTTGGAAATGAAACGCATAGAAATTTTGTCAATGCTAAGTGATAGTAAAACTATAATGGACCTTATTCAGCAATACGGTGTTATAGAATTTTCAAATGTTGAAGCGGACACAGACAAGCTCTACAAGCTGTCTACATCCACTGCATTGTCCCAGCTTGACAAGTTTCATAGCATTGCAACATCCGCACTGGATATTTTAAATGAATATGTGCCTGAAAAAGGCTCAATGCTTGCTTCTTTTGCTCCAAGAAAAGAAATGTCTGTATCAGAATTTTTCTTCAAAGCTCAAGAAGCTGACGCAATTTTAAGCAAATGCTATGGAATCAATGCGCTTTATAAAGAAATACAAGACAACAGGGTAGAGATTGTTAGAGCGCAAACCGCTATTGATTCTATTATGCCTTGGATAGATTTAGATATCCCGTCATCGTTTAGGGGAACAGTACAAACATCCGTTTTTATTGGAAGTATCCCAAAACTCTATGATAGGGAGTCTTTACTTTCTGCCATTGCTGTGGAATTACCAGAGGTAAACTTTGATGCAAAGATTATTTCTGCAGACAAAACTCAAACCTGTGCTGTAACAATTTGCCATAAAGATGATGCAAAAGATTTTGAGCAAGTATTAAGAGGACTTGGTTTTGTAAACCCGTCTGACCCCACAAAGCACGCGCCAGAATACAGGCTAAATCGTATGCAAAAAAAGATTGAAAAGTGTAACGAAGAAATTTTAAACTGTGAGGAAAAGATAAAGGCATACAACAAAGAGCGAGAGCAGATTGAATTTCTCATTGATTATTTTACCCTTAGAACAGACAAGTACAAATCTCTTGATAAAATCTCAATGAGCGAAAACATTTTTATTCTATCGGGATACATTCCACAAGTTGAGGTTGACGCACTTGTAAACAAGCTCGAAGAGCATTTTGATGTTGCAATTAGCGTAACTGACCCAGACTATGAGAATGAAGAGGTTCCGGTTGCGGTTCAAAATGGCGCGCTTGCTTCTACAATGGAGTCTGTCACTAATATGTATTCACCACCAAGTAGTAGTGATGTTGACCCCAATGTGATTATGCCATATTTTTATTATTGCTTTTTTGGTCTTATGCTTGGAGATGCAGGTTATGGACTCTTAATGGTAATTTTAACCTTGTTTATTAAGCTTAAATATAAGCCAGAAGGCGATAAGGCAAAGGCTGTAAATTATGGTCTTTGTTGCGGAATAGGAACAACCTTTTGGGGAGTAATGTTAAACAGCTGGTTTGGCGACCTTCCAACATATTTAGGAATTACCATAATAGCTGAAAAGCACCTTTATTGGTTTGAACCTATTAAGTACACTACGGACTTTTTGCTATTCGCTTTCTTTTTAGGAATTTTACATTTAGCACTTGCTCATTGTGTAGATTTATACTCAAAGGCAAAAAAAGGTCATTTGATGGATGGTATCTTCGATAACATACCAATTATTATGATTCTTTTTGGAGTTCTTCCAATTATAAATAGTCAAATTGGTGGAGAAGCGCTAAACAAAGAAAGCACAAAGTTTATTTATGATTTCTTAACTGGCCCTGCAGCGAGCGTGTTTAATATTCTTCTTATTGCTGGAGCAGTATTAATAGTATTGACACACGGCAGAGGAGCAAAAGGAATTATCGGTAAATTCTTTGGTGGTCTTAATGCTCTTTATGGTGCAGCATCAGGATATTTAGGTGATATACTTTCTTATTCAAGGCTTTTGGCACTTGGCCTTTGCACAGGCGTTATAGCTTCGGTTATTAATATGCTTGCGTCAATGCCAGGCAACTCAATAGTATTTATTGTAATATGCGTGTTGGGTCATACCTTGAATTTGGCAATCAATGTAATCGGTGCTTATGTTCATACAAACAGGCTCCAATATGTTGAGTTCTTTTCAAAGTTCTATGAAGGTGGAGGAAGACTTTTCGCACCTTTAAGTGTAAATTCTAAAACATTTAAATTTAAGGAGGAAATAAAATCATGAGTATGGGTATAGTTTTTGCAATTCTAGGAGCAGCATGTGCTGCAATTTTCGCAGGTATGGGTTCGGCAAAAGGTGTTGGAATTGTTGGTGAGGCTGGCGCAGGTGTAATTTCAGAAGACCCTTCAAAATTTGGTAAAGTTCTTATTCTTCAAATTCTTCCAGGTACACAGGGTCTTTATGGTTTCCTTGCAGCTTTTATGATTATGAATAAAATCACAGCAGAGCTTTCTATGGCACAGGGACTTGGTCTTTTTGTAGCAGCACTTCCAATTGCTTTTGTTGGATATTTTTCAGGCGTTGCACAAGGCCGTGTTGCAGCAGCAGGTGTTGGCATTGTTGCTAAAAAGCCAGACCAAAACGGTAAGGCAATCACATTTGCAGCTATGGTTGAAACATACGCTGTTTTGGCACTTCTAATTTCTATCCTTCTTATAGGACAGGTTCAATAATCAACACCTAATTAAATCCGCTAAGGAGAGTTGTTAATGACAGGGTTAAATAAAATTATTGACAAGATTTCACAGGACTCTGTTGCAAAGTGTGATGGTATTATCTTTGATGCTAATAATGAAGCAACTAAAATAAAAAATGCGGCAATTGCTCAAGGAGATGCACAAAAGCAAGAAATAATAAAAGAGGCAAAGGCAAAAGCGAGCGCAATTATAGAAATGGCAAACTCTAGTGCCAGCCTTGAAATACGCAAAAATCTTCTTGCAACAAAGGTTGAAATCTTAAACGATACAATTGATTCAGCATATGAACAAATGAAGGCAATGCCAGACAAAGAGTATTTTGAGGCGATTTATGCCCTTGTTAAAAAATATGCGCAAAACATGCAGGGAGTAATGGTTTTATCTCAAAAAGACTTAGACCGTAAACCTAAGGATTTTGAAAAAAAGATAAATGCGCAACTTCCTAAAGATGCAAGTCTTGAAGTTTCTAATAAGCCTGCAAATATTGGAGAGGGATTTATCCTAATCTATGGCGATGTAGAAATAAATTGCACATTTAAAGCCATTATAGAGGATTCTCGTGATGAGCTTAAGGATAAAATTTATGATATGATTTTTGCCTAAACATACAAAATTGCAAAAGGGAGGCGTGTATAAAATGATGCACGAAACAGGATATGCCTATGCAGTAGCGCGTGTGAGGGTAAATGAGCTTACACTTTTAAGTGCGGCAGATATAGAACAACTTATTTCTGCGCAGGATTATAAACAAGTAATGCAACAGCTTTCTGAACACGGTTGGGGAGATGTTGAGAATGTACAAGACTACTCTAAGTATTTAGAAAAATATAAAGAAAAATCGTGGAAACTTCTTGAAGAGGTTTTAGATAATATTCACGAGCTTGATATGTTTATAATTCGCAATGATATGCAAAATTTAAAAGCGGCACTTAAATGTATTATTTCTCAGCAAGACCCGAGGGAATTGTTGGTATCTCCCAGCGTTTATAATTCGGATGAGATTGTAAACGCAATTGAGGAGAGAAAACTTGATTCTTTGCCAGAACTTATGCGTGACGCAGCGTATGAAGCATATAGCGTTCTTACTCGTACAGGTAACGGTCAACTTGCAGACGCAATTATTGATACAAAAACTCTTGAGCTTATAAAAAAGCTTGGTGACGAGTCAAAAAGTGAAATGCTTTCAAATTGCGCCGAGTGTATGTGTGTAACCGCAAATATTAAAGTTGCATTGCGTTGTGCTAATACGGGCAAAAGCAAAGAATTTGTTGAGAGCTCCATTTGCAAATGTGACACACTTGATAAAAGCAGTCTTGTCACAGCTACTCTTGAGGGTAAGGAAGAGTTGTTGTCATACATTTCTAATACCCGATATGGCAAAGCTGTTGATATGATTGAAATCAGCACAAGTGCATTTGAAAAATGGTGCGATGATTTGATTATGGAATGTGTAAAGCCTGCCAAGTATAAGCATTTTGGTATTGAGCCAATGGCTGCATACTATCTTGCAAAAGATGCAGAGATAAAAACCGTTCGTATAATTATTTCAGCAAAACTCAATGATTTACCAGCAGATATTATCAGAGAGAGGGTGAGAGCGCTTTATGTATAAGATTGCTGTTATGGGCGATAAAGATAGTATTTATGGATTTGCGTCGATTGGTCTTGATATATTCTCAGTTTACGAGCCTCAAGTTGCGATTAAAACTTTGAGAAGAATTGTAGACGGTGGATACGCAGTTATCTATATAACAGAGCAACTTGCAACGCAAATCGAAAGCGAACTCGACCGTTATCGAAGTCTTCCAACACCCGCAATTATTCCTATTCCTGGTGTTGTTGGAAACACAGGACTTGGTATGAGAAATGTAAGTAAGTCTGTTGAACAGGCTGTTGGTTCAGATATTCTTTCAGACGCATAACTTAAATATTTAGCCGAAAAAAGAAAGGCAAGTGATAGAAGAATGAGCAATGGAACAATTACCAAGGTTTCAGGTCCTCTCGTAATTGCATCAGGTATGCGTGATGCTAATATGTATGATGTTGTGCGCGTTAGCGACCAGAGACTTATTGGTGAAATAATAGAAATGCACGAAGATAAGGCTTCCATACAGGTTTATGAAGAAACCTCAGGGCTTGGAACAGGTGAGCCTGTTGAGTCAACCGGAGCTCCTTTGAGTGTTGAGCTAGGTCCGGGTCTTATTACAAGTATTTTTGATGGAATTCAAAGACCGCTTGAAGAAATAATGAAGGTTGCTGGAACAAACCTTACAAGAGGTATCGAAGTACCTTCACTTAATAGAGAAAAAGTATGGCACTTTACACCAACTGTAAAAGTTGGAGATAGCGTGGTTTCTGGAGACATTGTTGGCACTGTTCAAGAAACAGATATAGTTGTCCATAAAATTATGGTTCCACCATCAATTAGCGGTAAAATTAAAAGCATAAATGAAGGTGACTACAAAGTTACTGATGTTGTTGCAATTGTAGAAACTCCAGACGGTGACAAGGAAGTTGGACTTATGCAAAAATGGCCTGTCCGTGTTGGCAGACCATATTCTAAAAAACTTTCTCCAGATGTGCCACTCATCACAGGTCAAAGAGTTGTAGACGCAATGTTCCCCATTGCTAAGGGCGGTGTTGCAGCAATTCCTGGTCCTTTTGGAAGCGGAAAAACTGTTACACAACACCAACTTGCAAAGTGGGCAGAAGCTGATATAGTTGTTTACATCGGTTGCGGTGAGCGTGGAAACGAAATGACCGATGTTCTTTTAGAATTCCCAGAGCTTATTGATCCTAATACAGGAAAGTCGTTAATGGAGCGTACAGTGCTTATTGCTAACACATCAGATATGCCTGTTGCTGCCCGCGAAGCTTCTGTATACACAGGAATTACAATTGCTGAATATTTTAGAGATATGGGATATTCAGTTGCACTTATGGCTGACTCAACATCTCGCTGGGCTGAGGCTCTTCGTGAAATGTCTGGTCGTCTTGAAGAAATGCCAGGCGAAGAAGGATATCCTGCATATCTTGGTAGCCGTATTGCACAGTTCTATGAGCGTGCAGGCCGTGTAATTTCGCTAGGCTCGGATGAGCGTGAGGGAGCACTTTCTGTAATCGGAGCTGTTTCACCTCCGGGTGGAGATATTTCAGAACCAGTTTCACAAGCAACACTTCGTATTGTTAAGGTTTTCTGGGGTCTTGATGCAGCCCTTGCTTACAAGCGTCACTTCCCAGCAATAAATTGGCTTACAAGCTACTCTTTGTATGCTGATAACCTTGGTAAATGGTTTAATGCGAATGTTGCAGAGGACTGGACAACTCTTCGTGGCAAGATGTTAAGCCTGCTTTCAGATGAATCAGAGCTTGAAGAAATCGTTAAAATGGTTGGTATGGATGCACTCTCAGACCCAGACCGTTTGAAAATGGAGGCATCTCGCTCAATTCGTGAGGACTTCTTGCACCAACTTGCATTCCATGAGGTTGATACCTACACATCACCTAATAAAATGCACCATATGATGCAACTTGTTGTAGCGTACTATGAAAAATCATTAGAAGCACTTAACAAAGGTGCAAATATTGATGATATAGTAGAGCTTTCCGTTCGTGAATCTATCGGACGATTTAAGTATATTCAAGAGGATAAAGTGGATGAAGAATATGTAAATATTTTGAAAACTCTTGATTCTCAAATTGCACTCGCTATGAGCAGGAAGGAGGACTATTAATGCCAAAAGAGTATAGAACTATACAAGAGGTTGCAGGTCCTCTAATGCTTGTGCGTGATGTTGAAGGCGTTACTTACAACGAACTTGCAGAAATAGAGCTTGCAAGTGGAGAAACTCGTGGTTGCCGTGTTCTTGAAATAGATGGCACAAACGCACTTGTTCAGCTTTTTGAAAACTCGGCAGGAATAAACTTGTCAGATAGTAAGGTGCGTTTTTCAGGTCGTCAAATGGAGCTTGGTGTATCAGCTGATATGCTTGGCCGTGTTTTTGACGGACTTGGCAGACCGATAGATAACGGTCCTGAGATTATTCCAGAAAAGCGTCTTGATGTTAACGGCGCACCTATGAATCCAGCGGCTCGTGCTTTTCCATCGGAGTTTATTCAAACAGGCGTTTCCGCAATTGACGGGCTAAACACACTTGTTAGAGGGCAAAAGCTACCAATATTCTCAGCTTCAGGTCTTCCACACGCAGAGCTTGCCGCCCAAATTGCAAGGCAGGCAAAGGTTCGTGGAACAGATGAGCAGTTTGCAGTTGTTTTTGCAGCTATGGGTATCACATTTGAAGAGGCAAACTATTTTGTTGAGAGCTTCCGTGAAACTGGAGCACTTGATAGAACTGTTCTTTTCACAAACCTTGCAAATGACCCAGCTGTTGAGCGTATTGCAACACCAAGAATGGCGCTTACCTGTGCTGAATATCTAGCATTTGAAAAAGGAATGCACGTTCTTGTTATTCTTACAGATATCACAAACTATGCAGACGCACTTCGTGAAGTTTCTGCTGCTCGTAAAGAGGTTCCCGGTCGTCGTGGATATCCTGGATATCTTTATACCGACCTTGCAACAATGTATGAGAGAGCTGGCCGTCAAAAAGGCAAAGATGGCTCAATCACAATGATTCCTATCCTTTCAATGCCTGAAGATGATAAAACTCACCCAATTCCTGACCTTACAGGATATATAACAGAGGGGCAAATTATTCTTTCTCGTGACCTTTATCGAAAGGGAATTCAGCCTCCGGTTGATGTTTTGCCTTCACTTTCTCGTTTGAAAGATAAAGGTATAGGAGATGGAAAAACTCGCTCGGACCACTCGAATACAATGAACCAATTGTTTGCAGCGTATTCCAGAGGTAAAGATGCTAAAGAGCTTATGACAATTCTTGGTGAGGCAGCCCTTACAAAAATAGACTTGCTCTATGCAAAGTTTGCAGATGAGTTTGAAAAAACCTATGTTTCTCAAGGTTATGATGCAAACCGTGACATAGAGGAAACTCTTGACATTGGTTGGGAGCTACTAAGAATTCTTCCAAGAAACGAACTAAAGCGTATTAGTGATGAGTTGCTTGACAAATATTATGACAAAAAGTAGGTGATTTGCATTGGCAAAACTTAATGTTAACCCTACCCGCATGGAACTCACAAATCTAAATAAAAAGCTCAAAACAGCTAGACGAGGTCACAAGTTGCTAAAAGATAAGCGTGATGAATTGATGCGTCAGTTTATTGAACTTGTGCGTGAAAACAAAGAGTTAAGGCGTCAAGTTGAACAGGGAATAGCACAAGCAAATGCGCATATGTCTGTTGCCCGTTCTGTTATGAGTGATGAAAGTATTGACATAGCTTTGATGATTCCGATGCAGGAGATGAGCCTAGAAATCACTGAAAAAAATGTCATGAGCGTTATGATTCCTGTTTATGAAAGCAAGTTTAGAACAGCGGATGAAAATGACATTTATTCTTATGGCTTTGCGTTTACTTCTTGTGATTTAGATGATGCAGTTAAATCATTGTCTGATATTATGCCACTTATGCTAAGGCTTGCAGAGGTTGAAAAATCCTGTCAGCTAATGGCTAGTGAAATTGAAAAAACACGCCGTAGAGTTAATGCTCTTGAACATGTTATGATTCCTCAATACGAGGAAACTATAAAATATATCAAGATGAAACTAGACGAAAACGAGCGTGGCACAATCACAAGGTTAATGAAAGTTAAAGATATGATGCTCGCAGAGGCTCACAATTACGATCAAAAATAAAACAGCAAACAGCCTTATTTTATAAAGTAAGGCTGTTTTATATTATCTAATAATATAGTAAAAACTTTTGTTTTTTAACTTAGCATAACTTCACGGCTTGCTATCAAACATTTTTCTAAGCTTTTGGAGTGCTTTTTTCTCAATACGAGAAACATAAGAGCGAGAAATTCCAAGAAGTCCGGCAATTTCTCTTTGCGTCATAGGAACATTATCAAAAAGACCATATCGCAAAATAATTATGTTTCGCTCCCTCACATCTGTAAGGTTGCCAACATACTCAATTAGCTGTTCGGATTTTATTTTTAAATCTAGCTCATCAATTATATTATCATCAATGCAGATGATATCCATAAGAGTTAGCGGGTTTCCTTCTCCGTCAATGTCTATAGGGTCGTTTATATAAACATCTTGCGATGTTTTTTTTCTGCTTCTAAAATACATTAGAATTTCATTTTCAATACATCGTGCAGTATATGTGGCAAGGCGTGTTCCTTTTGATGGGTCAAATGAGTTTATACCTTTGATTAGTCCTATTGTCCCTACCGATATTAAGTCTTCTTGCTCAGAATAATTTGAATAATATTTTTTTATAATATGTGCGACAAGCCTTAAATTGTGTTTAATAAGTTTATCTTTTGCCTCCAAGTCTCCGTTTTGCATTTTTTCAATGCACTCTTTTTCTTCTTTTACAGTCAAAGGAAGGGGAAAAGAAGAGGGACTGCTTATGTGTAATGTAAAATAGTATAAGTATGATATTAAATCTAAAAATGTAGAAAACAAATAAATCACCTCCATATTTTATATCTATGCTAAGTTGTTATAGTTTTTTCCTTAATATAACAATTTTTATTTAAAGTTTTAATACAAATATTTTAAAATAAGAATGATTTTTATAGTTTTTTGTTCAAAAAGCTAATTTTTGGTTTTTTGTGCAGTTTTTTGATAAAAAATAGCAATATATAAAAAGTATATGAAAAAAAACTATTCCATTTATGTGAATATTGTGGTATTATAATTAAAGAAAAACGTTTTTATGCACGGTTTTCAGTTTAAATCATCAACAAAGGAGGATATGCTTTTATATAAATTTATTTTAATAATAGCAATAACCGAGCAAATCAACTTTGTTTATGAACACTTGTGAGGCACAGCACAGGGTTACATAGCGTTGTTTTACAGGTAAAAATAATTTTTAATTGTAAAAGGAGCAATTTGTAATGAAAAAACTAACAAAACTAAATCAACTAAAACAAGACAAAAAAGGTTTTACACTTATAGAAATTGTTATTGTTCTTGTTATCATAGCGATTCTCGCTGCAATGCTTGTTCCATCAATGGCGGGCTGGATTGAAGATTCACAAAAGAAATCTTTCCTCCAAGAGGCAAGAAGTGCAATGACAGCGACCCAAGCAGAGATTGCAAATATCTATGCTAGAGGTGATAACCCACCTGATACACAATTTACTGAACAAAGCAACTTAGACGGCATTAAAAAGAAAACAGGTAGAAAAACACTTGATGCGGGAGATGTTACTTGGAAACTTGATGGTGAATATCAATTTACAGAATTTACATACAAAGGTGAGAAATATACTGTTAAGTGGGATGGAGAAAAATGGGGCGAGGTAACAAAAAAAGCAAATCCTTAATGGTTAAATAAATCATTATTTCCATTTGTTTTGATTGCGTGCAGTTTTTGCAATCCCGTTTTAATTTATCAATATTTATTTTAAAAATTCAAGCCCCGCATAATTGTGCCAGTAATGTGGGGCTTGCAGAGTTTAAGTATCAGTGAGTTGGAGAATAAATATGCCTGTAACAATAGCTTATTTTTATGTGTTTTTAATCGGCATTTGTGTCGGAAGTTTTTTAAATGTACTCATATACCGTGTTCCAAAAGGTGAGGATTTTGTAAGGGGTCGCTCGCATTGCACAAATTGTGGCGAAGTTTTGCAGTTCTACCATATGATTCCTGTTTTGAGTTGGTTTTTATTAAAGGGTAAGTGCAAAAATTGCGGTAGCAAAATTTCTGCAAGGTATCCTTTAGTTGAGGCAATAGGAGGAGCTTTAGCACTTGCGTGCGTTTTTGAATTTGGCTTTTCTTTAAAGGCTGTGGTTGCCTTTTTTGTAATGTCGCTTCTTGTTGCTATCTCTTTTGTGGACTTGGATACAATGGAAATTCCAAACGGATTTATACTTTGGTTAATCGTTCCGTGTATTGCCTCTGTTCTATTGTTTGACGATATAACGCTCAAACAAAGGGTGATTGGTTTTTTTGTTGTAAGTCTTCCAATGCTTTTGCTAATATTTATTGTTGAGGGAGCTTTTGGTGGTGGAGATATCAAGCTAATGGCTGTTTGTGGCTTTTTTCTTGGTTGGCAAAGCACCTTGGTTGCAACATTTTTAGGGCTT
>CAZEKQ010000029.1:0-19614 GCA_964512735.1 uncultured Eubacteriales bacterium | reverse complement strand
TACGCCCTTAGCAGGGGCGCCTCGTCACCAACTTGAGTACTTCTCCATGGTAACAATATATTAATTTATAAAAGGCAAGTTTGCCATAAATTCAAATGGCGGAGAGAGTGGGATTCGAACCCACGGTACCTTTCGGTACGACGGTTTTCAAGACCGTTCCGTTATAACCACTTCGGTATCTCTCCGTATCAAGCGAAGATTATATTATCATATATTGTGCCTAATGTCAATATTTTTACACAATTTATTATTCTTTTTTATTTTTTAAAATTATTATACTATAAAATTAAAAACAAAGAGCCTAAACCCTTTGTTTTTAACAACTAAAGCCTATTAAATCTCTTTTCGTTCATCTAAAAAGAACTCACCATCTAATATACCTTTGACTATCCTCGTCATCTCTTTCGGCGAGCAGTCCATTCCACGCTCAACCCATTTACAAAGCAAATAAATTAGCGAGCCAGAATAAAAAACATAAACATACTCTTGCTGTGCCTCTGTCAAAGTTCCCTCCACATCCAAAATGCTCACAATCTTAAAGTATTCAGGATACCTGTGTGTAAGAATATGCTCTACATTATTGTCAATTAAAAGCTTTATAAACTCAGAGCGTTCTTTCCAATATCTAAAATAAAATAAAATCAATTCCTCTGCTGTTTTTATATTGTTTTTCCTTGCAATGTGATAAAACTCATCAAACAATTGGTCAGACTTATACATAAGCAACATCTCTTTAGATGAAAAGTTGTGGTAAAATGTTTGCCTAGTCAGCCCTGCTTTTTCGGCAATTTCTCTTATAGATATTTTTTCATAAGGCTTTTCTTTCATAAGTTCAAACAATGCATCTGTTAGCCATTTTTTTGACCTTACAGAAATCGGATTTTCTCTTTGGTTGTTCATTAGATTTTTACCCCCTGCATTTTAAAAAAGTACAACGCATAGCAAAATTAATACGCATTGTATTTTATTGCCCATATTTAATATAGCACAAAAATAAACATTTGTAAAATTTTTAACATATTTTATCTTATGTCTTAATAAAATTTAGTGTTTTTAATTAAATCGTTGATTAATTTTCATATTTAAGTTAAAATGTAGGTATTAATTTTTTAGGAGGTGAAATTATGATAAAAACAAACACTAGCAAAAACAAATTGCTTAAAATTTTATTTAATGCGGGCAAGGCTATTTGTATTTTGCTTTATGTCATCGGTATTTATAATGGAATTAAAAAGAAAAAGTGGGGTCTTTTTTCTGCTGTTGCTATAACCCACATTGCTGAAACTTTTATAATCGGCATAAAAGCCGGAATAGAACATAACAAAAGCAAGTTTAAAAGTGTTATTTGCACATTGATTTTTGGATTTACTTGGTGGCTTCCCTTTAAAATTGGACTAGAGGATTAAATATAATAAAAAAGGTATTAGGAGTTTTTCAAATCCTAGTACCTTTTATTTTTTTCTATTCGGTTTTTGGTGTAACTTTATCCTCTATAAGCTTTACCTTTACATCAAATTGATTAAGGCTGTAGTCATCGTTAATATGGCAAATCGAAAGGGTTATTTCATCCCCTACCTTGCTTTTTTCTATTGTGTCTAGCAAAATATCTGAGCTGTCGAGCTTTTTACCATTGACGCCAGTTATAAGGTCGCCTACTTGCACCTTAGTGCCTGCAAGACTACTGCTAGGGTCAATTCCTGCTATTACAACAGAGCCATTTGGAAGCCCTTTCATTTGAACTATCATACTATAAGTTTGGCTATGTGTTACCGCAGAATAGGTTATCCCAAGCTTTGGTCTGTTTGGCACATATCCGTTTGCAATTATTTTATCAACAACATCTTTTGCAACCGTTATAGGCACTGCAAATCCCATTCCCTCATACTCTGCATCTGCAATTTTGGATGAATTTATGCCAATTACTTGACCGTAAACATTCACCAACGCACCTCCAGAGTTTCCTGGGTTTATTGCAGCATCGTGTTGAACGCAAGACATCGAATATCCCTTTTCTCCCGCTGATGTTAGCCTATCAATTGCCGAAACTACCCCTTGTGTAAACGAGCCATAAAACGCTGTTCCGCCGGGGTTTCCTATTGCATAAACCTGCTCTCCAACCTGTAGTTTTGATGAATCTCCAAACTCTGCTGGTTCAAACCCTGTTTTTGCAATTTTTAAAACTCCCACATCAGTTCTATTGTCAAAGCCTACTATTTCGGCATCATACTGCGTTCCGTCTTTTGTTTGAATTCTAACCGTTGTGTTTGCTGAATTTATAATATGTGCGCAAGTTATTACATAGGTGTTTTTCTTTTCTTTATCCTCACCCATTATTATTCCAGAGCCTTCTCCGGAAAGCTTATTGTTTTGATATGTTAAAACTGCAATCACTGAATTTGACGCTTTTTTTGCCACATCAACGCTACTTAAAGCACCTGTGTCAGACCTTAGTTTATCATTTGTTGGCGTTTGGTTTATCGTCACAGATGGTGCACCGTTGTTATCATTACCTTTTTTGGGTGATTTTTGTGGATTATTATCAGCTCCGGCAAAAGCAATTCCAATAACTATTCCACAAACTAAAACAATCGCACCAATAAGCCCTATAAACGCACTAATTCCGCTTTTGTCCTTCTTCGGTGGTGTTGGAGGTGGCGTTGGTGTAGAACCGCCAGTGCTGCCATAATACCCGTTGCCATCATTTTGTTTATCTTGATTGTTTAAATCCATAAAGTAAGACTCCTTTTACTTTTCTCTTTTTTTAGGAATCCAGAATATAAATTCTGTGTATTCATCCTGTTTGCTTCTAGCTGCAATCTGACCTCCGTGCATTTTTACAATGCTTTTTGTAAGGTAAAGTCCAAGACCTGCTCCCTTTACATCACCGCTTCTAGATTTATCAACCTTGTAAAATCTCTCAAATATTTTTGAAACCTCATCAGATGGAATTCCCTGACTTGTGTTTCTAATTCCTGCAATCACCCTGTCATTTTCTAGTGCTACTGAAACACAAATTTTTCCACCCTCGTCGGTAAATTTAACAGCATTATCAACAAGATTATATATAACTTGATGTATCATATCCTCATCAGCTTCAACATAAATGCTTTGAAGCTCGCTGAGACCCTCAATCATAATGTGCTTTTTTTCTATATGCTGTTCAAAAGTGATGAAGATATTAAAAAACATCTGTGATATATCAAACTTGTTTACTTGAAGTGTAAGCTCGCCCGCCTCAACCTTTGACAAATTAAGCATAGATACAACAAGCCTTGACAAGCGTTTAACTTCGTCAGACACAATTTTTAGATAATAGTCTTGTTTTTCTGGTGGAATTGTTCCATCAAGAATTCCATCTATAAATCCGCTAATTGTAGTCATCGGTGTTTTAAGCTCGTGCGAAACATTTGCAACAAAGCTACGCCGTGATGATTCAAGTGCCGCAAGCGACTGTGCCATTGCGTTTAGCCCACTTGCAAGCTCGCCTAGCTCGTCATTATTCGGCACAACTAGCCTTTGTGAAAAGTCACCGTTTGCATAGTTTTTGGTCATTTTAGACATCTCTTGCAACGGCTTTGTTATGCTATAAGTAAAAGCATAAACCACAGCGGAAGTAAGGACTATTGTTATTAGTGCTGCCAAAGCAAAAAGCCTTAACATTCCATTTATAAATGGCCTTAACCCTTCAACGACAGGCTGTGTGGCAAAAACATATCCTATAGTACTTCCATTAACTATTATTCTTTCGCTAACGATTATATGAAGTTCGTCATACAGTCCCTCTAGCGTATCCATTTTATAATAGCTTTCCTCGCCTATATTCTCAATTATATGCGAAGATATTTTATAGCCATCGTGAATTTCACAGTTGCCACCGTTTATAATTTTCATATCTGTGGTCAAAAGGTCTTTACACAATATTATTTGACCATCTATGTCACAAACAAAAACATCGGCCTCAATTGCGGATGACATAATACTTAGCATATTACTCATTATAAAAACAGATGTTTCATTATCATCTTCCATTCTGCCCGATTCAAACAAATCCTGTGTTGTTTTTGCAACTGTTTTTACATTATCTTTGAGCATGCTAACATTGCCATTTGTCCAATAATCTGCAACAAACGACATAAGTGAAATACCCATTATTAAAACACTTGCAAACAAAATAGAAACAGATGCTACAAAATATTTTTTTAGTAAACTGCCTTTTTTCTCATCCATTATTTTACTCCGATGATTGTTATTCTTTTATTTCAAATTTGTAGCCGACTCCCCAAACTGTTTTAAGCTCCCAGCTTTGCGAAACACCCTCAAGCTTTTCACGCAGTCTTTTAACATGAACATCAACAGTTCTCGAATCTCCGTAGTAATCAAATCCCCACACTTCGTCTAGCAACTGATCCCTTGTAAAAACTCTGTTTGGGTTGCTTGCTAAGTGATAGATAAGCTCAAGCTCTTTAGGTGGGGTGCTAATTTGCTCGCCCCTGACTTTAAGCTCATAATTTGTAAGATTAATAGAAAGGCCATCAAACTCAACCTGCCTACTCTCAACCTCTGCTACAGATGAAGTTCTGCGCAATACTGCCTTAATTCTTGCAATAATTTCTTTTGCATCAAAAGGCTTTACCACATAGTCATCTGCGCCAAGCTCTAGCCCTAAAACTTTGTCAAAGGTTTCTCCCTTTGCTGTAACCATAATAATTGGTTTATCCGAAGTTTTACGAATTTCGCGGCACACCTGCCAACCGTCAAGCTTTGGCAACATTATATCAAGCACAACCAAATCCGGCTTTTGCTCGTGAAAAGTTGTAACCGCCGCCTCACCGTCATTTGCTATTACAACTGTGTACCCTTCTTTTTCTAAATAAAGCCTTAACAGCTCACAAATATTTATATCATCATCAACGACCAAAATTTTTTCTGCACCCATATTGAAACCCCCTAATAAGATATTTTAATTTTACATTCTTTTTATTCGCTTTTGGTTAATATACTTTTAATTTTGCAGTAAATTTTAACACTTTGTTAAAAAACACACTTATAATTACATTTAAACATAAATATGAACAGCTGTCAAAGCAATTAATCAAATGTTTTTATTTGAGTTTTATAAATTTGAAGTAAAAACTCGTATATTGTAATAAATTGATGAAAACTCTTTTTATAAAATAATTTATTAATCTACAATAATCATACAATAGAATCAGTTTTTAATATATCTATTTGTTTGTAAAATTTCAAACAGCCATCCATTTGGTCTCCCAAACAGATGGCTTAATTTGTATCTTTAATTGCAAATCAACAATTAATAGACCTTTCTCTTTACATATGTTGTGTGGAGTAGGTCGTGTGCCTTGTGGCTATTTGGTTCACCAAGATATGTGTCATACAGCTCTTTAACAGCTGGATTTTCGTGGCTCTTTCTCAAATTCATAGCCTTATCTTGTGAATATAGCGCCTTAGCACGCTCAGACCTTAAATCCATAAAGTTGCGTATATATCCTGGTTGAACTGGCTGTCCGCCGCCATTTACACAACCACCTGGGCAAGCCATAACCTCAATAAAGTGGTACTCTGCTTTGCCTTCTTTTATTCTGTCAAGCAATTTGCTTGCATTCTCAAGTCCTGAAGTTACTGCAACCTTTACCTTTGTTCCTGCAAGGTCATATTCTGCTTCCTTGATTCCATCAAGTCCACGAACATCTTTAAAGTCAAGGTCTTTGAGTTCTTCCCCTGTTACAACCTCTGCAACAGTACGAAGAGCTGCTTCCATAACTCCACCAGTAGCGCCAAATATATGGCCCGCTCCTGATGCAATTCCAAGAGGCTTGTCAAACTCTTCATCTGGAAGAGAGTTAAACATTATTCCAGCCTTTTTAATCATTGCTGCAAGCTCATTTGTTGTGATAGAAACATCAACATCAGGATACCCTGCTGCACTTTGATCATCACGAGTTGATTCAAATTTCTTTGCAGTACACGGCATAACACTAACAACATAAATGTCCTTAGGGTCTATGTCATATTTCTCTGCATAATATGTTTTTGTAAGTGCTCCAAACATCTGTTGTGGAGATTTACATGATGATAGGTTTGGAATAAACTCTGGGTAATAATGCTCGCAAAACTTAATCCAACCTGGAGAACAAGAAGTGATAAGTGGCAATGCTCCATTGTTTTTAAGCCTGCCAAGGAACTCAGTTCCCTCTTCAAGTATTGTTACATCAGCTGCAAAGTCAACATCAAAAACTTTGTCAAAACCTAGTCTGCGAAGTGCTGCTGCAAGCTTACCCTCAACATTGGTGCCAATTGGCATACCAAAGCATTCACCAAGCTGTGCTCTAACAGACGGTGCAGGTGCTACAACAACGTGTTTTGTGTCGTCTTTAAGAGCGTCCCAAACTTTTGCTGTATCATCTTTTTCTACAAGTGCGCCTGTTGGGCAAACAGTGATACACTGGCCACAATACACGCACGATGTCTCTTCAAGAGGCAAATCAAAAGTGCTTGAAATATGAGTATCGTACCCACGGTCATTACAGCCAATAACTGCAACGTGTTGATTGTGCTTACATACAGCAACGCAACGACGGCACAAAATACATTTTGAGTTGTCTCTTACAAGGTGAGGTGCTGAATCATCAATGTCAGCTTCTAAAACCTCGCCACTCTCAAACTTATATTGGTCAACACCATATTCAAGTGAAAGCTCTTGTAGTTCACAATTTTGGCTTCGTGAGCATGAAAGACAGTCTTTTCTATGATTTGAAAGAATTAGTTCTAAAGTTGTTTTGCGTGCTTTTCTAAGAGCTGGAGTGTTTGTAAGAACCTCCATCCCTTCTTCTACAGGATAAACGCAAGCCGTCGCAAGAGAACGGGCACCCTTTACTTCCACTACGCACATACGGCAAGCGCCGATAGCATTTATATCTTTAAGATAGCACAATGTAGGTATACGAACACCTGCAATGTGAGCTGCTTGTAATATAGTGGCATTTTGAGGAGCCTCGACCTCAATCCCGTTAATCGTTAATTTAACAGTATTCATAATCGAGTTTTCCCTTTCATAGTTTATTTTTTAATATTATTTTTTGATTATTGCATCAAATTTACATTTTTCAAAACAAGCGCCACATTTTATGCACTTTTCTTGATTAATAGTATGAGGTGATTTGACTTTACCATCAATTGCAAAAACTGGGCAAACTCTAACACACGCTGTGCAACCAATACATTTTTCTTCTACTATTTCAAATGTTACAAGGTCCTTACAAATACCCGCAGGGCATCTTTTCTCAACAACATGAGCTTCATACTCCTCACGGAAGTATTTAAGTGTTGAAAGAACTGGGTTTGGAGCTGTTTGACCAAGTGCGCAAAGCGAGTTGTCTTTTATGTAATGGCAAAGTTCTTCCATTTTATCTAAATCTTCAAGAGATGATTTTCCAAGTGTTATATCATCAAGCATTTGAAGAAGTCTTTTTGTTCCTATACGGCAAGATGTACATTTTCCGCATGATTCATCAACGGTAAAGTCCAAGAAGAATTTTGCAATGTCAACCATACAAGTATCCTCATCCATAACGATAAGACCGCCAGACCCCATCATAGCACCGATTGCTATTAAGTTATCATAGTCAATCTCTGTGTCTATAAGCGATGCTGGAATACATCCGCCAGATGGACCACCTGTTTGTGCTGCTTTAAACTTTTTACCGTTTGGAATTCCGCCACCGATTTCTTCAACAACTTCACGAAGAGTAGTTCCCATAGGAACCTCAACAAGACCTGTGTTGTTAATGTTACCAACTACGCAGAAAACCTTTGTACCCTTTGAGCCTTGAGTTCCCTTTGATGCAAACCAGTCTGCACCCTTGAGAATTATTGATGGAATGTTTGCATAAGTCTCAACATTATTAAGGATTGTTGGCTTTTCAAAAAGCCCCTTAACTGCTGGGAATGGAGGACGAGGACGAGGTTCGCCTCTATTACCCTCAATTGAAGTCATAAGAGCTGTTTCCTCACCGCAAACAAATGCTCCGGAACCAAGCCTTAGCTCAAGCTCGAAGTCAAAACCGCTATCAAAAATATTTTTACCTAAAAGCCCGTATTCACAAGCTTGTTTGATTGCAATTTCAAGGCGTCTTATAGCTATTGGATACTCTGCACGAACATAGATGTATCCTTGATTTGCTCCAATTGCATAACCTGCAATTGTCATAGCCTCGATAAGTGCGTGCGGGTCACCCTCTAAAATAGAGCGGTCCATAAATGCACCAGGGTCACCTTCGTCAGCGTTACAACAAACATATTTAACATCGTTTACACTGTTTTTAGCAAACTGCCATTTCATACCGGTTGAAAATCCACCGCCTCCACGGCCACGGAGTCCTGAGTCTTTAACAGTATCTATAACTTCTTGCGCAGACATAGTTTTAAGCGCTTTTCCAAGTGCCTGATAACCATCTCTTGCAATATACTCATCAATGAGTTCAGGGTTTATAATACCGCAATTACGAAGAGCTACACGCTCTTGCCTTGCAAAGAATTTTGTATCCTTCAAGGATGTAACAGTATTCATTATACGCTTATTCTCCTTTACTCTTTTGCACCGATGGTGTACTCTTCAACCACCTGGTTTTTTAATAAGTGCTGATCCACTATTTTTTCTACCTTTTCAGGTGTCATAAAAACATAGGTTACCTTTTCTTTGCCTGGCTCGTGAACCTCAATAATAGGCTCCATACAGCAAATTCCTATGCATCCTGTTTTTGAAACCATAATATCAGGAGCTTTTTTTGAAACCTGTTCAACCATTGCTTCATAAACAGGTGTAGCCCCCGCAGAAATACCACAAGTTGCCATTCCAACAACAACGCGTGTAGTTGTTGTGTCTTCTCCTAAATTAGAACTTTTAAGTGCCTCTGCCTTTAGAGCAGAAAGCTCTTCAAGAGTTTTCAGAGATTTCATAGTATTTAGCACCCCCTACACAAATTATCTATACTTTTTAATAATATCTGGAATATCGTCTGCTACAAGCTGACCATATACATCGTCATTTATCATAATTACTGGTGCAAGTCCACAAGCACCTACACAGCGGTTAGCCTCAAGAGAAAACTGACCATCTGGTGTTATTCCACCCTCGCTAATTCCAAGCTCTTCTTCAAGCTTTACAAGAACGCTTTGTGCACCTTTAACATAACAAGCAGTTCCCATACACACGCTAATTTGGTTTACACCCTTTGGATTTAGTGTAAACTGAGCATAAAAAGTTACTACTCCATAAACTTCAGATAACGAAACTTTAAGCTCCTGTGCAATAATTGTTTGCACCTCTATTGGCAAATAACCATAAAGTCCTTGTGCTTGTTGTAGAATTGGCATCAATGCACCTTTCTGACCTTTATGCTGGGCAATGATTTCTCTTAAATTTTTTTCTTGTTCTGCTGTTCCATTAAAAGGTACTGCAGTTTTAACTTTCGCCATTAAAAAATACCTCCCTTAGTATTTCTCCGTACTCATTTATGAGTTTTTGCAAACTAAAGTTTTTTAAAATAAAACATATAAACGAGCTGTCTTTTAAGACTAATTCTAGCAATTTCTTTTTGCTTATAGAATTATCTAGCAAGTGAATATTATCATAAAGCAAATTTGTTTTCAATAGGGGGTGTTTTGTGTGATTTTATTTTTTGTATCTAGAATATTAAAGTGTAAAAAAGTATCCATTTTTCTTGTTTTCCTTATAACTACGATGTTTTTGCTACTTTACACTTGTTAAAGTATTGTCAAATAGTGGTTTCAAGATAGCTTAGATTGTTTATCTTTTATCAATCTTTTGTTGTTTTTTTGTAGGATATGTTATTTTTTTAACTCTAAACTATAAATTCTTTGTTAAAAGTTTTTTTCAGAAAATACGACATTTTAACTTCTATTTTTTAAAAATTACCTTATAGTATCAATCTTTGATACGTTTTTTCTTTAATTTGTAATTTTAATTTTTTAGATACTTTTTAATGTTAAAACATTTCACTTTATCTTATTTTATTTTATATCAATATTTTTTTATAATTTGTTAAATATATAACTACGATTACCGTTTTTTTCTTATAAAAAAACTACACAAAAATTTGCTGTGTTTTTTTACACCCTGCTCATTTTGTATAGTTTATTTTTATTTTTTATCTATTTTTACCTGTCCCATTTTTCACAAAGGGAGTTTAACTGGTCTGCAAATTTTGCAAGTTCTTTGTTTGCAAGCCCCTCATTTTTAGAAATTATAGTGTTAAGCCTTTGCCCTGCAATTATAAGTCTGCCATATGGTGAATTTGGACGAATAGAGGTAGGCGATATTTTTTTCTTTATCTTTTCTTTAACGCCCTCATCAACAAACTTATTATTGTTTACATCAAACTTTGCACCTGGGTATGGGGCATAGCTATTTATGCCGTACTCATCGTGCAAACGCTTTGCAAAAATGTCACAAACTTCATCTTGACCGTGGACTATAAAAACTTGTTGAGGACGTGGGTCAAAGTTGTTTACCCATTTTATAAGCCCGTCACAATCTGCATGAGAACTAATCCCCTGTAAAGTCTTTATACTTGCCTTTACTTCAATTTTTTCACCAAAGAGCTTCACACTCTCTGCCCCATCAAGAATACTGCGGCCTAATGTTCCATTTGCTTGATATCCTACAAACAAAACAGTGCTTTCTTCTCTCCAAAGATTGTGTTTGAGATGGTGCTTAATTCTGCCCGCCTCACACATTCCACTTGCAGAAATAATAACCTTAGGCTCCATATCAGAGTTAATCATTCGTGATTCATCGCTAGTAAGCGAGAGTTTAAGGTTTGAAAAGCTAATTGGATTTATACCCTTATCAATAAGTGCGAGCGCATCCTCGTCAAAATAATTGCGATAATTATCACAATAGATATTTGTAGCCTCAATAGCCAGAGGACTGTCAACATACACTGGGAAGTCTCCGTGTTCTATTACAAGCCCATCTTCCTTAATCTTGCGTATAAAATACAAAACTTCTTGTGTACGCCCAACTGCAAAAGACGGGATAACAAGGTTGCCACCCCTGTCCAATGTTTCTTGAATAACTTGAGCCAGTGCGTTTATATATCCTTCGTCATCACCGTGGTTTCTGTCGCCATAGGTTGACTCCATTATCACATAATCTGCCTCTTTAATATACTGAGGGTCACGAATAAGTGGTTGCTTAGGGTTGCCTATATCACCCGAAAAAACAAACTTCTTTTCTATCTCGTTCTCTGTTATCCAAATCTCAATGCTTGAAGAACCAAGCAAATGCCCCGCATCAATAAATCTGATTTTTACCCCATCGCAAACAGATATAGTTTCGTCATAATCAAAGGCAGAAAAACAGCTAAGAATTCCTATTGCATCATCCATATCATAAAGTGGCAACACCTCTTGCGAGCCTGCCCTTTTATTTTTTCTATTTTTCCATTCCGCCTCAAACATTTGAATATGAGCGCTATCACGAAGCATAATATCACACAAGTCATATGTTGCGTCGCTTGCATAAACAGCACCCCTAAACCCCTGTGCATATAAAAGAGGTAGCCTGCCTGAATGGTCAATATGTGCGTGAGTTAAAAAAACATAGTCAATTTGTGATGCTGGAATTGGAATCTCCGAAGACTCATAAACATCAAATCCTTGCTCTAATCCACAATCAATTAAAATATTTTTCCCACAAGCCTCAAGATGAAAACAGCTTCCTGTAACTTCACGCGCTGCACCATAAAAGGATAAAAACATAACTCCGGACAACCCCTTCTAATATATAATCGCTTATATTAAACATTATATTTGAATATTTTTACACTTTTAAAAAATCGCCAAATCATTATATCACATATATTATAAAAAATACAGTCAATTTAACTTTTATCACTTTTTATTAAATTTATTACAAAAAACACTATACATATAGATATATATAATAAACAGCTTGAAAATATTGCTATTTTATGTATAATAATTGTTATGCACAAATTGAATTTAACTATATTTTTGATTCAATAATAAATATATTAGATTTTATTGTAACTTATTTTGGGAGGTTTTTAAAACGAATACATCTATTGTCGTTTTACTTTTTTTGCTAGGGCTTGTTTTGATTATCAAAGGCGGAGATTTGTTTGTTGATGCTGCGAGTTGGATTGCTGAAGTATCTGGTATTCCTAAGTTTATTATCGGCGCTACTATCGTTAGCCTTGCAACTACCCTGCCCGAGCTTTTAGTATCTGTTTTTGCAGCGGTTGACAATAAGACCGACATTGCAATAGGCAACGCTGTAGGCTCTGTGACTGCAAACACCGGACTTATTATGGCAATCTCAATAATTGCAATGCCAGCCATTATAAAACGCAAGTCCTTTGCGCCAAAGGGTATTATGCTACTTGCAGCGGTTGGCGCACTTTATGGATTTACTTTTGTAAATCAGGAGCTTAATCTATTTGGTTCAATATGCTTGTTTATTTTCTTTATTTATTTTATGTATGACAATGTCAAATACGCTAAGGAAAATATAGTTGAGGAAAAAACCAAAATAAAAAACAAGCAAGAAGTAATCACAAATATTTTAAAGTTTATTGGCGGAACAGTAGGAATTGTTGTTGGAGCCGACTTGCTAGTTGATAATGGTAGTGCTCTTGCAACTATAATGCATGTTCCTGAAAGTATTATCGGTGTTACAATTATTGCAATCGGCACATCTTTACCCGAACTTGTAACAACAATAACCGCTATATCAAAAAAGCAATCTTCACTATCTATTGGCAACATTATTGGCGCAAATATCATAGACACAACTCTCATACTTCCTATTTGCTCGTTTATAACAAGGGCACCTGTTCCAGTATCGCAACAAAGCATCGCCCTTGATTTGCCTGCCTGCCTTATTATTTCGTCTGTTGCTGTTATTCCAACGCTTATTTTTTCAAAGTTTAGCCGTTGGCAAGGCGTTTTAATGATGATTCTTTATGTTGCTTATTTGGTAATTTTAATAGCATAAATCAAACCCTGAATGTAAAGTTTTACACTCAGGGTTATTTTTATCTAAAATACATAGCTACCATTTATTATGAACCTTTTCAGCGAATGCTAAAAAGTCCTGTATATGAATTTTTGTTCCATCATCTAGTATTGCATCACCCGTAAACTTGCCAAAAACTTGATGTTGGTCACTACACATAACACCAATTGAAACGAGTGCGCTACGGTCAATTATAGGCTCAAACTCCATTTCAAACCTGCCATCTGTTGATGAAAAAGTCCAAGGCGACATAAAATCATCCTTGCCATCTGCCGTTTTTGGAATATTAAAGCTTACACCCTCTAGCTTGTGAGCAACACCGTTGTAAAAAAGCATATTTTCACTCGCTGCACAAGTGTCTCCAAAACCATATCCAATGTTAAATCCAAAAACATTTCCATCTACAACACCTTGTCCCGCTCCCCAGTACCAAGTGTTGTCATATGTCCAAACGCCACGACCCCAGTCAAGCATACCAAAGGCTTGTTCTTTTGAAAAATCATAGGTGCGCCCCTTGCATTTTGCAAAGCCACTAGCACGCATACCAACGATTTTTTGATTATAGTAAAAGGCTGTTTTCTTTTCTTTAAACGGCGTTGCAATAACCATAGAATCCTGTGGCTCATCAGTTAGCAAAACATCTGCAACTAAATCGTCTTTGCCATCAAATTTGTCAAACTTTATTTTAAGCCTTCTTCCCTCTTCAACCCTTTGAAACAAAAAATCTACTCTTTTATTTTTATAATGAATGTCGCCCTTATCCGAAGTTGAAGGCATTTCAAGCTTGCCCATTGGGAATAAAATAACTGAATTATTTGTTTTTTCTGTTCGGGTTTTGAAATCTATTAAACTTGCACTAATTAGACCCATATAGCTGTTGTCTGCAACAGTTAACGCAAGCGCATAATCCTGCGTTGTTATCAAATAATAATCCCACTCTTTGATTCTAAATCTGCCCGCTTTAATCGCATTTCGATTATATTTAAGAACCAAACTGTTTGCATATCCTTTTTGTGCAAGACTTCCGTCCAAATTCAGTAAATCGCCCTTTGTTAGCTTGTTTTGCATAATTATTCCTCCCTAAAAATAACCCTTGTTGTTAAACAGTGAAAAACCTGTATTAATACTATCCTTGTTAGTTCTTGCGAGAATTAATTGAACAATAATTTAAATATAATAATGCAAAACAGCCTACTATATAAAAATACAAATAAGCTGTTTTATATTATAATTATTTAAGTAAAACCTTTGAGGCTATAATATTCGTTGTAACTCCGGCTACAACGGCTCCAAACGCACTAGTTTTTAATGAAAACTTTTGAAAATTTTCATTAATAAAACTGTCTATTTTTTCAAAATTAATCTTGTTGATTCCCGACTTTGCAGCATAACCAAAATCAATGTTCTCTAAAACTTCAGGAACAATTTCTAGCACTACCGCGTCATAAATTATATTAGCAAGTCTACGCATTTCGCTCTCATCAAGAGATAATTCAGTTAGAAGTTGTGGTATTGTAAGTTCCATAACGTTATCCATCTCACTAAATACAATATCAAGAATTACCTTCGTTGCCCTTGTTTCAACAAACTTGTGAACCGCTACACTTATAGCCTTTGCAATAGAGGCAAAAATTCTCTCATTCATCATTTTTGACATAAGCGAATTGCTAGTAGCCTCTTTAAATATTTTTATACCCTCTTGCGTTAACACTCTTCCAAGGTATTCTTTATCTGTTTTATCTATCAAAACCTTTGTAATAAACTCTTTTGTGTATTCTACAACAACATCCTTTTGCTCTTCTTTAAGGAATATTGAAATAAGCTCATTTATGCTTTTTTTGTCTGCTGTTTCATAAATAAACTTAATGATAATGTTCACAATTTCATTTTTTATTTCAGGTTTTAGGAATGCTTTTTGAACAGGCGCAAGCAAATCCGGATTTTTAAGAACCGCATTTATCGAATCCTCTACCAAATTTGCAACTTTAGGTTGCATTGAAGGCAAAATTCCATTAACAGTTATTTGTCTTCCTGCAAAATCAATAGTTTGCTTTGGTTTAAACATTACTTTAGTTACGGCATAATTTGCAGTAAACCCAACCGCTGCACCAATGACAGACGCTCCCAAAACTTTCGGTTTTAGCATTTTAACCATAGTAAAATCACCTGCATTTATATTTTTTATATTTTATCACCATAAGCTTAATTATAATAAGACTTATCGGCATTGTCAATATAAAAACCAGTATTAATTGTTTATTTTTTATATTTCATATAGATGCAATTGTAAAAAAATTATATATTTCTTACATATTTTATTTCTATTTTTTTAAAAAACTATATTTAAACTTTGTTAGTTGAAAGGACTTTTTATGAGTAATTTAAGACAAGAACACACATTTGAACCCGTTTTTGATTTAAATTCAAAAATCTTAATAATAGGCTCTTTTCCATCTGTAAAATCAAGGCAAAACGGTTTTTATTACGGACACCCAAACAACAGGTTTTGGAAAACCTTGTGCGCCATTTTTGATTGTGAGCTTCCACAAACCACTTTACAAAAAAAGATAATGCTAATGAATAATAACATTGCCCTTTGGGACGCTATAAAAATCTGTGAAATTACAGGTTCTAGCGACAGTAGTATAAAAAATATTGTGCCAAATGATTTAAATATAATACTATCACAATGCGAAATCTCAAACATTTATGCCAATGGAAACACCGCCGGAAAACTATATAACAAACATATTAAGCCCCTTACAAATCGTGATATTAAAATCTTGCCGTCAACTAGCCCTGCAAACGCTATGTATTCTTTAGAAAGACTAATAGAATGTTGGAAATGTATTTTAAACTAAATTAAAAATCACTGTGTTTTTATATAGGGCGACACTTTTTTTACAACAAATGTTGCAAGCAAAACTTTTAAAACATCTGGAATAATAAACGGTACAACACACATATTAATCGCCGAAATAACACCCATTTCTTTAAAATTTTGTGCATACATCAGTACAAACCAAGCCGTACCAAAAGCATAGCAAACGAACAAGGAGACTATCATTGCAATCATCATTGTGATTGTTTTTTCTCCAAAAAAACTTGTTATAATCCAGTAAGTCATGCCTAAAAAAACAAAACCTATTATATATCCACCTGTTGCTCCAAAAAGTGTTCCGACCCCTGATTTAAACCCTGCAAAAACAGGTGCGCCGACAAGACCTAATAAAACATAGGTTATTATTGTTATTGTCCCTGATTTGCCTCCTAAAAGACCGATGGCACAAAATATTCCAAAAGTTTGCATTGTTAGCGGAACTGTTGATGGGATAGAAACCCAAGAACAAACAGAGATAAGTGCAACAAAAAGAGCAATGTGCATCATATCTAGCGTTTTTAGATTTTTAGCCTTTACTTTTTTCATACAAATAGTCTCCTCTATCAAAAACTATAAAATAAAAAACTGTGTTGCAACTATTAGGTTTTAGCCGGCAACACAGTTTTTGTAAGTTCTAAATCAGCTTTGCAGCAACTATGTATCTATAATTTTTATCTGATGTGCAGGTTTGTAAAAATAATATTTTATCATCTTTTTTTACCTTTACATCAGAAAATGAGTGAACGCTTGTTTCATATATTTTAGAAATAACTTGTGCAAACTTCTCATCGTTTGGCTCTGATTCAATATAATAAAAATCTATTGGCATTACTGATATTGAAAAAATTTCAAACTTTAGCTCTTCATAAAGTAGTGAAAAAGAAATCACATTGTTTGCCTTGCAAAAATCAATATCATTATATCTTTTAAGCTGTGTAAACTTTTTGCCATCTTTGTTGTCATTCAGACTATGCCCATAGATTATTGTGACTCTGCTCAAATCTTCTCTGCTTTTTACATTGCACTTGTAATCCACAAAGTAACAACCCCAAACGCTATTTTGCTTGTCTATTGTTCGTCTTAGATAATAGTCATTGTCCGTCGATTGCAAAACCTCATTGTTTATGTCTGTTCCCGAAACTTTAAGCCAACCTACAACATCGTTATTATACTCATATTTTTCTTGCAATTCGCTTGTTACAAATTGTGGAAAGTCAAGAGCCGGAGAAACGCTAGGATATTTTATTTTTTCATCTATTTGCACTGTAAGGTCTCTGCCCTTTACACTCTGCCACCAAATAAAAGATATTACACTAGAAATTAATGCAACCAAAACAACTGCTATAAAAATAATTTTTTTAGATTTTTCGCTTGTTTTTTGCTGCACTACATTCACTCCTTAACATTTTTTTGAAAACAATATTTAACCTTTATAAAATACTATATTTAATATAAATTGCCATAAGTGTTTTTGAAAATATAAAATTTAACCCAATAACCGTCCATCTTTATTATGCTATATGTTTTTTAAAAACATAGTCATTTACATTTACTCCCAAAAGCTCCGCTACCATATCACATTTTGCTTTCAAGAGAAAATACACTTCCCTATCACAGCTTGACAGCGACTCAAAATTCCCCTGCCCCTTACTTATAACAACATCAGCATCGTAAAATAAATCCACAAACTCAGTGTTACATCTATCAAGAATTGTTCCTGGCGAGTCACAACCGCTAGAAATAATTGTAGCACACTCATCAAGCCCCGATTGTATCGCCTCCGACATTGTAGCGTCATTCAAAATTGGCTCTCCCCTTACGGCATAAATCACGTTTTTGGGTGCTAAATTCTCAATCAAAACTTTGTCGAACACTGTTTCTCCAGAATTATCGCCTAGGATTAGTACTGTTTTTGCATTTTTGATTTTTTCTTCAAAATCTCTTATATCACAAACGCCAAAATCTTTTTCAGCCTCTGCCAATGCACATCCTTTAATATCTACAAAACTTGATATCGCACTGTCAATTATATTACCTGTTGCAGATATTTTAAGTGCCCAATATAGCTCATTGTTCTTTTGAGCCAAGAATTCTTTTAACGCCGGATAAACATTTTTTGCAGAGTTTATATCTCTTTGTTTTATCTCATTATACGGGTCAGCAACTTTTGTATGCTTTTTTACAACACTATGTATGTCCCGTGCTAAATCTGGCGAACAGCAATAATCGTTATATTTTGATAAAATTTCTAAAGATTCAAAGATGATTTTTTCTTGTATATTTTTATCATTTGTTGCCATTTTTGATGCAGAAACTGCCTGCTTTAACAAGCACGGAATACAGTCAAAAGATATTTCCATTTTAACTCTCCTTATTAATTGGTATAAGTAACATTCTAATATAATAAAAAAATATATCAATATCAATTTGCCAAAATTTATATATTGTTTAAAAAGAATTACGAAAATCAGTTTCAAAATTTCGTGGTGTTTTTACTGTACAAACGCTTTTAAATTTGATAGAATGTTAGAAAGTAAACAATGTTTTAAGGAGTAAAATTATCACATTGTTAGATGAAAGGATGAATAAAAAATGGGAAAAATGAAGGACAAAGTTGTTTTAATCACTGGTGGAGGTAAAGGGATAGGATTTGGTATTACCACTGCTTTTGCAAAAGAGGGCGCAAATTTAATCATCACAGGGCGAACACAATCAACCTTAGATAAAGCAAAAGAGGAGATAGAAAAAAGCTACGGTGTAAAGGTTTTGGCAATTACTGCAGACGGCGGAAAAGAAGAAGATGTAAAAACCGTTATTGATAAAACAATTACAGAATTTGGAAAAATTGATGTTGTAATAAACAATGCTCAAGCCTCAAAATCCGGTGTTTTGCTTGCAGACCACACAACTCAAGACTTTGATTTGGCAATTTATACAGGACTTTATGGAACATTTAATTATATGAAACAAGCATTTCCACACTTAAAAGAGTCAAAAGGTTCTGTAATCAACTTTGCATCTGGCGCAGGTCTTGCAGGCAGACCAGGCCAGTCCTCCTATGCAGCGGCAAAAGAGGGAATAAGAGGTATGTCTAGAGTTGCAGCTACTGAGTGGGGTGAGTTTGGAATAAATGTTAATGTAATTTGCCCTTTAGCAATGACCGAAAGTCTTGAAAACTGGCGTGAAAATTACCCAGAACTTTATGAAAAGACAATTCAAGGTATTCCCATGGGTAGATTTGCGGACGCTGAAAAAGACATCGGCAGACTCTGTATCTTCCTATCATCTGAGGATGGAAAATACATTACTGGTGAAACAATAACCGTTCAAGGTGGAAGTGGACTTAGACCGTAAGTTGATTTTTAATTTTGTGTAAGGCAAAAAGATTCAAGCATAATAAGTCATAACTAAATTAATTTAAAGCTTACTGTAAAAAAATACGGGAAATTAATTAAAGTTTAAATTAAAATCTTTGCCCAACACAAATCAGAAACAAACTAAACCGTGAGTTAATTTGATTTAAAACTCTTTTTTACACAAAAATGTGGAGCGTAATAAGTCATAATTAAAAATTTCATATAAAACAAAAAAGAGCCTAGTAGACCGCACCCGAGAAAACGGACATTGCAAAAAAGACCTCCTATTGTAGAAT
>CAZEKQ010000028.1:1498-19846 GCA_964512735.1 uncultured Eubacteriales bacterium | reverse complement strand
ATGCTAGCCTGTCACGCTAGAGGTCGACGGTTCGAGCCCGTTCCGGGTCGCCATTCTAAAATAATGTTTTACAATATATTTTTTACCTCGCTGATGTGGCACAGGCGGTAGCGCACATCCTTGGTAAGGATGAGGTCACGGGTTCAAGTCCCGTCATCAGCTCCAAACAAAAGCCCCTGAAAATCCTTTATTTACAAGGAGTTCAGGGGTTTTATTATATTGTAATTTTTGCTCTTTGCGTAATTTTCAACTTTATATGGTAGACAACATTTAAAAGTGATATAAGCTAGTCGTTAAAGCTTCTTAAAACAGCAAATATTTTTAATTTATTATATTTTGCAAAGTTATCACACATCAAAATAATTATATTATAAATTTCACTATGGCAAGGTGAATTGCTTTACGATTTTTTGCAGAATTTTTAACTTGTATAATCTTCAATAAGAATTTGCAATTCCTCTTCACTGCTTGCGTGTATGCCTTTTTCTAACTCCTCTTTATCGTGTTCGGGAAGTGAAGAAATATAAATATCAAAAATTTCTATAGGTGTGCTCGAATTTGCCTTATAAATTGCGAGTTTTCCCTCGTGTTGCCCAAGTATATATCCTGTTTCATAAGCTGTTGTTGATTGTTCTGTGCTTTTGTCGGGGCTTTTTTTCTCGGAATTTTTAATAAAAAAAACAAGGAAAAACATACAAACTATTAATGTGCATAAAATTAGAGTTATCAGTACACTTTTTTGTTTCATTAGTTCACTTCCTTAATATATAAAACAAACCTTATATAGTTATATTTGCCTAAAAATAGATTTTTTATGCAAAAGGTTTATGTATAAGGTTTTTAATATTTATACTAAACTTTTTTAAAAAAGTATGATATAATATTATGGTTAATTAAATGTAAATTTTGGCATTAATTTTAAATGTTTTAATATTTAAAAATTCATTCTATTTATTGATATTAACAAAAATATTTATATAGGTGTATTAAAAGGAGGCTTTTAAATAAATGAAGAATCAATCCCGAAGTAAAGGGAATGCAAATAAGAAAAAAGGTGCAAAAACAATACTTTTTTCTGCTTTAATTGTAATTCTACTTACTTGTTTTATAGTTGGATTTTGCTTGCTGATTTATGTAATATCATTTAAAAATGGTGATGTTGCAATAGACCTTGATAGTTACAAAAACAATCAAAATCAAACAAGTATACTTTATGCGAAAAACTCGGATAACTCTCTTACTGAGATAGGGCGCTTGCACGGAGAGGAAAATAGAATTTGGGTAAATCTAGATGGAATTCCTGATGACTTGCAAAAGGCTTTTATAGCACTTGAAGATAAGCGATTTAAAAAGCATAGGGGAGTTGACTGGGTAAGAACAACAAGTGCCGTAGTTAAAGACCATTTTAAAACTGGTGGTTCAACTATTACCCAACAGCTAATAAAAAATCTAACTCATGAAAATGAAGTAACCTTTTCAAGAAAATTTAATGAGATTTTATATGCATTAAACCTTGAAAAACACTTTTCAAAAGATGAAATATTAGAGGCGTATCTCAATACAATACCTCTAGGTTCAGGTTGCTATGGTGTTAATACTGCATCGCAGACATATTTTGGAAAAGAGCTAAAAGAGCTTAATACAGCTGAGTGCGCGGTGCTTGCTTCTATAACAAAAGCACCTACAAGATACAATCCGCTAATTAATCCGGACTATAACAAAGAGCGCCAAGAAACTTGCCTTAGAATGATGAGAGAGCAAGGGTATATTACGGAAACTGAATATAATGATGCCAAGAATTTTAAATTAGTGTTTACCAATAGTCCTGATTATGTTCCGTCAGAAAAGGTGAAAAAAGAGCAGAAAAAGTCAAATAAAAAAGAAGTCCAAAGTTACTATGTGGATTATGTTATAGATACATTAATTAAAGATTTTATGGAACAATATGGATATGATGAAAAAGAAGCGTGGAAAATGGTTTATTACGGTGGACTTAAAATTTATACCGTAGCAAATCCTAGCGTGCAAGCATCAATGGAAAATGTTTATGAAAATCGAATAACTTTTCCAAATGAGCCAAATAAAGTTGAAGTAAGTGCAGATGATAAAAACGAAAAAGTTCAATCGGCAATGGCTGTTATGGATTATAAGGGCAGAGTTGTGGGAATAGTGGGTGGCGCTGGTCCTAAATCAAGGGCTAGGGACCTTAATAGAGCTGTAAAGTCGCCACGCCAACCTGGTTCTGCAATCAAACCACTGAGTGCATATGCGCCTGCGATTGAAGAAAATCTAATCACATGGTCTAAGCCAATGGAAGATTTTGCAATTATAGTAAATGGTGAGCGTTGGCCAGAAAACTATGGTGGTAGCATTGGTGCCGAAGGGCAATATGTTTCTGTTCAGCACGCAATTGCACAATCACTTAACACCGTTTCTGCAAGAGTAGTTCAAGAACTTACAGCTAAAAAATGCGTTGAGTTTTTAACAAATAAATTTCATATTTCAACACTTTCTCTTGAGGGGAAAAACAATGACTATAACTTTTCTTCAATGGCCGTTGGAGGAATGACAAAAGGTGTAACAGCTATTGATATGGCAGCAGCTTATGCAACTTTTGGAAATGGCGGTTATTATTATAAACCTTATTGCTATTCAAAAGTAACCAACTTTGACGGTAGTGTAGTGTATTTTGAGAATAAAGAGTCTGGAAAAAGAGTGTTGCAGGCTGGTACTGCTGACGTAATGAATGAGATGATGAGAACCGTTATAACAAGTGGTACAGGTAAAGGGTTTGGCGTAAACAACTTCACTACCTTTGCAAAAACAGGAACAACAAGTGATAATAAGGATAAATGGATTGTTGGCGGTACACCTTATTATGTGGCTGCAGTTTGGTATGGATATGATAAACCAATAAGAATAACTAATGCCTCAGGAAATCCGGCAGGAAGAATTTTTGCGGCAGTTATGAATCCAATTCACAAGGATTTGGCAAAAAAAGAGTTTAATAAAAGTGGCTCTTCAATCCAAAAGGCTTATTGCACAAGAACAGGACTTTTGGCAGGTGAAAATTGCGCTTCGACCGCTATGGGTTGGTTTAAAGTAGATAGTTTGTCCGGAACTTGTTCTAATTGTTCTTCATCACAGGATGTAAGTGCAAACCAAAGCTCAAGCGATGCTACAACAACTACTACAACGACAGAATCAGGAGTTAGTGTTAGTGGCGGTATTACAACTAGTGGAGAAGGCCCTTTAGGGAATATTAATTTTAGATTTGGTTTTTAACAAATGTTTTCTTAATGGAGGAAAATGAAATGCCCAAAATGCTTATAAAATCTGGAAGAATTATAGACCCAAGTACTGGTGCAGATGGTATAGGTGATATCTTAATTGAAGATGGACAAATTGCCGAAATTGGAGACAGTTTAAACTATAATGTCGATAATGTAATTGATGCGAAAGGTTTAGTTGTAGCACCAGGACTTATTGATTTACATGTTCATTTAAGGGAACCGGGTTTTACACATAAAGAAGATATAAAAAGTGGATGCGAGGCAGCCGCTGCCGGTGGAGTAACAACTGTTGTGGCAATGCCAAATACCAGTCCGGCAATTGACAGTGAAGAGGTAATTTGTCTTGTAAAAAACATTGCAAAAACTGCAAAGGCTAAGGTTTTGCCTGTTGCAGCGATAACTCAAGGTCTTAATGGAAATGTGATAACTGACTTTGAAGCACTAAAAGAAGCGGGAGCAATTGCTTTTTCGGACGATGGATATCCAGTATCTACTGCAAAAATTATGAGTGATGCAATGAAAAAAGCAGATTTTTTAGGTATGCCTGTTTTAGCCCATTGTGAGGATTTAACCATTACAGATGGTGGAATAATGAACGAGGGTGAATTTGCTACAATCCTTGATGTTAAAGGCGTTCCCTCGGCTTCGGAAAATGTTGGAACAGCAAGAGAAATTGCAATTGCAATGTCCACAGGTACTGCCGTTCATATTTGTCATGTTAGCACAGCGCAGTCGATTGAAATGATAAAAGATGCAAAGCAAAAAGGCGTAAGAATTACGGCGGAAACTTGTCCGCACTACTTTGCTCTTGATGATAGTTCACTTTTAAAGGGCGATGCAGACTACAGAATGAGCCCTCCTCTTCGCTCACAGGCAGATAGAATTGCAATTATTGAGGGCATTATGGATGGAACAATTGACGCTATAGCTACAGATCACGCACCACATTCAGTGGAGGAAAAAAGCGATTTTAAAAATGCGCCAAATGGCACAATTGGACTTGAAACATCTCTGTCAGCAGGAATAACAGTTTTGGTAAATGGTGGATACATATCTTTGATAAAACTAATTCAGCTTATGTCAACTAAGCCTGCAAAAATCCTTGGAATAGACGGCGGAACTCTTAAAATAGGAAATCCGGCAGATATTGTTATTTTTTCGGAAGATGAGAAGTGGCGCGTTGACGTAAAAAAACTACACGGTAAATCAGAAAACTCCGTATTTAAAGGAATCGAGTTAAAAGGTAAGGTGAAATATACTATTTGTGATGGTAAATTAGTATATAGGGATGAAGATTAGTTTTTTAAAAAAGCTCGGATTAAATAATACTATCCGAGCTTTAAAAAATATAAAGGATTGATATAAATGTCGCTAGATAGATTGATTGATAAAATTATAAAAACAAATAACCCAACGGTAGCAGGACTTGACCCAAAGCTTGATTTTATACCGGATTTTATTAAAGATGAATCTTTTAATAAATTTGGATACACGCTTGAGGGTGCAGCTGATGCAATTTTAACTTTTAATAAGGGATTAATAGATGCCCTTTATGACATTGTTCCTGCAGTAAAACCACAATGTGCATATTATGAGATGTATGGCTGGCAAGGGATGAGGACACTGTATGATACAATAGAATACGCACAATCAAAGGGAATGTTTGTAATAACTGACGGGAAAAGAAACGATATTGGAACAACAATGCAGGCATACGCAAATGCTCATTTAGGAACTGTAGACATTGAAAATGTGCAGGAAAAACCTTTTGGTGGTGACGCACTAACCGTAAATGCGTACTTGGGTAGCGACGGAATTTTGCCATTGATTGATGTATGCAATAAATATGATAAAGGGATATTTGTGCTTGTAAAAACATCTAACAAATCATCCGGCGAGTTGCAAGATAAAAATGTTGACGGTGAGCCAATTTATAAAATGATGGGTAATATGTGTGAAAAATGGGGAAATGAAATAAAAGGAAAACACGCGTATTCTGGAGTTGGAGCAGTTGTTGGCGCAACATATCCACAGCAGTTAACAGAGCTTAGACAGGCTTTGCCACATACTTTTTTCTTAGTTCCTGGATACGGAGCGCAAGGCGGTAGTGGTGATGATATTAAAGGAGCCTTTGACAAAGATGGGCTAGGAGCAATTGTAAATTCATCTCGTGGAATTATGTGCGCATACAAAAAAGGGAATTATGAGCAAGTTGATTATGCAATGGCTGCAAGGAATGAAGCAATAAGAATGAGGGACGAGATTAACTCATTTATTAAATAATCTATTTTAAAATCTGCAAAATTGAAATATATAGTATATAAAATTTGTCTTAAAAGGGAGTTGAACGGTTTGTTTTTTGAAAAATCTCCAAAAGCTTATTTAGTATTAGCAGATGGTTCTATATTTGAAGGATATTCTATGGGTGAGGTTGGCACGACAATAGGAGAGGTGGTTTTTAACACTTGTATGGCGTCTTATGGCGAGCTGTTGAACGACCCCACATACTATGGTCAAATTGTTGCGCAAACCTATCCACTAGCAGGGAACAAAGGACTAGATAACCTTGATAAATCAAGCACAAAGGCTTGTGGATATGTTGTTCGTGAGTGGTGCAATTCTCCAGCAAATAGTGATATGGTAACACTTGATAAATATTTAAAAGACAGAAAAATAGTGGGAATAAGTGGAGTTGACACCCGCAGACTAACAAGAGCTGTTAGAGATAAAGGTTATATTAATGGAGCAATAACAAATTCAAAAGATAATATTGACAAGTTATTAAAAGAGATAAATGAGTATACAATTTCAGGTGCAGTGGATTTTGTTACGACAAAAACTGCTTATACAATAGATTGTGACAACGAAAAATATAATGTAGTAGTTGTGGATTATGGTTTTTCAAAAAGTATGCTACAACCACTCACAAGTCGTGGGTGCAAGGTTACCGTTGTTCCGGCAAACACATCTGCGGATGATATAATTGCATATAACCCTGACGGAATTGTTTTATCTGACGGTCCTGCCGACCCAGACGATAATTCGCAACTTATAGAAACAGCAAAAGAGCTTATAAAAAAAGACGTTCCTCTGTTTTGTTTAGGGCTTGGACATCAAATAATAGCCTTAGCAATAAATGCAAAAATTGAAAAGATGCCAATAGGGCATAGGGGTTCTAATCAACCAGTAAAAATAGATGGCACTAAAAAAATAATGACAACAACTCAAAATCACGGCTACGCTGTTTTAAGAGATAGCATTGCAAAAGACGTTGCAAAAAGTTGGTTGTCTAATGTTAATGACAATTCGATAGAGGGATTAAAATTTAAAAGCTTTAGAGGTTTGTCGGTTCAATTTATACCAAAAGATGAAAAAGATTATTGTGATAATGCTTGGATTTATGACGAGTTTATAACACTGATGGGAGGCAATAAAGATGAGTAATTTTAAAAAAGTTTTAGTAATTGGCTCCGGTGCAGTTGTTATCGGTCAGTCTTCAGAATATGATTATAGCGCAGTGCTTGCTTGCAGAGCACTTAAAGAAGAAGGGATAGAGGTTGTTTTTGTAAACCCTAATCCAGCAACAATTGCAACAGACAGTAAAATAGCAGACAAAACATACCTAGAGCCACTTAGCACCGATGTTATTAAGCGTATAGTTAAGGCAGAAAAGGTGGACGGAATTTTACCAACTGTTGGTGGAGATATCGGATTTAAAATTGGTCTTGAGTTGTCATATAATGGTTATTTAGAAGAGAATGGGATTACATTATTAGGTATTAATCCTGATATTATTTCAACAATTAATAATAGAAAAAAGTTTAAAGATTTTTTGCAAAATATAGGCGAACCTGAAGTTAGTTCAAATGTTGTTTGTAGTGCTAGTGAGGCATTAGAATTTGCTCAAAAAACAGGATACCCAGTGCTTGTAAGGCCTGCGTATACTCTTGATGGTGATAATGCAGTTTCTTGCGAGAATAAAGAGGAGCTTGAAATAGTCGCAAAAAGGCAACTGGATATTTCTAATATAAGGCAGATTTTTATTGAAAAAAGCATTGCAGACTGGAAAGAAATTGAATTCGAAGTTGTTCGCGACAAAGCTGGGAACTGCATTAGTGTGTGCAGTATGGAAAATATTGACCCTGTAGGAATTCACACAGGTGATAGCATTATCGTGATACCGGCACAAACATTAAATGATAGTGAAAATTCAAAACTTCGTGCGTCTGCATTAAATATTGCAGATAAAATTGGACTTGAGGGTAGCTGTAATGTTCAATTTGCATTAAAGCCGGATGGAAGTGAGTATGCAATTCTTGGTATGTCTCCAAGGGTTGGTAGAACTTCTGCGCTTGTATCAAAAGCAACTGGATATCCAATTGCACAAGTTTCTGCAAAAATTGCACTTGGGCATAATTTGCAGGATATAAAAAATAGCATCACAGGTGTTACTACTGCCGGCAGTGAACCTGCAATAGATTATTGTGCTGTAAAAATGCCGAAATGGTCATTCAAAAGCTTTGAGATGGAAGAGCGAAAGCTCGGCACATCAATGCAAGCGACCGGTGAGGTTCTTTGTATAGGGACAAGCTTTGAAATGGCATTTATGAAAGCTATTCGTTCAATTGAGCTAGGTATAGAAACTCCGTCTATGAGCAAGTTTGAAGAAATGTCAGAACAGCAGATAATTGATAGCATTAACAAATCTGATGACGAGCGTATTTTTGCAATCTATGAGGCAATAAAAAGAGATATAGATTTTAATGTTATAAATGAAAAAACAAGCATTGACTTTTGGTTCTTATCAAAGCTTGAAAACATTGCAAATATGGAAAAAAATCTACCTAAAATATCAAGTGAAGAAGATTTTAAAAAAGCAAAACAAATGGGCTTTACAAATTCGACGATTTCAAAGTTTTTTGACATATCAGCCTTTAAAAACATCTATGCAAAATTCAATGCGATTGATACTTGTGCTGCAGAATTTGATGCGCAAATACCATATTTTTATTCTGCGTGGGACGATGATAATGAGGCTAAAATGTATGATGAATCAGTAAAATCAAAAAAAGAAAAAATCCTTGTTGTAGGCTCTGGACCTTCATCAATAGGTCAAGGAATTGAGCTTGATTACACAGCCGTAAACATAATAAAGGATTTTAAAAACAGTGGATTTGAAACAATAATGGTAAACAATAATCCAGAGGCGGTGTCGACTGATTTTTCAACGGCAGACAGACTTTATCTTGAGCCATTAGGATTTGAGGATATAAATAATATTATAAACACAGAAAAGCCATATGCAGTGGTTACTCAGTTTGCAGGCAAAAACGCAGCAAATCTTACAAAAGCCCTTGAAAATCAAGGTGTAAAAATTCTTGGTGCAAGCAGTAAAGTGATGGAGCTTACAAGCGACAAAATAAGATTTAATGCACTTCTCGATGAGCTTGAAATACCACATAGAAGCTATAAATATGTTGATGACACTCAAACTGCGCTTGACGCCGCTTTAGAAATTGGATTTCCGGTTAGCGTTAAAACGAGCGTTGATAGGTGCATTGCTTATAATTCTACAGATTTAAAAGAGTTTTTGTCTAGGGTTGATATTAATAATGATAAAATTCTAATAGAAAAATATTTCATTGGCGTGGGTGTAGATATTTATGCAATATGTGACGGGGAAGGGTGCCTTGTTCCTTGCATTTATGAGCATATTGAAAGGGCAGGAGTGAACGCTGGCGATTCGATTTCTGTTTCACCTCCAATCACATTGCCTAGAAAAGTTCAGCAAGAAATTGTAGATTATGCATTGAAATTATCAAGCAAGTTAGGCATTAAGGGACTTCTAAATATTGAATTCATTTATTATGATAACGATATTTACCTTATCCATGCTCAGACCGGAGATGCAAAAGGAATACCATTTGTATCAAAAGCTACAGGGCTTAAAATTACACAAATCGCCTCCGAATGTACCCTTGGTAAGAGTCTTTCAGAATTAGGGTTTAGCTACGGTCTTTTTGATAAAAAAGATTATAATGTAGCAGTTAGAGTTCCTGTGTTTAGCTTTGATAAAATTAGTGGAATTGACACTCAATTAGGAATTGGTGCAAAATCAACCGGTGAAGTTATGGGAATCGCTGATACTTTTGAAGATGCATTATTAAAAGCTTTAGTTGCATCGGGAATTAAAATCAGAAAAAAAGGCGGGGTATTAATAACTGTTAGGGACTCAGATAAACAAAGTTGTATAGGGGTTGCAGATAAATTTTCGCAACTTGGATTTTCTCTTTATGCTACAGCTGGCACGGCGAAAATACTAAATGAAAACTATATTGCTACAAATTCTGTTCGCAAAATTCACGAGGGAAGCCCTAATATTTCGGATTTGCTGAGCACTAATAAAATAGATTATGTAATTTCTACCTCAACTAGGGGGCAACAGTCTTCAACGGACGATATTAGAGTTCGCAGAAAAGCTGTTGAAAGAGGAATTCCTACCTTTACATCTCTTGATACTGCTAATGCTTTGGCACTATGTCTTCAAAAAAAGCGCACAATCGATGATGTAGAAATAATAGATATTTACAAAGGAGAATAAGCGATGGCATATGTTCAAAGAGAAGCGATTTTAATAAAAAAGGAAAATTTGAACGACACTGTTTTTCGCTTTACTTTAAAAGAGGATGTAATATCTGAAATTGCAAATGCAGGTCAATTTATAAACATAAAGTGTGGCGAAAAAGTTTTAAGACGACCAATTTCAATTTGTCAAATTGATAAAAAACATAATTGCATAGTAATTGTGTTTGAGGTTAGAGGTGAAGGTACACAGTGGCTTTCACAGTGTAATGAGCACGACGAAATAGATATTATGGGTCCACTTGGCAACGGCTTTGATACCGAAAGACAAGGCAAAACACTTTTGATAGGTGGTGGTATTGGAGTCCCACCACTTCTTAGCGTTGCAGAATCAATGGAGTGTGATTGTGATGCTATTTTAGGCTTTAGAGATATAGAGACAACTATTTTAGTTGAAGAGTTTTCTTCAAAATGCAAAGATGTTGTTGTAATGACACAAGATGGAACATATGGAGAAAAAGGACTTGTCACAGACGCACTTTTAAAAAAGCTAGAAACGAACGATTATGGCGTTATATATTCTTGTGGACCGACACCAATGCTAAAAGCAGTTTCTCAAATGGCTCAAAAAATCGGTGTTGAGTGCTATGTTTCTTTAGAAGAAAGAATGGGTTGCGGAGTTGGTGCTTGCCTTGTTTGTGCGTGCAAAACAAAATCAAAGGACGGAGAAAAATATTCTCATGTTTGCAAAGACGGACCCGTTTTTAATGCTAAGGAGGTTGTTTGGTAATGGCTAATATGGGACTGTTTATTGCTGATGTATTTTTTAAAAATCCTGTAATAACTGCTTCAGGAACTTTTGGGTTTGGCAGAGAATACAACGAGTTATATCCAATAGGTAAGCTTGGTGGAGTCTCATGCAAGGGGACAACTCTTTTAGAACGAATGGGAAATCCACCACCACGAATTGTAGAAACACCTAGCGGAATTTTAAACAGTGTAGGCTTGCAAAATCCGGGTATTGAGCATTTTATAAAAGAAGATTTAGGGTGGCTAAAAAATCAAGGTACGGTAGCAATTGCAAATGTTGCCGGCAGTACACTTGAGGATTATTGTAAAGTTGCAGAAATTCTATCAGACACTGATGTTGATATGATAGAGCTTAATATTTCTTGCCCAAATGTTAAAGAAGGTGGAGTATCCTTTGGCACATCAGCAAGCAGTGTTGCCAATATTACAGAGCAAGTAAAAATGCGTTCGTCAAAGCCTGTTATGATAAAGCTTACACCAAATGTTACCGACATAGCAGAAATTGCAAAGGCAGCTGAAAGTGGTGGGGCAGATGCAATCTCGCTTATAAACACACTTACAGGAATGAGAATTGATATTAATACTCGCAGACCGATTCTTAAAAACAATACAGGTGGGTTATCTGGCAGAGCTGTTTTTCCTGTAGCGGTTAGAATGGTTTGGCAAGTAGCTCAGGCTGTTAGCATTCCTGTTGTTGGTATGGGTGGTATTGCAACTTGGCAAGATGCGGTTGAAATGATGCTTGCAGGTGCTTGTGCCATACAAGTGGGAACAGCGAATTTTACAGACGCATATACACCAATAAAAATTATTGATGGTATTGAAAAATATCTTGATGATAATGGAATAAATGATATAAAAGAAATTGTTGGTAAGGCAGAAATGTGGTAAAGTGATGGTGGTTTTTTGATAATTATGGCAGTGGATTATGGCGATGTTAGAACGGGAATTGCAATATGTGATAAGTTTGAAATGTTAGCTTCGCCAGTTTGCGTAATTAAAGAGACATATGCGCCGAAGTTAGTTGATAAAATAAAGGAGCTTGCAATAGAGCATAAACCAGAGCTTATTATTGTAGGCTCTCCTATAAATATGGATGGAACTTATGGTCAAAGGGCAGAAAAATGTTCGCAGTTATCACAGATGATAAACGAGCAAACAAAGATTAAAACGCAATTATGGGACGAGCGAATGACGACAATTGAGGCTTACAGGGCGCTGAATGTAACAAACACAAGAGGCAAAAAAAGAAAAGCAGTAGTTGATGAGGTTGCAGCAACAATTATTTTGCAAGACTACCTTGACTTTAGGAAAAATAAAAACCAAACGGAGAAGGAATAAATGCAAAACGAGCAATTTTTAGACTTACGAAAAAAGATAATAAAAAAAGATTTTAATAGAATGAATGAAATGCAGTTAAAGGCGGTTTTGCAAACGCAAGGTCCACTTTTAATTCTTGCAGGTGCAGGTAGTGGTAAAACTACCGTGCTAATAAATCGTATTGCAAATATTGTAAAATATGGCGACGCATATCATTCGGATAAAATTTATAAGGACTTTACATCCAATGATTTGCAAATGATGCAAGATTACTTAGATGGCAAAATCGAAGAGCCTTTCGAGCTTTTAGAGCTTATTGCAGTAAATCCAGCAAAACCGTGGCAAATACTTGCAATTACATTTACAAATAAAGCAGCAAATGAGCTTAAAGATAGACTAAAAGCACAGCTAGGTGATGTAGCAGATGACATTTGGGCAGGTACCTTTCACTCCGTTTGTGCTAAAATTTTAAGGCGAAACGGAACAAAAATTGGATTTACAAGTAGCTTTACAATTTATGATATGGACGACTCTAAAAGAGCAATAAAAGAGTGTCAACGGTTGCTTAAAATAGATGATAAAATCTTATCTCACAAAACAATTTTAAAAGAAATAAGCAGAGCAAAAGACAATCTCCTCTCGCCAAAAGAATATGAAAAACAGGTTGAGGGAGATGCTAGAAAAAAACTAATTGCCCAAGCTTACACTGCATATCAAAATCTTTTGAAAAATGCAGATGCAATGGATTTTGATGATATTATTGTAAATACCGTAAAACTGCTAGAGCAAGAAAAAGAAGTAAGAGAGTATTATCAAAACAAATTCAAATACATAGTTGTTGACGAGTATCAGGATACAAACCACGCACAATACAGGCTAACAAGCTTGCTTGCGGCTGGGCATAAAAATATTTGTGTTGTTGGCGATGACGACCAGAGTATATACCGTTTTAGAGGGGCAACAATTGAGAATATATTAAATTTTGAAGAAAATTATAAAAATGCAAAAACAATTAGATTAGAGCAAAACTATCGCTCAACCGGAAATATTTTAAACGCTGCTAATGCAGTTATTAAAAATAACTCTGAGAGAAAAGGTAAAAATTTATGGACTGCTAATGGCGATGGAGAAAAAATAACATTAAACACTGCAAACGATGAAATGGACGAGGGAATGTATGTTGCAGATAAAATTATGGCAAATGTAGCTTCTGGAAAAAATTGGAGCGACCACGCCGTTCTTTATAGAATGAATGCTCAGTCAAACTCAATTGAACGCTCTTTTGTAAGAATGGGAGTTCCTTATAGAGTTATTGGTGGACACCGATTTTATGAAAGGAAAGAAATTAGAGATGCCGTGGCTTATTTGACTGTAATAAATAATCCGTCTGATAATATTCGTTTAAAGAGGATAATCAATGAGCCTAAAAGAGGAATTGGCGATACAACTATAAACACTGCCTCTGAAATTGCAGCGGGTTTGGGTGTTAGTATTTATGAAGTGATAAAGTCTGCAGATGAGTATGAAAAGCTGTCAAGAGCATCATCAAAGCTTTTAAAATTTGTGGATATGATGGAAGAATTTATTAACCTGTCTGATAAAATGCCCTTAAACGAATTGTTTGAATTAGTGATGGATAAGAGTGGGTATTTAATGGGGCTTGCACAAGATAAAGAAACTTATGAAGACAGGCTTGCAAATATCAATGAGCTTTCATCAAACCTTTTAAGATATTCGCAAGAAAATGAAGAGGCAGACCTTGGCGGATTTTTAGAAGAAGTTTCTTTAATGTCGGATATTGATAATTATAATGCTCAGGCAGATACAGTGGTTATGATGACTTTTCACTCTGCAAAGGGTCTAGAGTTTCCTACTGTATTTATGACTGGAATGGAACAAGGCGTTTTTCCGGGGGCTCAGGCAATGTACTCTGAAGTTGAAGTTGAAGAGGAAAGGCGACTGGCTTATGTAGGAATAACTAGGGCAAAAGAAAAGCTGTATATGACAAATGCAAATGCAAGAATGATTTTTGGCTCTACTACAAGAAACGCTCCTTCAATGTTTTTAACTGAAATACCAAATTCGCTTACAGATGGTGAAATCAAAAAATTCTCTGCATTTACACAAGGTAATACATCTGTTGGAAGAGTGGCATCATCAGCTCAGAGCAACAATTATTATTCTACAAAAAGAGCTTCTACACAAGCTTCTGCAAGCAACAAGGTTTCAAAAGATAAGTTTAAAACAGGCGACACAGTGGCTCATAAAACTTTTGGTACGGGAGTTATTTTATCTACGCAATTTATGGGTAATGATACACTTCTTGAAATTGCGTTTGATAAAGCAGGTACAAAAAAACTTATGGCAAATTTTGCAAAGCTTGAAAAACAATAAATCAAATATAAAAACCTCCTATCGTAACTTCACACAATAGGAGGTTTGATTTTATTTTTAGTAAAACTTACATAAATGGAGAACGCACACTGCGAACCCTATAATGCACCATTTTTTGATTATGAGTAGAGCGATAAACGCTTAAAATAACACCAATTCCACAATATAAACACAATGTAGAAGAACCACCCGCACTAAAAAAAGGTAGCGTAATTCCGATAACTGGCGCAAGCCTCAAACACATAGAAATATTGATTAAAGTTTGCATTGCAATCATAGAGCCAATTCCGTAGCATAAATATGTTGCAAAATCATTGTTTGCACGCTTTCCAATTTTAACAATTCTAAAGATAATTGACAAAATAAGTCCTAAAGCTATAATTGCACCGAATAAACCAAGTTCTTCACCAACAACAGAAAAAATAAAATCGTTTTGATTTTCTGGCACAGATTTGCTTTGTGTGTATGCTCCATTGAAAAGACCTTGTCCAAAAAAACCTCCAGAGCCAATAGCAGAAAGGCTCATATTTTGTTGATAAGCAGTGTTTGGATAAAGTTCTGGATGAACAAGCACAATAAATCTTTCTTTTTGAAAATCTCTTAATTTAACCCAAAGAAGTGGAATAGCAGCAAGAGTAACAACGCATCCAGCAAGCAGATATTTCCAACTTATTCCTGCAACAAATATCATACAAAGGGTGAATAATATAAAAACAAGTGCCGAGCCATCATCACCAGATTTTACTACAAGTCCTGCGGGGATTATTGCGTGCAGTCCTAACAAAGCGATATTTTTAAAAGAGTTTATATTTTCTTTAACTGCATTTAAATGAGCAGAAAAGGTAATAATAAAAAATATTTTTAACAACTCAGATGGTTGAAAATAGAAAAAACCAAGGTTAATCCAAGATTTAGCGTCTGGTCTTGCGGGAGGTGCAACACCAAAAATAAAAACAAACAACATCATAAGTATTCCAACAATTGCGATAAGAGGTGTAAGTTTAACAAAAGCCTCATAATCGACAAGCGATATGACAAGGGCAACGCAAACTCCAAGAGTAATGGCGAAAATCATAGTTTTTGCATCGCTTGAAATTAATTGACCCTCACCAAGCTTACTCCTTGTCGCACTTTGAACCATAAGAACACCAAAGGTAGAAGTTATAAGGCAAAGTGCCAAAAGAATTTTATCTGTTTCTTTTATAAAATATGACAACGACTCTTTAATATTTCGCAAATAAAAACCTTCTTTCAAAACATATGGTTACATTATAGACTGTAATACGATTAAATTCAAGCAAAAGCATTTTGTATTTCAAACATTTAATTTACTAAATTTTAAAAATGTGATACAATATTTTTAGTTTTAATATTGATAAATTTTGGTAAGGTATTTTTTATGAACACTTTTATTTCACACGATTTTAACCAAACAGAAATGATTGGACAAAAGCTTGCAAAAAAACTAAAAAAAGGTGATGTAGTTGCCTTGTTTGGTGGGCTTGGAATGGGCAAAACTGCTTTTGTTAGAGGGCTTGCTAAGGGGCTTTCAATAAACGAGAATGTAAGTAGCCCAACTTTTTCAATTGTCCACGATTATGGTGGGAATCCCGCACTTATTCATTTTGATATGTATAGGGTAAATACTTGGGAAGATTTAAACACAACGGGCTTTTTTGATTATTTAGATTTAAATGAGATTTTAGCAATTGAGTGGAGCGAAAACATAGAATCTGCATTGCCACAAAACAGTATCTATGTTGAAATATCAAAAGGCGAGTCAGATAATGATAGAATTATCAAAATAACAGGGGAAAATATAGATGAGAATTTTTTCGATTGAATGTTCTGCAACTTCTGCAAGTGTTGCAATATTAGATGATTACAAGCTGCTTAGCGAAGCTTATACAAACACAGGACTTACCCATAGCCAAACTTTAATTCCTATGGCTAAAAACGCTTTGGATAATGCAAATATAGATATTGACTCGATTGATTTGTTTTCAATAGCGGCAGGTCCAGGCTCTTTTACAGGAATAAGAATAGGTATAGCGGCTCTTAAAGGGCTTGCAATGGCACAAAACAAGCCTTGTTTTCCTGTTTCAACGCTTGAAGCAATGGCGTATAATATGCTTGGAAGAGAATGTATAGTTTGCTGTGTAATGGATGCAAGGTGCAATCAGGTTTATACTGCAACCTTTAAAAGTGGTCAAAAAATTGAGCGAATTACACAAGATGAAGCTGTAATGATTGATGAACTTGCAAATAAATTAAAAAATTATGATTTGCCTATAGTTTTTGTTGGTGATGGGGCAGAATTGTGTTATAATAAATTGAAAAGCATAAATGACAATGTTTTACTAGCTCCGTCAAATTTTAGATATCAAAAAGCATCTAGTGTTGCTGTTTGTACTTTTGAAAAAATCAAAACGGAGCCTACAATTTTAGCAGAAGAAATATTGCCCGTTTATTTACGAGCACCACAAGCTGAAAGAGAACTTAAAAAAAGGATGGAAAATAGCAAATGATAGCATTAGGGTGCGACCACGGTGGTTTTGAACTTAAAGAAACAATTAAAGTATATTTAGATAATCAAAATATTGAATATAAAGATTTTGGTGTTTATAATTGCGGGAGCGTTGATTATCCTAGCATAGCAAAAACAGTGTGTGATTGCGTAGTGTCAGGAGAGTGTGAAAAAGCGTTGCTCTTTTGTGGCACAGGAGTAGGAATGTCAATAGCTGCAAACAAAGTAAAAGGTATTCGCGCGGCTTGTTGCTCTGATTCATTTAGTGCGAAATATACAAGACTACATAACGACTCTAATGTTTTGTGCTTGGGTGGCAGAGTTGTTGGAGCAGGACTTGCAACAGAGCTTGCAGATTTGTTTATAAATACAAGTTTTGAGGGCGGAAGGCATCAAGCAAGGGTTGATCAAATTACAGAAATTGAAAATAAAAATTAATAAGTTTTTTATTTAGGAGGATTCCATAATGGGAAATGTAACAATAACAAATCATCCATTAATTCAGCACAAACTCACTCTACTCAGGGATAAAAACACAGGGTCTAAGGATTTTAGAACACTTGTTGGTGAAATTGCAATGCTTATGTGTTATGAAGCGACTAGAGATTTGCCACTTCAAGAGGTTGAAATAGAAACTCCCGTAGCTCTTGCAAAAACCAAAGTAATATCAGGCAAAAAGCTTGCTTTTGTTCCAATTCTTAGAGCTGGACTTGGAATGGTTGAGGGTGTATTAACTCTTGTTCCGTCTGCAAAAATTGGACATATTGGCCTTTATAGGGACCCTAAAACTTTAAAACCTGTTAGTTATTATTGCAAATTACCAAATGATATAGAAGAGAGAGAAGTTATTGTTCTTGACCCAATGTTGGCAACTGGTGGTTCTGCTTGTGACGCAATTACTCAAATCAAAACTTATAATCCTAAATCTATAAAATTTATGGGAATTGTAGCAGCTCCAGAGGGGCTAGATATGCTAACGAAGACTCACCCAGATGTTGATGTTTATTGTGCAGCACTTGATGAAAAATTAAATGACCATGGGTATATTGTGCCGGGTCTTGGTGATGCAGGAGATAGAATTTTTGGTACTCTTTAATTGTTTAGCAAAATTTATTCTTAATAATAGCAATTATAATTTTTAAATCACATTAAAGATTATTCATAAATTACTTTTTGATGGATTGGGGAAATTGTTGATGGCACTATTATGTAGGAATGAACCGGAAACAATCGATGATTTTATTGATAGAAAAGTTCTGCAACTAATAGAACAATCTATTGTGGAAAATAAAAAGAAACGAAAAGTTAAAGAAAAAGTACATAAAAAATATTGCAAGGACTTTGAAGAAGAAGTATATTATCTTGATGCTGTTTCAGAGCTGTCTAAATTTCCAAAATACAGTGGCAGAGGAGTGCAAGATT
>CAZEKQ010000028.1:0-1488 GCA_964512735.1 uncultured Eubacteriales bacterium | reverse complement strand
ACTCTCCTGATATTCAAGGTAGTATTTGTAACGACGGTTTTACTTCGATGACTCTGTGGTATAGCGATGTTTCACTGGCTGAGGTTGAGGATTTTAATGAGCAACTTATGTCAGATGGTTTTTTGATTAATAAAAATGAGTTTACAAAAGAAACTTCAAAGTTAAAGTATTATGTTATGATTGAATATTCTAAAAGTAATCGAAAAATGAGGCTGTATCATAAAATTACAAAAATTATTTGATTTCTGTGTTGACATAAATCAAAAATAATGATATATATAATGTTATAAGCTAAATGCATTGATGGAAAAATATGTGTTTTTAATCGTTTTAGAGAGAAGATGGTTGGTGCAAATCTTTACGAAAAAATACAAAAGCCGTTCCGGAGCTGTGATTCGAAAGCTGTTTTACTAGCGAGTAGTTTTCATCGGGTTCTCCCGTTATAGAGTTTAGAATGTTAATTCGTTCTTATGAGTGCAGAGTTTTTCTCTGAATTTAGGTGGTAACACGGACTGTAGTTCGCCCTAAGTCTTTTTGACTTTGGGCGATTATTTTTTTGAAAAATGGAAAGGGTGAATAGTATGAAAAAATTTGTGAAGCCACATAAGCTTGAAGGAATTTGCTATGATGTTAGAGGACCAGTTATGGATGAAGCGGACAGAATGATAGCAAATGGTGTTGATGTTCTCAAGCTAAATATTGGTAATCCTGCTCCATTTAACTTTGATGCTCCAGATGAAATAATACAAGATATGATATTGAATTTGAGAAAATCTCAAGGGTATTCGGATTCAAAGGGAATTTTTTCGGCAAGAAAAGCAATAATGCAATATTGTCAACTCAAAGGAATTCCTAATGTTGGCATTAATGATATTTATACTGGCAACGGCGTTAGCGAGTTAATTGTTATGTCAATGCAAGGTTTTTTAGACAATGGTGACGAAATGTTGGTACCATCGCCTGATTACCCACTTTGGACTGGAGCTATAAAACTATCTGGCGGAACCCCTGTTCATTATATTTGTGATGAGCAAGCAGAGTGGAATCCTGACATCGAAGATATTAAGAAAAAAATAACCCCGAAAACTAAAGGTATTGTTTTAATAAACCCTAATAATCCAACAGGTGCATTGTATCCAAAAGAAATATTAGAGCAGATAATTGCAATCGCCAGAGAGCATAGTTTAGTTATCTTTGCCGATGAAATATATGACAGATTGGTTATGGACGATTATAAGCATATCGCAATTTCTTCGCTTGCACCAGATTTGTTTATTGTGAATTTCAATGGACTTTCAAAATCTCATAGAGTTGCAGGGTTTAGAAGCGGATGGATGTGCCTTAGCGGAGATAAAACAGGATATCGTGAATATATCGAGGGTCTTGATTTGCTTGCATCTATGAGGCTTTGCTCGAATGTTCCTGCACAATACATCATACAAACAGCACTTGGTGGCTATCAAAGTCTTGATGAGCTTTTAATGCCAG
>CAZEKQ010000027.1:12785-20597 GCA_964512735.1 uncultured Eubacteriales bacterium | reverse complement strand
CCACCGTCAACTAAAATAAATTGACCTTGAACATAGCTTGATGCGTCGCTTGCAAGATAAATCAAAGTGCCGTTAAGCTCGCCTTTTTTGCCTGGTCTGTTCGCAGGTGTCATATGTGAATATGCCTTTAAAAAATCCTCGGATTTAAACAATGTGTTTGCCGTCATTTCAGACTCAAACAGGGCAGGGCCAACAGCATTAACAGTAATACCGTATTTAGCATATGTTGCAGCCATTCCAGTTGTAAGGCCTAGCACTGCACTTTTACTTGCATTGTATGAGTGGCGAGTAAAAGTTTCTGCCTTGTTTGCAACAATTGAGTTTACGCTTGCTATATTTATAATTTTGCCATATCCTTTTTCTTTCATTGTTGGAATTACATATTTGCTTGCAAGGAAAATTCCTTTACAGTTTGCGTCAAAGGCTTTGTCCCACTCCTCAACGCTTAGAGTGTCCACTCCACCACCGATTGCAATGCCTGCGTTGTTAACTAAAATATCAATAGTGCCAAAATGCTTTAGCACTTCGTCCATTGCATTTGCAACGCTTTTCTCGTTTGTAACATCGCAAGAAACAGCAATAACGTCACGACCAGTTTGTGCAATACTATTTTTAACCTCTTCAAGTTTTTCTGCTCTTCTAGCTAAAATGGCAACATTTGCCCCAGCCTGTGCAAATGCAAGAGCCGCATCAGCACCAAGACCTGAACTAGCGCCGGTAATAACTGCAACTTTTCCCGTTAAGTCGAATAGATTGGTCATAATAAATTCCTCCGTTTAATATTTTCTAACTTTATAAAAATCCGCGCGAATTTAAATATTTTTAATTGTAAACTCTATTTTTAAAAGTGAAACAGGGGAAGAATAACTTTATAATTTATTATATTACGCACTTTATCGGCAAAAGTCAATACAAATTGCACAAATAAGATAGTTAACTTATTAACCATCTTATAAGAAATGCACGCAATTTGAGTTTGAGGCTCAAACGGTGTGCATATTGTTTTATTTTTACATACTTTGTGGAGCGTCTATTCTTAGCATTGTTAAAATATTTTTTATAGTATCACGAACACAAATGCAAAGATATAATCTAGCTTGCATTAAAGATTCATCTTCAACGCTCACACGGCAAGCATTATAAAACTTGTGAAACAGTGTAGACAGCTCAACAACATATCTTGTAATTCTAGCGGGGTCATAATTTTTTGCCGCCAAAACAATTTCATCAGTTAAAGAAGACAGGTGACGGATAAGCTCTTTTTCTTCGGAAGTGCAAAGTAGCTTTAATTCATCAATAGAGCATTCTCTTGGCTCTACACCCTCGGATTTTAGTTTTTTGACAATACTGCAAATTCTAGCGTGTGCATATTGACAATAATAAACAGGGTTTTTAGAGCTTTGCTCAACAGCTAGGTCAAGGTCAAATTCCATTTGCGAGCCTGGCTCACGCATATTAAATAAAAATCTTGCAGCATCAATTGGAATTTCTTCAAGCAAATCAACAAGGGTAATAGCTTTTCCCGTCCTTTTAGACATACGCACAACTTCGCCACCACGAGTGAGCCTTACAAGTTGCATCAAAACAACATCAAGCCTGTTCCCGTCAATGCCAATAGCGTCAAGGGCGCCCTTCATTCTAGCAACATGACCGTGGTGGTCTGCGCCCCAAATATCAATAGATTTATCAAATCCACGAATTTCAAGCTTGTTGCGATGATAGGCGATGTCGGCTGCAAAATAAGTGGGGTTTCCGTTTGCACGAACAAGAACTTCGTCTTTTTCTCCACCGTGCTCGGTCGCTTTATACCACAATGCTCCGTCTTTTTCGTAGGTTAGTCCACGCTCTTTCATAATTTGCAAAGTTTTCTCAAGCTCACCATTGTTATGCAAAACGCTCTCGTTGAACCATTTGTCATATTCAATACGATATTTTTGCAAGGTTGATTGCATATTTTCAATGTTTTTAGGTAGTGCAAAATCGATTAGAGCCTGTTGTCTTTCGCCCTCATCAGCTTTTACAAATTTATCGCCATAAATGTCTGCAAATTCTTTTGCAAGCAGAGTAATATCCTCACCGTGATAACTATCCTCAGGTAGCTCCACTGCATTTTCACCTAAAAAATGTTGAAGATAACGGACATCAAGAGATAAACCAAATTTGTCAATCTGATTTCCCGCATCGTTTATATAAAACTCCCGTGAAACATCGTACCCAGCATAATCTAAAACAGAGGCAAGACAGTCACCAAGAGCGCCACCTCGTGCGTTGCCCATATGCATAGGACCTGTAGGGTTTGCAGACACAAATTCTACTAAAACGCTTTGACCTTTACCGTAGTCACTTCTTCCGTAATTATCGCCAAGCGACCTAATGTCTTTTAAAATGCTTGCATAATATTCATCATTTAAAAAGAAATTCAAAAACCCAGGGCCTGCCACTTCACATTTATCAAAAAAAGTGTCGTCAAGGCAGATGTTTTCACAAATTGTATCAGCAATTTTTCTAGGGGCTAGCTTAAAAACTCGTGCAGATGCCATAGCAACATTTGCAGAAAAATCACCGTTCTCCCTGTCGGCAGGGACTTCTATAACAAAGTCACAAAGCTCTTCGTTTGGCAAAGTGTTCGATGACACAGCCTTTAAAACAGAGTTGGAAATAGCGGTTTTTAATTGTTGTTCGGCTACACTTACTAATTTTGACATTGTGGTATCTCCTTGACATTTATTATAAGCTTGTTTTTTGAAGAAAAATCAGCGTTAAAATCCAGAGTATATTCAAAGGATAAAGTACCGCCGTTGTCCTTCATATCAGAATCAACACTCTTTGCAAACACACCCATCATAAAATCACCGTGAGGTGTTGAATAATAGCAGTTGTGACGCTTGTCCTGCTCGATGATAAGTTGGGAGGCATAGTCTCCCGTCCTTGTCATTGTAACGCATTTGCCCTGAACTTTAAGGCTTGTAACACAACCTTTAAGCTCACCGCTGTGCTCTGTATAAGTTATTAAATAATCGTCACCCATACCCTCAAGAGTTCCAACCACAGACATCTCCATATCCATAATTTCTCCGTCAGTATCGTGAGAATCTTTTATATCAATTACAATATTTCTTTTCAATTTAATCTTCACTCCACTTTTCAATAGCCAGTTCTAAAATTTTATCAAGTAGCTGTGCATATTCAAGTCCACTAGCTTTAAACATTTTGGGGTACATACTAATGGAGGTAAATCCAGGGATTGTATTAATTTCATTAAAGAATATTTGCCCCCCATTATTGCATACAAAAAAATCAACTCGTGCAATACCACTACAACCAAGTGCCTTATAAGTGCGAAGTGCCTCTTGCCTTATTTTATCTTGAGTGCATTGGTCAAGCCTTGCAGGGATATGCAAAGTGCTTTCCTGGCAAATATATTTAGCCTCATAGTCATAAAACTCGTTGCAAGGAACAACTTCACCAACAACAGAAGCGATAGGTTCGTCGTTTCCAAGCACTGCACATTCAACCTCGCAACCGTCGACAAATTCCTCAAAGATTACTTTTTCATCGTGTAAAAATGCGTTTTTTGCACCTTCTTTTAAAGACTTAAAATCCTTCGCCTTGCTAATTCCAACGGACGAACCGGCGTTTGCAGGCTTTACAAAAATAGGATACCCAAGCTTGCTTGCAATTTGCGACAAAGAGTCGTCGGTCAAATCACGGCTGAGCAGACTTGCCCATTTTGCCTGTGGAATATTGTTTGCATCAGCCAAAGTGTTGGTAAGTGCTTTATCCATACAAACGGCAGATGATGCCGTATCACATCCAACAAAAGGAATTTGAGAAAGTTGTAAAAGACCTTGAATTGTGCCATCCTCACCATTTTTACCGTGAAGGACAGGAAAAACAACATCTATGTGCTGAGTGCGACAGCCACCGTCTTCTAAAATTACAATACCGTGAACGCTAGGGTCAGGAGAAATAAAAGCAGGCTTGCACTTATCACTGTCTAGCCACTTATCCTCTGGCAAGTCGCAAGGGTCGCCCTCAAAGAGCCACCATTTGCCCTGTTTTGTAATTCCTAGCATAAAAACTTCATACTTATCTTTTGGAATATTATTTATTACAGAGCAAGCAGAAACAGTAGAAACGCTATGCTCACTCGAAACTCCACCAAATACTACTAAAACTTTTTTCATTAGATGAACACACCTCTCGATAAGATATAATATCATAGTGATATATTATATGTAAATGATAAAAGCAAATATTTTACCTTATAATAGAAAAAATAAAAAATATTAACAGTAAATTTAATGACAAAAGTCTTAATTTGTGTTAAACTATGAAGATAGATATAATTTATATGTATTTAATATAAAGGTTATAAGGGGATTTAATATGATTTTAATAAATGATGCCGTTTTGGTACTGCTTAAAACTATGGAGGAAACAATAGAAACTTGTAATTTGTCTGTAGTTTACCTTGATGATAAAAAAGAAAAAGCGTTTAAAACAGACGGCGACAAGCACATTATATCACTTTCTTCAGATACAGGGGCAGTAAAAATAGAATTTTATGACGGTAAGGTTTTTCTTTTTTGTGCAAACAAGAGCTTTGATGATGCACAAGAGAGCGATTATAGGCAGATTTCTGTATCCTTGTTGGAGCTTGATGAAGAAATTTGTGAGGCAAGGGATGTAAAATCAGTTGGTAATGAGATTTGTGAATCTGTAGAAAAATTCTTTGGAAAAGCCAAAAAAGTTGTCGTTGGTAAAGAGGCTAAAACGGCATATAAAAAAGGTGGAAAAAACAGCACAGTTACCTATGAGCCTGAAAATTTAGCTGTTAGAATTTCAAATATTTTTCCCGAACTTAAAGAAGAGCTTGAGAAAAACACAGAAAAATATGAAATGACTTTGCCAGAAGAATTTTTTAAAGAGCACGCAAACGAGCTTATAATGAATAGCATTAGGAATAATGAGGCTCAAAAACTGAAAAAGCTTTTTAATGTATTTAATATGTTTTATGAAGAAGGTCCTAAGGATACACAAAGCTTAATTGCTGTATCTATCCTTGGTATAAACCTTAAAGATGAAAAAGAGCTCCTTGAAAAGATTGATAAATATTTGGATAAAGAATTAAAATCAGCGGTTACAAGCATTGTTGAGTATTTATCTACTTCATCAGGTAAAAAAGCTTTAAAATCAATTGAAAACCCAAAACCGTATGAATCTAAGAGAATAAAAAAAGGGTAACATATTCGTTCCCTTTGGTTTTGTAAGGGGTAAGTTTATGAAGCGTTATGTCTTAAATGACTTGAAAAAAGATACAAAAAAACATTTTGGGTGTGATGTTCCGGTAGAAAAAAGGCTTACTAATATGCTCTTTGCCGGCGGTTGCCTTGTTTGTATTGTTTGTGTTGTCGGCGCTGCAATAGTTGGTATGCCCATAGAGGCGATTTTGATTTGCCTTTCTTTAGCAGTTTATATCGGGCTTATGTTCTATATTTCTAACAAAGTAGAAAATCCCGAGACTTTTAACCAACTAGCATTGATGATAATTAATTTTGTGTTTTTTCCCGCAATATTTTTAACAACAGGCGGGGTGTATGGTGGAATAGTTTCATATTTTATATTTGGAATTATTTTTAGCTTTTTATTGTTCAAAGGCTTTGCTTGCTTTTTGGTCGTGGTGGCAGAAATTGTGTTTTATTCTGCTTTAATTTACGCATCGTATGAATGGCCACAAATTGTGCTTGATATAAATAGCAGGTCATATACATATTTTTTATCTTCAACCACGGTGGTAATTGTAGCTTTGGCAACGGGGCTACTCGTTAGACTGCTCACAACACAGTATAGAAGAGAAAAGCGTAAGATTGACAAAGCCGTAAAAGAGCTAGAGGAGCTATCGACAAAAGACCCGCTAACAGGTGTATATAATAGAAGATATATGCTAGATTTTTTGCAAACAAACATAAACAGAGCATATAATTATGGGGCACAGCTTAGTGTCGTTATGTTTGATATTGACAAATTCAAATCTTTAAATGATGATTTTGGTCATCTAGTGGGGGACGAAATACTTCTAAACCTTTGTGACCTTGTTGGTACTCAAATTCGTACAAGCGATATGCTTAGCCGTTATGGCGGTGAGGAATTTGTTGCAGTTTTTCCAAACACTTCGGCAGATGTCGCGTATAAAAGGGCGGAAGAAATAAGAAAAATAGTGCAAGAAACTAGCTTGTCTGATTCTGTAAACAGACCAATAACAATAAGTGGTGGTGTCGCAGAATATGTTAAAGGGATGAGCGTTGAAGAAATAATAGGTGCAGCAGACAAAAACCTTTATGTTGCAAAAAATACGGGTAGAAATAAGATTTGCATAGGCAATGACGAAACTTGGGAATAGTATAAATGTTTGTAAATGATAAATTGAATTTGGATATATAAAAAGGCTTTCGTTTTTTGAAAGCCTTTTTGTTATAGTTTTTTATTTTCCAGACGGAATAAAAGCAGCGTGAACGGCAGAAACTGCTTTGTCAGCGTCTTGCGCATCAATTAGAACAGAAATTTTAATCTCACTCGTTGCAATCATTTGAATGTTTACATTGATTTCATATAGCGCCTCAAACATTTTTGCGGCAGTGCCGGGGTGAGATTCCATTCCAGCACCAACAATTGAAATTTTTGCAACATTTGTGTCGACAATGATTTTTCCATCTGGAATGTCAAAAGTTTCTTTTATAAGTTGCTTTGCAAGCTCTCCGTGACTTTTTTGAACAGTAAAGGTAATATCCTTTGTACCGTCACGACCAACAGACTGCAAAATAATATCAACATTTATATCTTTTGACGCAAGTTTGCTAAATATTTTAAAAGCAATACCTGGAATGTCAGGCAGAGCAAGAATTGATACTCTAGCAACATCGGTGTCCTTTGTAACACCTCTTACAAGCATTTTTTCCACAGTAGCAACCTCCTTAACAATTGTGCCAGGAACTCTCGTAAGGCTTGAGAGAACCTCTAATTTTACATTATATTTTTTTGCCATTTCAACAGAACGGTTATTCAAAACTTGTGCACCCAGTGTTGCAAGCTCAAGCATTTCGTCGTAGGTTATCTCGTTTAGCTTTTTGGTGTTTTCAACCTTGCGTGGGTCGGCAGTATAAACACCTTCAACATCGGTATAAATTTGGCAACGGTCTGCTTTTAGTGAAGCCGCAAGAGCCACGGCGCTCGTGTCAGAGCCGCCTCTTCCCAAAGTTGTAATATTGTCATATTTGTTAATGCCTTGAAACCCTGCGACAATAACAATGTTTTTTTTGTCAAGCTCTGTGCGTAGTCGCTCAGTGTTAACGGTTTTAATTCTGGCGGCAGTGTGAGTAGAAGTTGTTGAAAAACCTGCCTGCCATCCAAGCAAAGAAACAACAGGAAAACCTAGTTTTTCAATAGCCATTGCAAGCAAAGATATTGAGATTTGCTCACCTGCACTAAGTAGCATATCCATCTCTCTGCGAGAGTGTTTAGGGTTAATTTCGGTTGCTTTTGCGACAAGCTCATCTGTTGTATCCCCTTGTGCAGAAACAACAACAACAACGTCGTTACCAGCGCTGTAAGTGTCAGTTACAATAGATGCAACATTCATTACACGCTTTGCGTCGGCAACAGAGCTACCGCCAAATTTTTGAACTATAAGTGACATAAAATCCTCCCGTATAAAAAAGTCCACAAACCTTTATTAATTTAAAATTAGCAATCACAAACACGAATAATTAAAAGTGGTGTAATAGCACTAATGTTATCTAACTTTTGACGAAG
>CAZEKQ010000027.1:0-12685 GCA_964512735.1 uncultured Eubacteriales bacterium | reverse complement strand
CACGAATAATTAAAAGTGGTGTAATAGCACTAATGTTATCTAACTTTTGACGAAGTGTACGCTCGGTTTCTACCGGTGTGACAAAAGCAAATTCGTCTTGCAGTGTTTAAAAAAGTCCACAAACCTTTATTAATTTAAAATTAGCAATCACAAACACGAATAATTAAAAGTGGTGTAATAGCACTAATGTTATCTAACTTTTGACGAAGCGCACGCTCGGTTTCTACCGGTGTGACAAAAGCAATTTCGTCTTGGCTCGAGACACCATTATGAATGTCAGAGCTCCTACAAAACTAGTCGCATTATTGTAAGTATGGCAAAACATATCTACCATCCTTATTTAAGAAGCACCAAAAACCAGTAACAATCCGATCAATATATATGTGAATAATAATCCAAAATCGGGACTTTATTATTTATCAATAAATTACCAACAGCTTCCTCGATGTCTCCTCGTATATACCCATCAGGTATATTTGCCAGGGGAAACACTAATACGAATGACTCATCCCAATTTTTTTTCAGTTCGTGAACCAATATCCCTGATGTATTAAAAATCCAGTTATCATCTTCATCTTCATCTTTTTTATCATAATCACTTTCACAAGTCGGATAGTTGAAGTTGATATCATTTGATGTTGCAACAACACCTATGTAGCCATCTTTTGTAAACTTTATCCACACAATGTCTCTTTCATCATTCAGTTTAAACTCTGTTTTAATTCCTTGATAATCGAATGGCAATGGATTCTCATATCTTGGTTGATCGGTTGTTCCTATATTGATTTCATTTAAAAAAGAAGTAATTAAACCACTAATTTCCTCTACCGAAACCGGCTCCTTTGTAGATTCTTCTACAGCTTTGTTAAAACGATAAGTTTGCCCAAAATGAACAGATGAAGCCCTGCCTCTTGGAGCTTTTATGATGTTTAATTGACTATCTAACAATTGATTCACAACAAATACTGTCCTCCTTGAAAAAATCTGTGACTATATACGTTTACTAATATGACAATACTTCTATTGTCTCGACCCGTCTCGAGACATCAAGACTACTGATTCCACATGCGGTGTTTAAAAAAGTCCACAAACCTTTATTAATTTAAAATTAGCAATCACAAACACGAATAATTAAAAGTGGTGTAATAGCACTAATGTTATCTAGTTTTTGACGAAGTGTACGCTCGGTTTCTACCGGTGTGACAAAAGCAATTTCGTCTTGCGGTGCATCACATCTGTTTAAAATTGTTGCCTTGTCAAATGTATTGTGTATGCTTGCTAGAGCACTTTGAGCATCGTTTGTTTTTGCACGAACATAGAGTGAAAGCTCTTTGTCTAGATGGTCAATTACATAATCCTCAACATAATCATCCCAACCAAAATCTTTGCGACGCTCAAGGTTGTTTGAACAGTCAATAACATCAGCAACAACGGCACTTGCAGTTGGAAGTTTTCCGGCGCCCTTGCCATAAAAAACAACATCTCCGGTTGCATCGCCTTTTATTAAAACGGCATTAAACACATCGTCAACGCCGGCGAGTTGGCTTGATTTATTTACAATAGCAGGGCTTACAATTGCGTAAATTTTGCCATTGTCAAGTTTTTTTGCATTAGCAATTAGCTTAACAACACTGCCAAAACTTTGTGCATATGCAATGTCTGCAAGAGTTATTTTTGTTATTCCCTCAGTGTGAATACTCTCAGGATAAATGTGTTTTCCAAAGCATAAAGCGGCAAGAATACAAATTTTACGACAAGCATCAAACCCCTCGATGTCGGCGGTTGGGTCTTTTTCTGCATACCCGTTATCCTGTGCAAGCTTTAGTGCATCCTCAAAGCTCATATTATCATTTATCATCTTGCCTAAAATAAAGTTGGTTGTGCCATTAAGAATTCCAGAAATCTCTTCAATCTCGTTTGCAGCAAGGCATTGAGAAATCGGGCGAATAATAGGAATTCCACCACCAACACTTGCCTCAAACAAAAAGTTTGCATTGTTTCGTTTTGCAGCATCAAGTAGCTCTAATCCCTTGGTAGCGACAAGCTCTTTGTTAGATGTAACAACGCTTTTACCCTTGTTAAGACAAGCCAGAGCAAAGTCAAAGGCAGGTGTAACACCGCCCATTGTTTCAACAACAACTTTAACATCATCATCATTTAGGATTATGTCAAAATCCTTTATAAATTTATCGGCATTTGGGTCGTTTGGAAACTCGTTTCTATCAAGAATATATTTAATCTGAATATCGTTTTGAGCGCTTTTTTTCATGATACTATCGTGATTTTTTGAAAGAATTTCAACAACTCCTGAACCCACAGTGCCGTAGCCCATTACAGCAACATACATAAATAAACCGTCCTTTAAAAAATATTTATAATTACATTATAATAAACGATAATATATTTTACCACAAAAGCACGGCGTAATAAAGAGAAAAGTTAATTTTTTTTAAATTTGCACATTAATGATTGTTAAAAACAATTTGTTGGTGTAGAATAACAATAAGAATGAGAATTTTAAAATGATAGTAAATAGAGGTGACCTAAATTGGAAACAATTGAAAGACGACGAGGGTTTATAATCAATTTAATGTATTATGTGTCTATGCTAGGGCTGTTTTATCTTTTTGTAAAATATGCTTTTTGGCCACTTTTTCCGTTGATTTTTGCGTTTTTTTTGGCGGTGGTTTTGCAAAGGCCAGTTGATAATATATCAAATAAATATAAGATAAAAAAGGGTATAGTATCTGTCTTTATGGTGTTGCTTGTTTTGTTTTTGATTGGTTTGTTTCTTGCATTACTTAGCAATAGAGTTATAAAGGAGTTTCACGATTTTATAAATTATGTCTCTATTCGCATAAACGACATTGATTGGATAGAGAGAACAACACGCTCGTTTGTTGCTGCTATGCCAGAGTTTGTTCAAAAGAGCATTTCTGTATCTGTTGAGGAGTTTTTAGCAGAACTTAGATTAATGATGCAAGAGGGCGTAAGCACGGGCAGTTCTCCGTCTCTACATCTAGGGTCATTTAACTTAAAATCACTTATTTTTCCGTCAATTACAGGTGTGTGGAATACCGCAAAACAAATTCCTTCGATTTTAATTGCTGTTATAATAACGATTATTTCAAGCTGTTTTATGACCTCGGACTATGAGCGTATTTCAAGAGGAATAAAAGGTCTTTTCCCAGAGGATAAAAGATTTGTACTATCCCGTACAAAGGCTGTTTTATTCTCGTCACTTGGCAAACTTGGAAAAGCTTATTTAATAATTATGTTAGTAACATTCTCGGAAATGCTTTTGGGTCTTAGCGTTTTGAAAATCATTGGAGTTTACAAAGGTTCGTATATATTTGTAATTGCAGTTATTACGGCACTTGTTGATGTTTTGCCCGTTTTTGGAACAGGTTCAATCCTAATTCCTTGGGGAATATATTCAATAATAGTTGGAGATGCAAGACTTGGTGTTGCCCTTTTAATACTTTATGGAGCAATCACAGTAATTAGGCAAGTTGTTGAGCCAAAGCTTGTAGCATCACAGCTTGATTTGCCACCGGTTGCTACTATTTCTGCGATGTATGTGGGGCTTCAACTGTTTGGAATTATAGGAATGTTCTTGTTACCAATAACAATATTCTGCCTTAAAATTCTAAGCGACGAGGGTATCATAAACCTTTCAAGTCTTAACAAATCCGGCACCCCGAAGAAAGAAAAGCAGGAAAAAGAAATACAAAAAATATAGCACAAGCTTTTATCTTAATAAGTTTGTAATAAATATATAACCCGAATTGTAACAATCATCTGTTAGATTTATATCTGTCAGGTGATTGTTTCTTGTTTTGTATTTGTGATATGATATTTTTAATAACAAGCGGGGTGATTAAAATGTATAATGTGCTGATTTGTGATGATGATATAGCGATTCTTGATTCTATTGAGATATATTTAAATTTAGAGGGCTATAACGCAATAAGAGCAGAAAACGGAATACAAGCAATAAAAGCGGCGGCAGAAAATGAGTTGCACTGCATAATACTAGATATTATGATGCCACAAATGGACGGACTTACTGCAACTTTAAAGCTTAGGGAGCAAAAAAATGTTCCGATAATTTTGTTGTCTGCAAAAAGCGAAGATACGGATAAAATAGCAGGGCTAAGCTTTGGTGCTGATGATTATGTTACAAAGCCGTTTAACCCGCTTGAACTTATGGCTAGGGTAAAGTCTCAGATAAGGAGATACACAAGCCTTGGAAGCCTTGCAGTCAGCGATAATCAAATAATAACAGGTGGTATGGTTTTAGACACGCAGGCAAAAACTGTTACGCTAGATGGTGAAGATATAAAGCTTACAGCAACTGAATACGGAATTGTAGAGTATCTTATGAAAAATATGGGAATGGTGTTGTCGACCCAACAGATTTATGAGGCAGTTTGGAACGAACCGTCCTATGCTACAGAAAAAACCGTAACAGTACACATACGAAGGATTAGAGAGAAGATAGAAATAAATCCTAAAGAGCCAAAATATATTAAGGTGGTGTGGGGAATTGGATACAAGATGGAAAAAAATTAGAAATAACACAATGATAAAGGTTACAGCCTTTTTGCTTGCTTGCGTATTTGCTTTTTCAACTTTTTATTCGGCAAGCTATATTTTATTGTTTTCAGTAAAAAACAACGGTACAGTAGATTTTTCACAGTTTTTTGAAGATAAAAAAGAGGTAAAGTATACAGACTCAAAAATGTTTGTAAAGCAGTTTTCTAAAGATACAAAAATAATAAAAAAAATGATAACAGAGTATAAAAGTGATGAGAATGTAAAGAGTGGCAAAGCTTTTAAAAATCGAGAGACAAAACTGCTAAAAGAAATGGAAGAAGACATTGCTCGTGAAATTATTGAAAGAAAAAAAGCTGTTATAAGCAATGCCGAGGTGATGGATGACGAAGGCAATAGAACATTTAAGTTTAGTGACGGTGAAACAGTTAGCCACTATGCACCAGCATTATATGATGATATAGCCGATTATGATGAGGGGATAAAAACAATTGATGGCAAGCAGTATTACAAAGGTTTTCCGCTTGATGCAATTGTGGTAAATGAAAAAGAAATTCGCAAATCAAACGAAGCAGATTATAAAAACAGAATCAACCGTGAGCGACTTGAATACAGCGCACAGTATGAAAAAGATAAAAAAATGATAGAAGAATTTAAAAACTTGAAGTTTGCAGTTTTAAACAAGCGAACGGGAGAAGTTTTTACAAATATGGGTGCAGAAATAACAGCTCAAACAGATTTTTCATCACTCATAAAAGGTGATGTTTGGAATGTTGCAGTGCAAGAGGGTATATTATCGGGCGGTAAAATAGAACTTTATAATAATGATTATTATGAAAATGGTGAAGCTTATAGCGCTTTAACAATACTTAGTGAGAAATTTGATAATGACGGATTTTGTGCATACTTTGGGATAAATGATAGTGCAAAAACCATTGTAGAGGGCGATGAATATTACAATTTATATAAAGAGTATTCAAATAGCTTTGCAAAATTAAAAAGTATGAGAGTGGTTGCAGTTGTGTCCTGTGTGCTGATGATAATTTGCATTGTTTTGTCTGCCACTTTAGCAGGAAAGGTTGATGAACAAGGCAATACAATAAAAGCCAGAATAGACTGGATATACAACGATATTCATTTTGGAGCGTCTGCGATACTTGCACTATGCTTTGCTTCGGTTATGGCTATAGGATATGATGGTTTATTTTGGAGCTATCAAAAAGACGTTTACGAAGAAAAGCTTATGCTACTAGGGTGCAGTGCAAGCGTTGCCATAGCTGTTGCATTTTTTGTAGAGTGGCTTATGTCTGTTGTTAGACACTCAAGGTGCAAAACGTATTGGAAACACACGCTAGTGTATGGAATGTTTGTAGGGAGCGGGAGAAAGATAGGCACAGGATTTAAAAAGATTTATAATTCTCTAAGAGATTTGCTGTCGCCTCCAAAGACTAAAAATCTAAAAACTAGAATGCTTACAATAGTCGCCCAATATGCGGGAGCAAATATGGTGCTGGCACTTGTATATTCAATTCTATCAAAAAGTCAACACGGTGTGCTTGCATTCTTTGTAGTAGTTTTAATGTTGGGGCTTAATTTATCCCTTGTACTATTGGCAAAAAATACGATAAAAGCATTAGATGATATGATGGAGGCACTAATCGAGGCAGAAAAAGGCAAGTTTGATTTTAATCTAGATGTTTATTTTATGCCAAGATATTTGCAAGATTTTGCAACGCATATTGTAAATCTTCGTGAGGGTATAAAAATAGCAGTAGACGAGGCGGTAAAGGGCGAGCGAATGAAAACAGAGCTTATTACAAATGTTTCGCACGACCTTAAAACCCCACTCACATCAATAGTAAATTATGTGGATTTGCTAAAGCGTTGCGAGTTGCAAGACCAAACGGCAAATAGCTATATTGAAATATTAGAAGAAAAAGCAGAGCGACTAAAAAGGCTTATTGAGGACCTTGTAGAAGCGTCTAAAATTTCTAGCGGTAATGTAAGTTTAGAGCTTACAAAAGTCAATTTAAACGAGCTTGCAATTCAGCTTGTAGGAGAAAATGAGCAAGAGCTAAAGGAACTAGAAATAGAAATGCGTGTAACAACTCCTAGCGACGCTCCAATTGTTAAGGCTGACAGCCAAAAGTCATACAGAGCAATTGAAAACCTGTTTAGCAATGTGAAAAAATATGCAATGCCAAAAACAAGGGTGTATGTTGATGTTTTTGAGGACGAAAAATTTGGGGTAATATCAATAAAAAACATTTCAAAAAATGAGCTTGATGTGTCAGTAGACCAGCTAACACAAAGGTTTGTAAGGGGTGACGAAGCTAGAGCCACAGAAGGCAACGGACTTGGACTGTCGATTGCGGATAATTTAATAGATTTGCAAAACGGTGAGTTTAAAATAGAAATAGATGGCGATTTGTTTAAAGCCACTGTAAAGCTACCCCTTGACAAATAAAAAAGCTAGGTGTATAGCACATTATTCGACAATTTGCACATAGTTTTGCACACAAATTATTTCAGCAAAATTACAGTTCTATTTAAGAAATTACAAATTGTAATCAATGGCAATACTAGCTTACAACATTGTAATTATATGTAACCGCTTTTGTGTATATTTATAAAGCTTTTTTGAGTATAATAGGACTATAGTTTTTAAATATTAAATGGAGGCGGTAAAAATGAGGGAATACATTAACGATAATCGAGCAACGGTACTTTCTCGTGCAATTGTAGCAGGGGTGTTTGCAGTAACAGCAGTTATCGCCATCCTTTTTGATGATGTAACTCCAGCAACAATGCTCTGGATTTAACCAATTTAATACAAATTTTAAAAGCCGGCTTTTATTAGTCGGCTTTTTTGCAACCCTGTTTAGAATAAAAAGGGCTAAAATGACCAAAACTTTCACGGGTTTTAGTGTGTTTTCTGTGTTGTGAAAAAGACTGTTAATAGCACTGCTTGTATTGACCTTTAAATCAAAACTTGTTATAATATTACGACTCGTTATAGAGGATTTTTTTAAAAGTTAGGGGCAAAAATTATGATAAAAATATCACCCTCAATATTGTCGTGTGACTATTCAAAAATCGGCGAAGAGTTGCTACGAATGGAAAATTCGGGTGCGGACTGGATACACTTTGATGTTATGGACGGGCATTTTGTTCCAAATATAACAATAGGTGTGCCTATCGTTAAATCACTTCGTGAAGTGTCCGACATATTTTTTGATGTTCACTTGATGATAAGTCATCCGCTAAATTTTGTAGATGCTTTTGCAAAAGCGGGAGCAGATTTGATAACTTTTCACCTTGAGTCTGAGTCTGATGTTAGGCAGACTGTTGATGCTATTAAAAAAGCAGGGTGCAAAGCAGGCGTGAGCATAAAACCAAAGACCCCAGCAAGTGAGGTCTTTGAGTATCTTGATATACTTGATATGATTTTGGTAATGTCCGTAGAGCCAGGCTTTGGCGGTCAATCCTTTATGGCAGATATGATGCCAAAGGTTAGAGAAGTTCGAAATGAATGTAATTCTCGTGGGATTGAAATGGACATTCAAGTTGACGGTGGAATAGATGATAAGAACATAAGTGACGCTGCAAGAGCAGGTGCAAACATTTTTGTTTCGGGCAACACTATTTTTTCTGCAAATGATAGTGCGCAAATGATAAGCCTTCTCAAAAAAAATGCACAGCAAGCTTATGTTGGTTAAACAACGCCTAGTTTTTCAATAGCGTTTTTGTCACAAAGGCAGTTCCAATGCTCTTTTGTGTGCGCAATTTTGGTGTTGCTCTCTGTCATACCGTCACTGTATTCGCGTAGGATTGATTTTAACTTACTGTGATTTGAAAAGCTCTTAAAAAGCAAACGATAATCAGTTCCGTTTGAGTATAGCTTGCTTTCGGGTGGTTTTAATATTCCTGTTAAAATAGCACGTGAAGCATCAATTAAACCGTTCTCACCCTTAAATTCGCAAAGAAAAACAAAGGGCGTTACAACAGGGATTAAAGCATCTTTATCGGCATCACTTTGATATACAGTAAAATACAAAACACAACCTCCAAATGGGTCGGGGATAGCCTCTATTAGCATTTTGCCTGATGGATGAAAATCCTTGCCAAGCGTTTTGTTTGCCTCTTCTAATAGTGTGTAAATAACACGCCGTGTTTCCAAATTTTTATAATCCATATCATCATATGTAATGCCAAGCTCTTCCAAGTCATGACTAGACAGGCTTATTACTACAGTATTTTTGGATGTTGCTTCGATTTTCAAATTAACATCTCCTTTAAAACATCTTCTATATCTATAATATTATCCGTACGAGCAGTTTGCAATGAATAAAAAATGGCAAAGTAGTTTTTTATAAAGAGGTGGCTTTATGCAAGAGATAGATGTGCAAAAAATAAGGCAAGAAAATAAGCAGACAAGGGACTATATGATTGATATGCTTATTATGCTTTCGGCAACAACAATTATGGCAGTGTTTCACTATGGAATTCGTAGCTTGATTATGGTGGCAACATCAATCGCTACAGCGGTTCTTTGCGAGGCAAGCATTGATTTGTTAAGAAAAAGAAATCCTCATAGAATAGGGGATTTATCGTCAATATTTACAGGAGCTGCAATAGCTTTAATGCTCCCAGCATCTGCACCAATGTGGCTTGCACCAATTGGCAGTATTTTTGCAATAGCTGTTGCAAAACTTCCCTTCGGAAATGCAAGAACCACACCCTTTGTTCCCGCAGCTGCAGGTTTTGCTTTTTTAACTCTAAGCTATCGTGAGCTTGTTTTTACCTATCCGTCAGTTAGGGCAGATGTAAAAGGACTTGTAACAGGTCAAGAGGGTTTTGCGTCGGGAATATCTGTTGCAAATATGCTAAGTCAAAAAACTTCAATAGGTACAGGAATAATTAATATGATGGACCTATTCGTTGGCAAAGTGCCAGGCCCTATGGGTGCATCGTGTCTTTTTGTAATGTTTGGTTTATTTATGTATATGCTTGTAAGGCGCTCGTCAGAATGGATAACTTCGGCAGGGTTTCTTGCGGCTTGCTCAATTCTTGCAGTTATTTTCCCAAGAGTGCTTACAGGGCGTAGCATTTCGCTTGTTATGGAACTGTCGTCAGGGGTGCTATTCTTTTCAGCAATATTTTTCATATCAGACCCGATAACTTCGCCAAAAAGTCAGATGTCAAGGGTTATTTATGGCTTTGTAGGTGGAATACTTACGATGGTTTTCCGATATTTTGGAGAGTTTGAAGAGGGTGTTTGCTTTGCAATTTTAATTATGAATGCACTTTCGTCGTATTTTGAAATACTAGGTGAAAAAATAAATAATAGACTAAATAATAAAGAGCTAAAACCTAAAGATAAAAAAGAAAAGAAACAGAAAAAAAGCAAAAACATAAAAGATGCCCCAAAAGATGAAAGGGGGTATAGCCTGTGAAAAATCAAAAATCTAGCATAGATAAAATAGCAAAAAAAGATAACGAAATCTCAAGCTTTAAAACAGAAATGTTTACAGAGGCAATAGTGCAAAATCCAGTGCTCGTTAGCACCATAGGTTTGTGCCCAGTTGTTGCAATTAGCACAACTTTAAAATCGGCAATTTTGCTGTCGGTTATAACTTATTTGACTATGATATTTTCACAAGTTTTAACTGCAAGTTTATTAAAAAAATTCCCGCAATGGACCAGAGTTGCACTTTACACACTTTGTGGAATGGCAATCGTTGCACCGTATATGTTGTTTATGCAAAAGCTGTTTCCAGAGGATATGATAGCACTTGGAATATACTTGCCACTGCTTGCAATAAATCCACTAATTACGAGGCAGTGCGAAAGAGTAGCAGTAAAAAGCACGGTAAAGCACGCGTTTGTCAATGCTGTAAGTAGTGCAAGTGGATATAGTGCAGTGCTTATAATAACAGGACTTGTTCGTGAAATTTTTGGTTCGGGCAAAATTTGGGGATACAATATTTTTATAAATCACCCAGCAACAGCGCTTACAAATCCATTTGGTGGATTTATTGTAATTGGTTTTATGGCTGCAGCACTTCGTTGGTATTTTAAAAAGATTGACCCGCAATATGCAGAAGAGCTTGCAATACATTCAAGAACATCAATAAAAAAATCAAGGAATAACAAAGATAAAACATTTGATGAGAAGATTGATGAAAATGAACCGCAAAGGTTTGAACCAGCACAAGATACTCAAAATGATGCAAATGAAATAGAAATTACGCAAGAAATAGTAGAGGAACCAGATGTTAAAACAGAAGAAAGTCAAAGCGACATCAAGGAGCCACAAGAGCTAGAAGTTAAGGTGGAAAAAGAAGAAACAGTCGTGGAAAATAAAAAAATAGAATTTACCTCGCAAGAGCTTGAAGAACTTATGAATAAAAGTCTTGATGATATAATAAATGGCACTACAAAAGAAAATCAAAACGATGCAGATTTGAGCGAGGAGGTGCCAGAGAAATGAGTATAGTATTTCAGTTTTTTTCGGCGGCACTTTATATAATTTTTGTGCAAAATCTCGTTTTTAGTGGCGGTTATGGTTCTAGTGAAGCGATAAGAACAGCAGCAAGACCAAGACAGCTTGCACTTTTTGCAGTAATGGTAACTTATTTTTCAACTGTTACTTCACTATTATGCAAATTGATTTGGCTTATTCCTATTTTTAAAACTGCAGATTCGACAATTGCAATTGTTACATTCACTTTGGTTTTGGTTGTAGTTTACCTTATTACAGCACTTTTAATTTTAAAAATGTTAAAAGGCTCGGGATGGAAGCAGGAAGAAAAAGATAGATTGCTACGCCAAGCTGGAGTTTCGGCGTTTAATACAATAGTTTTTGCCGTCCCTTTTATAAATCAGCGTGTGGCATACACAGTGCCAGAGGCGATAGGAGCGGGCATAGGAGCGGGTATTGCGTTCATTATTGCAACTATGTTAATACACGAGGGAATGAAAAAGATAGAAAGCAATAGCGAAATTCCAAACTGCTTTAAAGGTACACCGGCAGTGTTTATGTATATTGCAATTTTGGCAATGGCGTTTACAGGATTTTCAGGCAAATCACTGTTTTTCTAGAAATATTTTGATGAAAATAGAACTGACATCTGTAAAAAGATGTCAGTTTGTTTTTATTGAAAAGTTGTTTACACAGTCTCTAAAATATCTACAACAGTCCATTGGTTGTTCATTTTTTTAATTTTAAAATAGCAAAGAGAGTCCTTAGAACCGTGAACAATTTCGCCGTTTTTGTCATAGTGATTAACAGAATAAGTAACCCACATATAGCCGTTTTTTCCACTTTGTTTAGTGGTGATTAGCTTGGCATCGTATGCTAAAGAGTCGTAGTTCCACTCGTCTGAAAAACAATAAAACCTTTTAAGCGCACCAATATTCTTGTCGGAACTATCTTTTGTTCCAGTGTATGCAAGAGTTTTTTCAAAGGAATCCATAATCGATTTAACTGTGTTTATTTCATTTTCGGTACAATTATAAGCAATTGTAGAGAATTTAATTTTTGCAGGGCCGAAATAATCGGAGTAAGGCTTGTATTTTTGATAGTTTTCATCTTGAAGTTGCGAAAATCCTTTAATGCAAAAAGAAGCCAAAGTGCTAGCCTTGGGGCAACCCGAAAGACACAACGATAAAAAAATAAGAGTTGCCATCAAAATCAAAATCTTTTTTAACTTTGTGCTTTTTATAATATTTTTCATATAAAAAACTCCCTTTTAAATAATGTATATAATTGTTTTTAATAGGTGCGTATTACTCTATATTTATAAAATCCTTTATAAAAGGTGTCGATTTTCTTTGGTTTGGATCGCGGGCGAGCAAAGAAATGAATGGGAACAAGGTAAAGAAACATATCAAAACTAAAAATCAACCCACACATTAAATGCCTGTGCCTAAAAGCAAATTTAATATGTCGTTGTTTATTAAAGAATAGACTTAATGTCTGTGTCTAAAAGTAAAGTTAAAATGCTACTAACCATAAACCCATACATTAACCAACAACAACCCAAATAAACCATATCCAACAAACCCACAACTCCGTAGCGGATGGGGGGTCACGGGGGAAAACCGATTGAAAGGATAACAGAGG
>CAZEKQ010000026.1:0-21493 GCA_964512735.1 uncultured Eubacteriales bacterium | reverse complement strand
TGTTACCATGGAGAAGTACTCAAGTTGGTGACGAGGCGCCCCTGCTAAGGGCGTAGGTCGGGCAACCGGCGCGAGAGTTCGAGTCTCTCCTTCTCCGCCAAAAAGCAACTAAGATTTTTCTTGGTTGCTTTTTTTATTTTGGAGTGTACGCAATACGGTGCAGTAATATTAAGCCTATTGAAAAATTGTCAAAATGATTTATAATAAATACTTAAGAGGCAGTGTGTTTTGTTAGAATAAAGCTGACAAGGTATATAGCTTTACAGTGTAGGGGGTACGAAGATGGATGATTTTGATTTTGAGTTCCTTGACTTTTTGTTTGTTGACCATATGACAAATAAAAATGAAGAACAGCCTGAATTGCCTGGCTGTGGTTGTTTTTTAGAAATACTTCTTGCTATTTTTGTTTTGGCGGTTATTGGCTATATTTTTTCATAATCACTATGTCTTTTAAATGTAAGAGCAAGTTAGCTTAATATAAAAAAGATAGCATAATCACAAAAAAGTGACTATGCTATTTTGTTTTTATTAAGTTGTTTGAAAAATTACCAAATCGCTTTTGAATTGTTATCTGACTTTACAGTTTTTATAAAATCGTCTACAGGCATTGAGCCAATATCACCTTGACCACGCTTGCGAACAGAAAGAGTGCCACTGTCCGCCTCTTTTGCACCAACAACAAGCATATATGGAATTTTTTCTAGCTGTGCTTCACGAATTTTATAACCGATTTTTTCGCTTCGATAATCAGCAGAGACCCTGATTCCTTGACCCTCAAGCTCAGACTTTACCTTGTCTACAGTGTCATGGAACTGGTCTGAAATTGGAAGAATTCTAACTTGCTCAGGAGAAAGCCAAAGTGGAAGTGCACCCGCATATTTTTCAATAAGCAAAGCCAGTGTCCTCTCATAACAGCCGATAGATGTCCTGTGAATAATATATGGATTTTTCTTTGACCCATCTTTGTCAACATATTCCATACCAAATTTTTCTGCAAGCATTTGGTCGATTTGAATTGTTATTAGAGTGTCTTCCTTACCGTGAACATTTTTGATTTGAATATCAAGCTTTGGACCATAAAAAGCAGCCTCTCCAACTCCTATGGCATATGGGATTTCAAGGTGGTCAAGAATTTTTGTCATAACATCTTGAGCCTCGTCCCACTGCTCAACAGTGCCAATATATTTATCACTATCTTTTGGGTCCCACTTAGAAAAACGATATGAAACATCTTCATAAAGACCTAGTGTTTTTAGCATAAATATTGCAAGCTCAAGGCTACTACGAAACTCGTCTTCAAGTTGCTCGGGTGTGCAAATTGCGTGACCTTCAGAAATTGTAAACTGACGAACACGAATAAGTCCGTGCATTTCTCCAGACGCTTCATTGCGGAAAAGCGTAGAAGTTTCGTTGTATCTTAGTGGCAAATCACGGTATGAACGAGATTTGCTAAGATATGCTTGATATTGAAAAGGACAAGTCATAGGGCGAAGTGCAAAAACTTCATCGTCCTTTTGTTCATCGCCAAGCACAAACATACCGTCTTGATAATGATCCCAGTGCCCCGACAGTTTGTACAGGTCGCTTTTTGCCATTAGCGGTGTCTTAGTTAAAAGCCATCCTCTTTTTTGCTCCTCATCTTCAACAAAACGCTGTAATATTTGCAAAACTCTTGCACCTTTTGGAAGGAGAATGGGCAATCCTTGACCGATAACATCACAGGTTGTGAAAAACTCAAGTTCTCTGCCAAGTTTGTTGTGGTCACGCTTTTTTGCCTCTTCAACAGCAGTCAAACGCTCCTCTAGTTGAGCTTGTTTTGGAAAAGCTGTTCCATAAATGCGTTGTAACATTTTGTTCTTTGAATCTCCACGCCAATAGGCGCCCGTGCAAGATGTAAGGGCGAATGCCTTTACACGACTTGTGTCAGGAATATGAGGGCCCGCACAAAGCTCATCAAACTCGCCTTGACGATAAAAAACAATATTCTCACCATTACCAGCGTGCTCGTTTATCAGCTCTATTTTATATGGTTCATTTTTAGAATCCATTAAAGCTATTGCATCTTGTGCCGATAGCTCAAATCTTTTAATTTCAAGATTTTCTTTTACGATTTTTTTCATCTCTGCTTCAATTTGTTCAAGGATTTCTTGAGTAAATGAGGTGTCGCAATCAAAATCGTAATAAAATCCATTGCTTATTGAAGGTCCAATAGCAAGCTTTGCGTTTGGAAAAAGCCTTTTAACTGCTTGTGCCAAAATGTGTGACGCAGTATGCCAAAAGGCGTGTTTGCCTTCTTCGTCATCAAAGGTTAAAATAGATAAAGAACAATCTTTTGTCAAAGGGGTTCGCAAGTCGCAAACTTCCCCATCTATTTTACAAGCACACGCAGCTTTATAAAGACCCATTCCCAAACTTTTGGCAACTTGAGCAGCCGTCGTGCCACTTTCAAACTCTTTTACGATATCATCTTTTAATGTAATTTTAATCATAACATTCACCTCTTCTTTATGGCAGTTATCGTACCACTATGAGAACTTATTGTCAATATTTTATGGTTTATTTTGTGGTTTATTAATGTAATATTTTATTTATATTATTTAATAAATGTTTAATATATGAATATCTACATATAAATAACTTGACACAAGCACTGTATATGGGATAAAATATTTAAGATAATGCATTAGATTACCGTGTTTATATGTATTGTTGTATTGGCAATTGCCAATAACAAAAATTCATTTTAATTTTAAAAAACAAATAATTTAAGGAGGTGCTACTTTCACTTGGAACTTAAAATGGTTATAATTTTAATCGCTGTCGCAGTCGTTTGCGGTGTTGCTGGATTTATAATTGGTGGAATACATAGAAAAAAGGTTGCTGAGGCTGCAATTGGTTCTGCCACACAAGAGGCAACCCGAATTGTGAATCAGGCTATTTCACAAGCAGAGCAAAAGAAAAAAGAAGCGATTTTAGAAGCAAAAGATGAAATTCATAAGCAGCGTTCGGAAGCTGATAAAGAATTCCGTGAGCGTAGAAGTGAAGTACAAAGACAAGAACGCAGAATTATTCAAAAGGAAGAAACTCTGGAAAAGAAAATTGACACACTCGAGCAAAAGGATGAGGCATTGAGCAAAAAGCTCAAGGATGTTGAAAATCGTATTTCAGAAGTAGAAAGCATTAAAAAAAGTCAATTCGAAATGCTCGAGCGTATTTCAGGATATACAAAGGAACAAGCAAAGGATTATTTGCTTAAAAACCTTGAGGAAGACCTTGTTCATGAAAAAGCAGTCAAAATTCTAGATTTTGAGCAAAGGACAAAAGATGAAGCAGATGAAATGGCAAGGGAGATTGTGTCCATTGCTATTCAGCGTTGCGCAGCAGATCACGCTGCAGAGGCTACTGTGTCTGTTGTTGCTTTGCCAAACGATGAGATGAAAGGCCGTGTAATCGGTCGTGAGGGTCGTAATATAAGAACCTTAGAGACTATTACAGGTGTTGATTTAATTATTGATGACACACCAGAGGCGATCACACTCTCAAGCTTTGACCCAGTGCGCAGAGAGGTTGCAAGACTTTCTCTTGAAAAATTAATAACAGATGGAAGAATTCACCCTGCTCGTATTGAAGAAACAGTTGAAAAATCTCGTAAAGAGGTTGAGGCAACTATTAAGCAGGTTGGAGAAAGAGCAGTTATTGATGCTGGTGTTAATGGAATACATCCTGAAATCATTAAATTGCTAGGTAGGCTCAAGTATCGTACAAGCTACGGTCAAAATGTGTTAAATCACTCGCTTGAGGTTTCCTATATTTCTGGGCTTATCGCATCAGAAATCGGTGCAGATGTAAAGCTTGCAAAGCGTGCAGGACTTTTACATGACATCGGCAAGGCTCTTGACCATGAGCACGATGGTTCTCATGTTGAGTTGGGTTATGAATTTGCCAAAAAATATAAAGAGCAGGAAGGCGTTTTACACGCAATTCAGGCTCACCACGGTGATATTGAAGCGAAAACTATTGTCGCATGCATTGTTCAAGCTGCAGATGCTATTTCAGCAGCAAGGCCAGGAGCTAGAAGAGAGAATGTTCAAAATTACATCAAGCGTTTAGAAAAGCTTGAAGAGATTGCAACATCGTTCTCAGGAGTTGAGAACTCATTTGCCATTCAGGCGGGTAGAGAAATTCGCATAATGGTAAAACCTGATGTTGTTTCTGATGACCAAATGGTATTGGTTGCCCGTGATATTGTTAAAAAGATAGAAGAAGAGCTTGAATATCCAGGGCAAATCAAGGTTCATATTATTAGAGAAAACAGGGCAATAGACTACGCAAAATAAATGATTTTGATAAATACAAAGAAAAAAGCTTTGATTAAATCTTAATTGTTTTGCTACTGATAATGCAGGGGGAAAACTTTCCTCCTGCATTAATTAAATTTTGGTTTAATTTTTGATTTAAGAATTGGTTTAATTAGCCTTCATTTTATGATATAATAACCGTAAACAGTCATTATATCAATCTTATGTCCGCCTAAACGGCGACGGACAAATTATATCAAAACTCTTTTGCAATTATGATATAACAACCGTAAAAAGTTATTATAAAACTTATGTACTGTCTAAACGGTGACGGGCAAATTATATCAAGTTTCCTTTGTGACTATAACGTAGCAACCTGGAGCTACTAATATAAATTTTTAATTAATATGAAAAAATAATATGAAAATTTTTGTATATAGATTATTTAGCGATTTTTCTTTTAGAGAGGTGATATACAGTATATTTATCAAACAATAGTTTTAATTTTGAAAAAACTTTGGATAAAATACTGTGGGTTTTATGAATGTTTTAGCTATAGGAGATGTAGTAGGGTCGGTAGGTTGTGAGCATATTCGCAGTGTGTTGCCGTCGCTCAAAAGACTTAGAAATATTGATGTTTGTATAATAAATGGCGAGAATTCCTCAGACACTAACGGGATTGTTCCGGCGTCTGCCGAGCATCTTTTTACAAGTGGTGCAGATGTGTTAACAACGGGCAACCATGTTTATCGCAGAAGAGAAATTTATGACTACTTGGATGAGGGGTATGCAATTACAAGGCCTGCAAATTTTAGTGCAGAAAATCCGGGCAAAGGCTATTATATAGTTGACAAAGGCAGGTTTAAAATTGCTGTTATAAATTTAATGGGGATTATGTATCTTGACCCTATTGAAAACCCTTTTGACTGCATTGATAGATTGCTATTGCAAGATGATATAAAAGAATGTAAGATAAAACTTGTGGACTTTCACGCAGAGGCAACATCAGAAAAACGAGCAATGGGCTTTTATCTTGATGGCAGAGTAACAGCAATGTTTGGCACTCACACTCATATTCAAACAGCGGATGAGCAAGTTTTAGAAAATGGAACGGGATATATAACAGATCTTGGAATGAGCGGTGTTATACAATCTGTGTTGGGTGTTAAATCACAAATTATAATTGATAAATTTAGGAATAATATGCCGGCACGATTTAATTTTGAAACTGGTGACTGCTCAATGTGTGGCTGTATTTTTGAAATTGATGAAAAAACAGGCAAAACAATTTCGGTAGAAAGAGTAGATATAAGATAGACAGGGGTTATTTTTGTGAAAAAATCAAAAACTAAAATAGTTGCATTACTGGCTGTATTTCTTTTAACAGTTCCGCTTTTTGCCTGCGGAAAGGATACTAAGGATGGCAAAAAAGATAATACAAAAAACACTAAAAATAAATCACAAGTAAATAGAGAGATAAGGTTGCCTTATTCGCACGAGGACGGCCTTAATCCTTATGCTGCAAAAAGTTTGATAAATCAAAGCATTATGCCACTGCTTTATGACTCGCTTTATGTTGTTGATGGAAACTATAAACCAAATCCAAGCGTTGCAAAAAGTGCGACAGTGCTTGCAACAGAGGTGACGGTTGAGATAAACCCTAGCAAAAGATTTGCAAACGGCTCATACATTTGTGCACAGGATGTTGTTCACTCTTTTGAGCTTGCAAAGCAGTCTGCTTATTACTCTCAACCTATAATAAATATTAAAAAGGCTCAAGCTACAGGAAGTTCTACAGTTGTGTTTTTTCTTGAAAAGGTCGATGCATTTGCCTTATCGTGCCTTGATTTTCCTATTGTAAAGGCAGACACCTTAACAGATGGAACAATGCAATATCCGGAATCTTCGGGCCGTTATTCTTTTGATAATAGCGAAGCTGCAAAATATTTAAAAGTTAATAGCAGTTTTAAAGATAATGAATCAAAAGATAAAAAAATTGAACTTGTAAATATAACAGATAGCAAAGCTATAATTCATAGCCTTGTAATCGGAAATATAGATAGTCTGTTTTGCGACCTTGGTGAAGGCTCATATGAGAGAATAAACGCAGGCACACAAGATGTTGCGATGAATAATCTAGTGTTTCTGGGCATAAACAAATATAGCCCAGCTTTATCAAGTCCTGATATGCGTCAGGCTATTAACACAATTCTTGACAGAGAAAAAATTACAAGCGAAGGGTTTCAAGGGCACGCAACACCTGCATTTACACCGTTTAACCCAAAGTGGTATGAATTAAAATCTGTAAAACAAACTGGTAAAGATGCCGAAAAAGAAAAGGCACAAGAATATATTGCAGAAAATGCGAAAAAATTAAAGATAAGGCTTGTAGTAAATTCAGACAACGAGTTTAAGGTTGTTACCGCACAAAAAATTGCACAAAATTTTAGGACTTATGGTATTGAAGTTGAAGTTGTAGAGCTTGAGTTTGGTGCCTACAATTCGGCTGTTGCCTCTGGAAAATATGATATGTATCTGGGCGAAATAAAGCTTACTAATAATATGAATTTATACCCAGTTTTAAAAGCTGATGATTTAAGCTATGCATACTATAATCAGTTGCTTGACGGCACAATGACAATGCAAGAGTTTTTAGATGGTTTTTATAGTGAACTACCATTTATTCCTGTTTGCTATAGAAGTGGCATACTTGCTTTTTCTAGGAATATTGCGGTAGAAGTAAAAAGCCATGAGAATGATTTGTATCAAAATATTAATGAGTGGCACTTTAAAAAATGATAAAATGATAGTAAGATATAAGTTGATTATAGCGTATAAATATAGTATAATAATCGACATTAGTAAAAAATGAAATAATTATGTAATGTAATAAGGGGTGCAAAATTTTATGATTACAATCGAAAATCCTCTTGGAAAAATTCAAATTACTGAGGAATATTTTTCACAGCTTATTGGTAATGTTGTTCCATCGTGTTTTGGAGTCGTTGGCATGACAAACAGCACTCCAATTCAAAGAATTAGAGCGTTTTTTAATAAAAATAGAAAATATGTTGACCAAGGTATAAAAGTTTATAACGATGGTGACGGGCTAACTGTAGACCTTCATATAATTGTGACATATGGGGTTAATATTACTGCAATTGTTCAAAGCATTGTTAACAAAGTAAGGTATACCGTTGAAGAGGCGACAGGTCTCAAAGTTAATAATGTTAATGTATATGTTGATTCAATGAAGAAATAATTGCGGAATCAGCTGGCAGAGGAGTGCGTAAAAGTGATTACTGGATGGATGTTAAGAGATGCTATTATTTCAGCATCTAATAATATTAATAATAATAAAAAAGCGGTTGACGCTTTGAATGTTTTCCCTGTTCCTGATGGAGATACGGGTACAAATATGTCGATGACTATGTCTGCGGCCGCAAGAGAGGTTGCAAGGCTTGATGACTCGTCAACAGTGAGCGTTGTTGCGGACACTACCGCCTCGGCACTGCTTAGGGGTGCTCGTGGCAACTCCGGTGTTATTCTTTCTCTTATTTTTCGAGGCATTGCAAAGGGGCTAAAAGGCTGTAATGAGGCGAACGGTGCAACAATAACGGCGGCTTTAACACTTGGCGTTGACGCGGCATATAAAGCTGTTATGAAACCAACGGAGGGAACAATTCTTACCGTTGTTAGGATGTCTGCAGAGCATTCAACACAGGTTGCAGCAAATGGCGAAGCAACTTTTGTAGAAGTTTGGAAATCTGTGTGTGACAGCGCAAATGACGCACTTTTAAAAACACCATCAATGCTACCTGTTTTGAAAAAAGCTGGTGTTGTTGATGCCGGTGGTCAAGGGCTTGTGCTGATTTTTGAGGGAATGAGAAGTGTTTTTGAAGATGGCATAATAATTCCATCTACTGACGAAGATGCTGTTGCACAACCAATTCAAAGCGAAGTTTTTTCCGGTGTTGATGCTGATATTAAATTTGGCTATTGCACAGAATTTTTAGTAAATAGAGATAGTAAGACAAACAAAGAACCTATGAGCCTTCGAGCATATCTAGAGTCGATTGGCGATAGCGTTGTTGTTGTTGATGATGAGAGTATTATTAAAGTTCATGTTCATACGAACAACCCAGGTAACGCACTTCAAGAGGGGTTAAAATTTGGCCCGCTCGTTAATATAAAAATTGAAAATATGCGTCAGCAACATGTAAATGCGTCGTGGGGGGCAGCGGCAGAATCGCAAACTCCCGCAGAGCCACAGCTTACAAGGGCAGAGCCAGAGAATAAATACGGCTTTGTTGCAGTTGCAGCCGGAGAGGGAATATCACAGATGTTTACCGAAGTGGGCGTTGATGTTGTTGTAAGTGGCGGTCAAACGATGAATCCTAGCACAGAAGATATATTAAAGGCGGTTATGGCAACTCCGGCAAAAACTGTTTTTGTTTTACCGAATAATAAGAACATAATTATGGCGGCGGAGCAAGTAATCCCACTTGCTGATAGAATGGTTATTGTGCTTGCAACAAAAACTGTCCCTCAAGGAATTTGTGCAATGCTGTCATTTGACCCAGATGCAGAAGTGAGTGACAACCACTTGACAATGGTAAAAGCGATTGACGATGTTTCTACTGCGTCTGTAACCTTTGCAGCAAGGGATAGCGTTGTAAATGGCCAACAAGTAAAGCAAGGTCAAGCACTTGGAATGGAAGAGGGAAAAATCACAGTAGTTGATGACGATATTGTGCGTACAGCTTATAAAGTGACTAAAAGAATGGTGAAAAAGCACGCAAGTGTAATTACAGTATTCTATGGTGAAGACACAACTCAAGAGCAGGCAGACCAGCTTTATGCTATGCTTTTGGATAAATACCCATCACTAGAAGTTGCAATGATTAGTGGCGGTCAGCCTGTGTATCACTTTATAATTTCAATAGAGTAGGGTGATAACCGTGACCCAGGATATACAAATAAAATTCTTAAAAGGCGTTGGTGAAAAACGCGCACAGCAGTTCAACAAGCTTGGCGTTTTTTCCATTGACGCCTTGTTGCATTTTTATCCTCGTGCATATGAGGATTGGAGCAAAATTGTAAGCATTAACTCAGCGCCGTTTGATGAAAAATGTTGCGTAAAGGCAACGGTTACATATAACCCAACAAGCAGAAGAGCAAGAAGTGGAATAATGCTTTTTGAAACATTGGTGACAGACGGCACAGGTCTTATGCAAATTTTAATATTTAATAATAAATACGCTGCCCAAAAGCTAAAAGAGGGTGGCGAATACTTGTTTTTTGGCAAGGTGGATGAGGATAGGGGCAGGCGAGTTATGCACTCGCCTGAGATTGAAACGGTGCAAGGTGGCAAAAGGATAAGACCAATTTATAAAAAAACGCAAGGGATGACATCAAAGTATATAGAAACTAGTGTAGCAAATGCGTTGCGAATATATGGCTCTGCAATATCAGATAATTTGCCACAATATATTAGGGCAGAATACGACTTATATTCGCTAAAACAAGCGTTATCCCAAATTCATTTTCCAACAGATTCAGAGAGCTTGCAAAAGGCAAAAGATAGATTGATTTTTGAAGAACTGTTGTTATTGCAAATCGGGTTGTTACAGTTAAAGGGAAGAAACAAAGGGAAAACGACAGCAATCATAACACAGGATTACACACAAGAGTTTTTTAACAGTTTGCCATTTGAGCCTACAAATGCACAAAAAAGAGTGGTGCAAGAAGCTGTAGAGGATATGAAAAAGGACGAGCCTATGAGCAGACTTGTTCAAGGTGATGTGGGAAGTGGAAAAACGGCAGTTGCAGCAGCTATTGCATATACTACTGCCAAAAACGGAATGCAAACGGCATTTATGGTGCCTACCGAAATTTTAGCAAAACAGCATTTTGAAACGATGTCCAGCTTTTTTAAAGGCACTGATATAACGGTAGAGATTTTAACAGGCTCCACCACTACCGCAAATAAAAAAGATATAAAAGAAAAAATAAAAAATGAGAATGTAGACATAATAATCGGCACTCACGCACTAATTCAAAATGATGTAGAGTTTAAAAGATTGGGGCTTGTAATCACAGATGAACAGCATAGATTTGGTGTCTCACAGCGTGCTATGCTTGCCGAAAAAGGCGACAATACAAACACCCTTATAATGTCTGCAACTCCGATACCTCGCACACTCGCATTATCAATTTATGGGGATTTGGATATTTCGGTTATTGATGAGTTGCCAAAAGGTAGGCAACCAATAGAAACTTATAAAATTACCGGAAAAATCCGCAAAAGAGCATATAATTACATTAAAAAACATTTGGACGAGGGGCGGCAAGGTTATATCATTTGTCCATTGGTAGAAGAGAGTGAAACCAAGCTTGCCTCTGCTCAAGAATATGCACAAAAAATCTCGAAAGAGGATTTTAAAGATTATAGAGTAGGGCTTTTGCACGGTCAGATGAAAGCGTGCGAAAAAGAAGAGGTAATGAATGATTTTGCAAGCGGAAAAATTCAATTACTAGTGTCTACCGTTGTGGTTGAAGTTGGTGTTGATGTTCCAAACGCTGTAATAATGTTAATCGAAAATGCTGAAAGATTTGGACTCTCACAGCTTCACCAGTTAAGGGGAAGGGTAGGGCGTGGCAAGCACAAATCAACTTGTATTTTGCTGTCTGATTCGCAGTCGCCTGACACACTGCAAAGGTTGTCTGTACTTTGTAAAACTACTGATGGTTTTAAAATAGCGGACGAGGATTTAAGGCTTCGTGGGCCTGGTGACTTTTTTGGTGCAAAACAACACGGTTTGCCAGAGCTAAAAATAGCTGATATGATGGAAGATATTGAGATTCTTCACACAACAGGAGAGCTTGCGAGAAGAATTTTAAAAGAGGATAGTAGCCTAGAAAGTCAGCAAAATATAGGACTTAAAAAATCCGTAGAGCAGTTGTTTGATACTTCATCAAATATTTAAAATTTAGGAGGATAAATATGGAAAAAATATCAAGCTTTGAAATAGACCATAGAAAATTACCTTGTGGAATGTACGTATCAAGGGAAGATGGCGACATAATAACATACGATATTAGAACTCGTAGACCAAATGTTGAGGATGTTATGCAAAATGGAGCAATACACACCATCGAGCATCTTGTGGCAACTTATGTAAGAAATTCAGAGTATAAAGATAAAATTATTTATTTTGGGCCAATGGGTTGCAGAACTGGATTTTATTTTTTAACAAGAGGTCTAGAGCATAAAAATGCAATAGATTTAATAAAAGAGGCTTTTAACTTTACTGCAAGCTTTGACGGCGAAATACCTGGTGTTTCAGAGATAGAGTGCGGAAACTATAAAGAGCACGACCTAGAAAATGCAAAAAAAGAAGCACAAAAAATGATACAAATTTTGGAAAAATGGGATACTGCATTGCTTAATTACCCAGATTAAATAATAGTTTTTTATGCATATCGCTGAAATATTGATAAAACCTTGAAAAAGAGCGTCGAACGGGATATAATTATTACAAATTGTAACTTTTATGAAATTATTTGTAATAATTATTAGGGAGGTGTTTGCTACATTGCCAAAGTCAAAGGAGCTTGATGCTCAAAAATTATTAGAGCAAAGCACACAAAAAATCAATGAGCAAACAGAACAAGAAAATCAAGAGATTCCTATGCCTCAACTATCGCAAGAGACAAAGGATTATATAGAAGAAGTTTTAAAGTATGATATTAAAGAAAATGCTTTAGAAAATGCAGTGTTTGAACCTGAAAAAATAATGGAAAATATAGAGATTGATGAAGAGAAAAAATCAGAACCGCAAAAGTTTGTACCAATTATTGAAAAAGAAAAGCCAAACGATAAGATTGAGCTTTATGGTTATGTTGGCGGTATTGGTCAAACTGTTGGCAATGGTATTTTAGGGTTTTTCTCTTTTTTGGCGTTTATAATTGGATTGCCAGTTAAAAAAATTTGGTCTTTGCTCAAAATGTTGTGGGCATGGCTTGATAGAATGTTTTTTAACTCTGTTAGAACTTTTAGGCAGGAATGGTCAATCTTTAAATCAGAGGTTAAATCAGCTCGAAAAAATATTTTAAGGGCAATTAAAGAGTCGCCAAAATCTTTGTTTAGTATATTTGGGCACTATGTTAAAAAAGCTTTAAACATTCACCCAAAAATGTTTAAAAGCATAACAAATATTGCACTTCCCGCACTTGCAGCTGTTGCACTCGTTACAACAATTGGATACTGGAAAGGTGCAACATTTGCACTAGAAGTTGAGAATAACGGTCAAAGATTGGGCTACATCTCGGACGAATCAGTCTATCTTACGGCACAAGAGCTTGTAAAAGAAAGACTTGAGACAAAAACAGGCCCAGCAAAAGAAGTTATTGGAACTCCAGCGTATTCTATTGCACTTGTAAAGCCAAATGAGCTTACAGATGCACAAACAATCAGTGACAAGCTTGTAGAAAGTACAAACAGCTCCATTACTCCAGCTTGTGGAGTGTATATAAATGATGAGTTTATATGCGCAACCAAAAATGAAATGGATGCAATGCAACTTTTTAACGGCATTTTAGGTGAATATGAAAAAACAGATGAAAACGATGTCGTTGGATTTGTTGAAGATGTAAAGTATGTTCAAGGACTTTATCCAGATAACGATGAAACAATTTGGGATTCGCAAAAGCTTCGCCAAAAGATTCAAGGTAAAAAGGCAGAGGCTGTATACTATAAAGTTCAAGAGGGCGACACTGTTTCTGGAATAGCACAAAAAAATGGTATTAGAAGTTCAGAACTTTTTGCAATGAACCCAAGCATTACAGAAATGATAAGAATCGGTGACGAATTGTTAGTTTCAAATGAGGTAAACTACCTTCGTGTAAAGGTTGTAAAAACTGAGGTTGCCGATGAAGAAATACCGTTTGAAACAATAAAAACAGATAACTCTAACCTCTTTAAAGGAAGTAAAAAGGTTAAGAGAAATGGCTCTGTAGGAAAATCACAGGTAACAAGGCTTGTCACATATGTTGATGGCGTTAGAGTATCTGCAGAGGAGATAAATAGAGTAACAATAAAAAATCCTGTAGATGAGCTTGTAGACATCGGTACAAAGTCTGCAACAGTATCAAGAGGTCCTAAAGGTTCTGGGGTTAGTGGTGTTTATAACGCAACTCCAACATCAGGAAAGCTAGTTTGGCCTATCATTGGTCTTTATAGGGTAAACTCGCCATATGGGCCAAGAAACGGTGGATTTCACGGTGGAATTGACTTATCCGGTCCAAACGCTAGTGGTCACATTGTTGTGGCGGCTGCAAGTGGCAGAGTAACCGCTGCAGGATGGGGTGGACCTTATGGTTATCGTGTAATAGTAGATCATGGTGGCGGAATGTCTACACTTTATGCTCACTGTTTGGCAGGCTCTGTTTCAGTGGGTGTAGGTCAAAGTGTTAGCGCAGGTCAAGCAATCGCAAGAGTAGGAAGCACAGGCAACTCCACAGGTCCTCACTTGCATTTTGAGGTAAGAATAGGTGGCAACAGGGTAAACCCTGCACCATATCTAGGACTTAGCAGATAAATAATATATAATAAATAATAAAAAACACCTGTTATTTAAACGGGTGTTTTTGTTTGTTTTCACAAGCAGTTAGTCATTTGCTTTTAGTTTGTCGGCAACCTCACTGTCTGGAGTTACATATATTGTGTTATAAATATGATAAATAACCTTACCGGGTTTTGCACCATTTGGTTTTTTCAAATTTTTAATTTGTGTAAAATCTATAGGAACCTTTGAAGAGTTACTAGCCTTGCTATACACTGCAGCGACAACAGCCGCCTCATTAATTGCAATGTCACTTATTTCTTTTTGCCCTGCCACAATAACAACATGAGCACCAGGAAAATCTTTGGTATGTAGCCACACATCATTTTTAGCGGACGACTTTAAAGAAAGTTTATCATTTTGTATATTATTTCGGCCAACTAAAATTTTAAAACCATCGCTTGAATAAAAGCAAATAGGGGGTAGTGGTGCACTTTTTTTTACTTTGTCTTGTTTTCGCAATCGAACATAACCGCCTTCGATAAGCTCCTTTTTTATCTCGACAAGCTCGGTTTCGCTCTCGGCTCTAGTTAGCGAATCTAAAACACTTTCAAGATACACTATTTCTTCTTTTCCATTTTCAATTAAATCTTTTAACATTTTTTCTGCGGTATAGGTTTTTTTATACTCTTTATAATATTTTTGAGAGTTTTGAATTGGTGACAATGCAGGGTCTGCCGGAACACGCAAAAGGTTGTTATTATCATAATAATTAGGCAAATCATAGTACGGCAAGCCCTTTTTTAGTGAATACTGATGGGCTGTAATCAGCTCTGCAAAAATTCGCAGTTTTTCTCTGTCTTTACATTTTTCAAGCTCAGCTTTTTGCACATCAAGTTTTCTTGAGGTTCGCTCAAGGATAGTTGTAAGACTTTTTCTCAAATTTTGAGAGCTTTTAGAAATTCGCTCTATCCTGTCTTTTTTAGAATAAAAAGTGTCAAGCAAATTAGAAAAACTGTCAACCTCTTCTTTGCAAACGAGCGGATTGTATTGCGAAATATCAAAAAAAGAAAAATCAAAAGGTTTGTTATTTTCGTCATACAAAATTATAGGATGGCGATTATCTAGCAAAGCTTTTGCAAGCTCGTTTAGGTTGTTTCCAAGCAAGGTTATAAAGTCATCATTTAACTGCGAAACTTTAAAATCATCACCACAACTAAGATAAGAAATTTCTCGACACACAATTGGGGAAACACCCATAACACTAGATAAAATAGCGGTGGATAAGGCTTTTTCGCTATGTTCTAAAATGCGTTCTACAACTTTTTTGGTATCAGTTGTAACAATATTTAGTTTGTTTTGCTCGGGTGGAAGTTTGTATTCCAGTGCTGGCAAAACCTGCCTCACCGATGATTTTGAGAAATCAACTCGCTTTAAAGAATCAATTATTTTGCCCTGAAAATCAATTAAAATAACATTGCTGTGTTGTGCCATAATTTCGATGCAGAGGCAAAGTTTTACCTTGTCGCCTATTTCGTTTACTGCGTCAAAATCAAAAAACAAAATCCTATCAAGCTCGTGTTGTCTAACATTCGTTAAAATAGCTCCTGTAAGATGTTTTCTTAAAAGCATACAAAACATAGGTGGTGTTGCCGGATTTTCGGGTGAATTTTGGGTGAAGTGGACACGCGCACTGTTTGCCCTTGCAGACATCAAAAGCTTGAGCGTGCCGTTTTTTGACCGCATATTTAGAATGATTTCCTCTCGTGAGGGCTGATATATTTTATCAATTTTTGAGTTTATTGCAGTTGCTATAATTTCTTCTTTAAGACAGTATAAAAACATTCCATCAAGTGCCATTTAAAAAGCTCCTAACAAGTTACAAATTCGGCTGGTGCAGAGTCGATAAACACTACACTAGCTGTTGAAAATTCTGACTCAAGCATTTGTGCCAAAACAGGCATTGCGGGATTTTCTGTTTCATAGTGACCCGCAGCGATTAGAGTTAGACCATCGTTTGATGCATCTAAAAAGTCGTTGTGCTTTGCGTCGCCAGTTACAAAAGCATCTGCACCCGCGGCGATTACATCAGGCATAAAACTGCAACCACTGCCACCACAAACGGCAACCTTGCAAACATCGCTTTGCCCCTTTGCAAGTCTTACTGTTGTCCCAAGCTTTTTTGCAACAAGTTTTGCAAAGTCCTGCGGAGTTGATTTTTTTATTGTGCCAATTCTTAAAAATTCACTATCATCACTGCTTTTTAAAACAGACACATTGTCAAGCTCTAAAAGTTGAGCCAAAACATCATTCACGCCACCTTTTGCTAGGTCAAAATTTGTATGAGCGCATATGGCAGATATGTTTGAGCGTAAAAGTTCATATACAGCATCGCCCTTTAAAACTTTTTTTAGTGGATTAAAAATGATGGGGTGATGAGAAATAATAACATCTGCGCCATAGCTTTTGGCTTTTGAGATTGTATCACAAGTTATGTCAAGGCACACCGCAATTACCTTAACCTCTTTAGAAATATCGCCAATTAGCATACCGCTGTTGTCCCACTTTTCTTGAGTTTCAAAAGGGGCGAAGGAATTTATAAAATCATACACATTTTTTACTGTTATCATCTTTAACACACCTTTCAATATCAGAAATAATAGTGTAAAGCTCTTGTGCTTTACAGTCGTCATTATTTATCTTGTAAAGCGCATCGGCACGCTTTTTAAGCCTTGCGCTTTGCTTTTGTAAATACTCTTTTGCATAAATGTTTTGGCACTCACAAAGTTTGCCGATATATGCATATGAATTTGGCAAATTGTCATAGCTTTTGCCGGAATAAACTGCATTTATAGCTATGTATAAACGGTCAGAATCGATTGTTGCATTCTCTTTTAAAATCTCAAATCCGTTTTGCATAAAAAACTGCCTTACTTCTTCTGCTCGTGACATTGGTTGAATAATAAGTCGCTTATTTGCGTTACATATCCAGTCGCAATTTTTTAGTATTTCAACAATCAAAGTGCCACCCATTCCTGCTATTACAATATCATCAGCACTATCTTTTTTTATATTTTCAAGTCCATTTGATAAAACAAGTGGCACACTTTTTGCAAGCCTGTAGCTACTAAGGGTTTCCCTTGCACTCTCAAGAGGCTTTTTTCTAAGGTCGGCAGCTATTGCACCAGACACTTTTTTAGAGAGCATAAGGTATGCAGGTAAATATCCGTGGTCTGTACCAATATCGGCAACAATAATATTTTGCCTTACCATATCTGCCACCATTTTTAAACGGGGACTTAGATTTAACACAAAAACACCGCCATATATAACTTAATAAAATATTAAAGGCAGCGAATAAAAACGCTGCCTTTTTGATACTAGAAGCTACTTAATAACTGCATTAATATCTGCTATAAGCTTGTCTGGGTCTACTCCGTGCACAGCACAAGCCTGCACCACTGTTTCGCCCCTTGCAGATGGGCAACCAAGGCACTGCATACCCATTTTAACAAAGAACGGTGCAACTTCTGGATGTTCGTCAAGAATATCTGCGATTATGGTCTCTCTTGTAATTTCAGTCATCTTAAAACCCTCCTTATAACTTTAATCTACTTTTTTTATTTCGATATGAACAATATCTTCATCAATTTCTGCATCTTTTGCAAAGTCGTTTTCAATACTACTGCCAAGCACTAATTCATCTGCCAAAAGCTCGCTTGAAATATGCTCTTTTGACTCAGCGAGTGCAGACATTATAAAGTCACTTTCACTATTTATTGAAACAATAACTCGTTGCTCAACCTGATATCCAGCCTCTTTTCGAATTAGCTGACATTGCCTTACAACATCTCTTACAGCACACTCTTTTAAAAGCTGTGGAGTAAGGATTGTGTCAAGAGCGACAACAACATCTTTGTTAGCACATTCAGATGAAACAATGCCATCTTTTGCTTTTGTTTGAACTACAAAGATGGAAGAGTCAAACTCTTCGTCCCAATTAGGAACAGATACATTACCGCCGTTTTGAACAGCTTTTGTAAGCTCTGCCATTTGTTGATTTGAAAGCTCTTCAAGAGTTTGTTTCATTTTGTTTACATTTTGCTTTAACACAGCTCCAGCAACTTTAAAGTTAACAGCTAAATAAAAATCTTCAAGAATTGAAAAGTCGCTGATATATTTTATCTCTTTAATATTTAGCTCATCTTTGATGTTTTTCTCGAAAACCTTAATTTTATTAGCATTGTCATCATTTGCACAAATAAACAGAGTAGAAAGAGGTTGGCGAACTTTGAGCTGACACTCGTTGCGAAGACGCATTGCAGTTGCGATAACATCACGAGAAATAGCAGTTTGTGCAATAATTCCATCATCTTCAAAGCCCTCTATTGGTTTTGGCCAATCGCTTAGATGAACAGAAATAGGGGAGTTTGGCATAACTTTTCTTGTAAGGTCTTGCCAAATCTTTTCAGTCATAAAAGGAATGATAGGTGCCATTGTTTTAACACAGGTGTTGAGTGCAAAGAAAAGCACCCAATATGCAGTTGTTTTGTCAGCAGTGTCACCAGTTTTCCAAAAGCGACGACGGTTTGTACGAATGTACCAGTTTGAAATATCATCAACAAAAACTTCAAACTCTTTAATTAATAAATAGGTTTTATAATCATCCATATATGCGGTGGCTTTTTTGATAAAGTCATTTGTGCGCACAATAAGCCAACGGTCAGTAGGAGAAAGATTTTTTGCATCGGGAGTGAAACCTTCCAAAACGGGTTTGTCAATCCTTGCATATGTGTCAAAGAAAGTGAAAATATTCCAAAATGAAAGCAGTTTTCTCCTAGCCTCATCACCTAAGTTAAATCCAAAGCGAACATCGTTGTTAACAGGAGCACCGGCATAAAGATAGCGAACAGTGTCAGCTCCGATTTTTTCGGCAGCGTCATCAAACTGAATCATAAATCCAGTTTTTGAGAATTTAGAGCCATCTTCTGCAACAACAGCGTTATAGGACAAAACTCTTTCATAAGGGGCGCGACCCTCAAGCACCGTACTCATAAATAGCATAGAATAGAACCACAATCGAACTTGCTCACGCATTTCTGTAATCCACTCCGCAGGAAAGTTCTTTTGCCACTCTTGTCTGTCTTCAAAATACCCAGTAGTAGAAAATGGAACAATGCCGGCGTCAAGCCAAACATCACCAATCTCGCTAACTCTTGAAACAGGTTTGCCACATTTTGGGCATTTGATTTGAATTTCATCAATCCAAGGTCTGTGTAGCTCTGGCAAAGCGTCAACAGCTTGTGGATTTACAGCTTTTTCTTTAAGCTCTGCTCTTGAACCAATAACAGCAACATTGCCACAATCCTCACAAGGATAAAAAGGCAAAGGCATACCATAATAGCGTTTTCTAGAAATATTCCAGTCGCCCATATTGTTAAGCCAGTCATTCATACGCTTGCCGTTTGATTCAGGCTCCCACTTAACTTGTGAAGATGCCTCGATAAGCTTTGGTTTTATCTCCTGAGTACGAATGTACCAAGCGGGAACAAGTCTAAAAATTACTTCAGATTTGCAACGCCAACAAACAGGGTAGCTATGCTCGTGAGGCTCTATTTTATAAAGCTTATTTGTTTTTTCAAGCTCGCTGAAAACTTCGTCTGCAATTTCGTGGCTGTCTTTTCCAGTCATAAAACCGAATCCAGACAAAAACACACCCATATCATCAACAGGCATAACTTGTGCAAGCCCTAGCTTTACACCAAGCTCAAAGTCTTCAAGTCCACAACCGGGAGCAATGTGAACAACTCCAACACCTTCGGTTGCGTCAACATCTTCCCAAGCGACAATTTTATGGTCAATATCCTTTTGTGCCTCAAACTCTGGAAAACAAGTTTCGTAGTTTAGTCCAACAAGCTCTTCGCCCTTAAATACTCTTAAAACTTCAAGTTTGTCATCTCCAAGATATTTTATTGCATTTTTAGCAAGAACTAATATAGCGTCATCACTTTTTACTTTTACTTCAACATAGTCAATTTCTGGATTAACAGCGAGCGCAACGTTAGACGACAGTGTCCAAGGAGTGGTAGTCCAAACAAGTATTTTTCTGCCATCATCCACTATTGGAAGTTTAAAAAACACTGATTTATGTGTCATAATTTTATAAGACCCTGTCATTTCGTGTTCAGACAAGGAAGTTCCGCAACGAGGACACCAAGGCATAGGTTTGTACTCACGCTGAATCCAACCGCTATCATCGCAAGTTTTAAGAAAATGCCAAATGCCACCGATATTTTCATCAGTGTGTGTAAAATATGAATTATCCCAGTCCATCCATTGGCCAAGCCTTTTGGATTGTTGTGTGATTATGCCCGAAAAACGCTCAACACGCTCAACACATTTGCGTGTGAACTTGTCCATTCCATACTCTTCAATTTCTTTTTTTGTTTTAAAGCCAAGCTCTTTTTCAACCTCAACTTCAACCCAAAGACCTTGTGCATCAAAGCCGTTTTGATAACGGCAATCATATCCGTTCATGGCTTTGTAGCGAAGCACGATATCTTTGAGTGACCTTCCCCATGCGTGATGTATACCCATAGGATTATTAGCAGTTATAGGGCCGTCAAGAAATCTAAAAAGCTCGTTACCTTTATTTTTTTCACGCAACTTTTCAAAGCACTGATTATCGTCCCAAAACTTCATCACTTCATGTTCAGCTTCAACAAAAGTGTTCTTCTCTACCTGTGCCAAAATCATGTCCCCCAATACAGCAAAAATATTTGCAATTAATTAGTATAATATAACATATAACAATACAATTATACACAAGTAGTACAAGTTTGCAATAGTTTTGCAATAAAAATGCCTTGCAAAGCTACATTTATTGTGTTTTTAAAACTTTAAATGTGTGATATAATAATCATAGATGGTCATTACACAAATCTTATATTATGTTTAAACGGCGATGGACAATTTATATTTTTTATAAAAAGGTGATTGTTATGAAAAATAAAAAAAGTTTAATTTTACTGCTGGCTTTAGTAATACTATCATCCATAGCTTTAACTTATAACAAGCCAAAGACTCAAACTGTTTTGTCTTTTGTTCTTAGAGGTTTTCCGAATGTTAAAAACGAATATTATCAGGAGTATAAGCCGTATAGCGACTATTTTGGACCACTAAAAATACAGTTTTCAACCATTGCTTATCAGTGTTCGGATAAAGAGCGTAAACAGGCAGAGCCGGTTGTTGAAAAATTTGAAGAAATTTTGAATTATACCGGAGCAAAGCAAGACGCAGATATGGATGTTGGAGAGCTTGAAAGATACTATTATTTTTGGCTTTGGGATAATGTAGCAAAATCCGAATATGAAGTGGAGTTTGTTACTGCAAACTTTGGAATAAGTAGTGGATATATATGGGTAGTATATTCACGTTGAGACGGTGGTATTGATGTCAAGAGTTTAGAAGTTAGAGTGTTAAAAGATAAGTAAATAAAGGCTTTCCGTGATTTGAGGTCTGGTTATAAGCCGGAAGGATAATCACGGATTTTTGCTTTGTGGGGACTTATCCAAGATAGGGATGTTAGATAATTAAGAAGATGATATGGATATTGACGTGGTGAGTTGA
>CAZEKQ010000025.1:0-25021 GCA_964512735.1 uncultured Eubacteriales bacterium | reverse complement strand
TATTCTACGATAGTCCTTTTTTATTACTGTCTTTTAACTGGGGTGCGGTCTACTAATAAAGTTGGTCTTTTTTTTAATTAACACTAATCTGTTTTATTCTTTTTCACTCTTATGTTTTGCAAGTGGCATAATTTGTACAAGTGGAAAATTATGTAGAAATTTGTTACAATACTAAGTTATTGGCAATGTAGTGCTGTACATTTACTTATTATAAATCGAAAGAGGTTGCATATGTTTAATAACATTTCTAAAATAAAAACAGATATTACAAAAGCTTCAATAATAAAAACTATTTTATTGTTATTGTTTTTGTACGTGTTTATAATGGGGGTTTTGATTTTTATAAAGCCTAAAAAAATCTCTAATGAATATATAAAAACTTCTTCAACTGCTAATTATTACTCTAACGACATAGGGCCTGACAGAGGTATTTTAATTGACGACCCTTTAGAATCTGGTATGGCTAGATTAAAAATAATTGATAACGCAAAAGAAACGCTAGACATTGCATATTTCTCTATTGATTCTGGAGAATCACCAAATCTTTTTTTGGTGCATTGATTGACGCTGCCGACAGAGGTGTTAAAGTCAATTTGTTACTTGATGGGTTGTTTCACGGACTTAAAGGAGAGTTCAAACCTATTATTTACGCCTTTATAAATCACCCTAATATGACTTTAAAGTTCTACGAACCTTTTAACCCTTTTATGCCGTGGACACTCAACAACAGAATGCACGATAAATACATAATAGCGGATAATAATATTGCAATTATAGGTGGCAGAAACATTGGCGACAAATATTTTGCACCAGAATGGCACACAAAAAGTATTACAAACGATAGGGATATTATAATTTTTAATTCCAAACCAGATGATTTGTCAAGCGTTATTTTTCAAATGACCGATTATTTTAACAACATTTGGGAGCACAAATTTTCTAAAACAGTAGATTATAAATTATCTAAAACAAAGCAACAAAGAGCAACTAAAAAAACACAAGAGCTAAAAGAAAAGTCTATGAATTTAAAGCAAGCGAACAAACATTTATTTGAAAAGCCTATAGATTTGATGGCGATTTCTTTTCCTACTAACAAGGTGTCTTTTATTTGTAATCCTATTGAGCGATTTTCTAAAGAACCTTGGTGCTGGTATGAAATAACTCAGCTAATGATGTCGGCAAAAAACTCAATTTTTGTCCAAAGTCCTTATGTGATTCCTAACAGGCAAATGACAAAAGGGTTTGTAAACCCAAGTGATTTTGAAGATATTGATATTTCCATTTTAACTAATTCTATTGCTAGTTCTCCGAACTTTCCTGCTTACTCTGGATATTTGAATCACAAAAAAACAATAATAAAAAGTGGTATAAATGTATTTGAGTTTCAGTCACAAGATTCTTTGCACACTAAATCATTTATAATTGATGATAATCTTTTAGCTATTGGCTCGTTTAACTCGGACCCAAGAAGCACATATTTGAGTACCGAGTCCATGATTGTTGTTCACAGTAATGAAGCTGTAAAAAAATTAGAAGAAGGCATTATGGATTATATTGACCAAAGCTTGCTCGTATCTAAGGACTATACATATTTAGAAAATCCCAGTGTTGACGCTATGCCTGCAAGTTTTGCAAAAAGATTTACAATTAAGCTTTTATCCTACATTTCTAATTTTTTTGAATATATGCTATAACAAAAAGACAGGTACTGTGTCAAAATTACCTGTCTTTTTAAATTTTATTTTATTAGTGGCTTTTAATTTGTTTTAGTGCTGATTTTTCTAAGCGAGACACTTGTGCTTGTGAGATGTTAATTTCTTTTGCTACTTCCATTTGTGTTTTCCCTTGCATAAATCTCATAGATAAGATTTTTTTCTCTCGTGGGTTTAGATTTTTTATTGATTGCTTTAACAATATTTCGTCTATCCAATCATCATCATTTATGCTATCTCCAACTTGATCCATAACATAAATTGTATCACCACCGTCTGAATAAACAGGTTCATACAACGAAACCGGCTCAACTATTGCCTCAAGTGCTATTACAACATCTTCTTTCGGAACGCCCAACTCTTGTGCTATTTCTTCAATGGTTGGATCTCTTTGAAGCTCGTTTATCAGCCTTTCTTTTGCCTGCATTGCGTGATATGCCATATCTCTAAGCGACCGACTAACTCTTACAGAATTGTTATCTCTCAAATATCTTCTTATTTCTCCAATAATCATCGGCACTGCATAGGTTGAAAAACGCACATTTTGCGATATATCAAAATTGTCTATTGACTTTATCAATCCTATACAACCAACCTGAAACAAATCGTCAAGATTTTCTCCCCTGTTTGTAAACCGCTGAATAACACTTAATACCAACCTTAGGTTTCCGCTAATTAGCTCGTCCCTTGCCTTTTTATCACCTAGCTTTACTCGTTTTAACAGCTCCATTTTTTCGCTTTCTTTTAGCACCTTTAGTTCTGCTGTATTTACTCCGCAAATCTCTACCTTGTTATACTGCATACGCTCACCTCATTGATTGCTATCAATAAAATTATTGCCAGTATGAGCGTATTTAATTCTGTTTTTGTTCAAATTAAAAGCAAAATATCTTTTTTAAAAATGTATAAAGTATATTTTAATAAAAGTCATCCTAATTGAAAGCTTTTTAAAAAGTTTTACAGTTAAGATGACTATATTTTTTGTTAATTTTTATATAAATGTTCTAATTCTATAATTTACACCAACATCTTGTGCTATTTTTCTGCACTTCTCTATTTCTTCTTTATCTATGCAATCAACTACAGATAAAATAACCGTTGGAACATATTCCTTACAATCTTTTGCAAAATCAAGCATAGCTTGAAAAGATTTTTCTCCAAAACTTGGATGGCATCTTTGCTCATATGTTTTTGCATCTGGTGCATTTAGGCTAATTGAAACAATATCAACAGCACCTTTTAATAAATGTGCAGTAGGTTTGCCGTGAATTAAATCTGACAAACCATTGGTGTTAAGTCTGATTGTTTTGCCTGTTTTTTCCTTGATATATTTTGCAATTTCTACAACATCTTCAATTCTCTCAAGTGGTTCACCAAAACCGCAAAAAACAATCTCATTGTATTTTGATATATCAAAATTCTCAAAATCTTTTTTTATTTCTTCGATAGTTGGCTCACGCTCAAGCCAAAGGTGATTTCCCTCGCCAACTCCATCCTCTTCATTTCTAACACAAAACTCACACGCACAAGGGCATTTGTTTGTAAGGTTAACATAAAGATTTTCATATGCTTCATAAAAAATAGTCATAAATTCGCACTCCCTCAAAGACCTAAATTATATATCAATATTTTATATTTATTATAATACAAATGTCTACATAATTCAATTAAACCTCTGCCAAAAAGTTGACAGAGGTTTAAAGTTTTATTCATTCTTTTCATGCAGTTTTCATACGCAATTTTAATCTATCACTAATCATAGCTATAAATTCGCTATTTGTTGGTTTTCCTCTTGTGTTTTGAATTGTATATCCAAAGTAAGAACTCAAAACATCAACATCTCCCCTGTCCCACGCAACTTCAATAGCGTGTCTAATTGCTCTCTCTACCCTTGACGGTGTTGTTGAAAAAGTTTTTGCAACACTAGGATAAAGCAACTTAGTTACGGAGTTCATCATTTCATCGTCATTTATTGAAAGTATTATAGCTTCTCTTAAATACTGGTACCCTTTTATATGTGCTGGGACTCCAATTTGGTGCATTATTTCTGACACTATAACATCTAAATCATCATCTGTGCAAGGTTGTGTGCTTTTCATTATGTTATCATGACCGGCACGGTTCCAACCGGTCATTTGAGAAATTCTTTCTGCAAGCACATTTACATCAAAAGGTTTTATAAAGTAGTAATCTGCACCAGCTAATAATATTTCTTGTTCAAACTTTGAATTATCCACGCCCGACATTACCATAACTAATGGTCTTTTTGAAAGATTTTGATTTTTTAGCGATTTTAAAACCCCTAGTGCATCAACTCTTGGCATAAAAGCATCCATTAGTAAAACATCTGGAGAAATAGAGTTAATTCTTGATAATATTTCTGCCCCATCTTTTGGAACCACAATCACTTCGTGACCAGAGTTTTTAAGAATATTTGTACAAGTTTGACAGTAGTCTGTGCCTTCCTCTGCAAGCATAATTCTAAGTTTCTTATCCATATCTTGTTGCCTCCAATTCAAATTTCTACCATATATTACCATAAGATGAACTAAATGGCAATACCTTTTTACAATAAAATGGAATAATATGGTAAAAACTTTTTATAGCTTGCAGTTTATTACATATATCTCATTTATGAGGCTTGTTTTGTAATAATATCCCTTAGATAATCTCCGGTACTTATCATATTTTCTGCAAATATGGCATATCCTTGTAATGGGTTGTTAACAAAAACATGGGTAACCGCTCCAACTAACATTCCATTTTGAATTATTGGACTACCACTCATACCTTGAACTATACCGCCAGTTTTTTCAATAAGCCTTTCATCGATTACTTCTATTGTCATATTTTTTTCTGATGAGTCTCCATTTTGATATATTTTATTAATTTTTATATCATAATATTCTGGCTTATCTCCCTCGACTGTTGCTATTATTTTTGCAGGACCTGGCTGAATTTCATACTGCATTGCAACTGGAATTTCTTTTGTTGAGCTACTAATTGAATTTATTTTTCCATAAACACCTGTTGAACCGTTGAGCAACAAAGTACCAAGAACTTTGTTTTCAAACACTCCGCATAGTTCTCCGGTAGTGCCGTTTGCACCTTTGTATGCTCCATTAACACTTGCAGAAACTATATCCCCAGAGAGAAGTGGCATAATCTCGCCGGTATCAATATCGCACACTGCGTGTCCGAGTCCTGCAAATATCATATTTTCACGGTCAATATAAGTTATTGTTCCAACACCTGCGGAGCTATCTCGCACCCATAAACCAGCTTTATATTTTCCATCAACATTTGACAACGCAGGTTTAAAATCGAACACCATTGTTTTTCCATTTCGTTTTACTAAAAATTCTAAGGTTTTTCCATCACTGTATTGAACCGCTTGAGAAAGCTCTAAATTTGAGCTTATTTTTTTTCCATCAATTGCTTTTATTATATCTCCTTGCTGAAGCCCTGCGTTTTTTGCCGGATTTATTGTTGAAGTTTTTGTTGTTACCTCGTCTGTTCCAACAATCACCACACCATCAGTATAAAGTCTTATTCCAAACAAATTACCACTGGGTATTACATAACGCCGTTGCGTTACAACTATCTTTGATGATTTTACAGGTATCGCTTTTAAAAGTGATACCTCCAACTCATATTCATTGTTAGAATTTGCTGTTGATACTGCTTTTTTAACTTGTGGTTTTGAAATTTCAAAGGTATAAAGATTGCTAATTTTTAGCCCTTGAGTTTGGCTAATAAACACTTCATCGGGTATTACTTTATCAGCATAAATAATCGCCGCAAAAATCATAAAGCATAAAACGGATGCAGATATACTAAGAAATTTTAATAATTTTTGCATCTCTCACCTCCGACACGGCACATAAAAAATTTTGCTTATAACACTTGATTTTTAGTAATTACAAAATATTATTTACATCTATTTTTTAGAATAATATAATAATAAAATGTTATTACTCATTCTTAATTTGCCTTAAAATCAACAATTTATTTACGGTAATTAGATGTTTTTACGGCTGATATTTACAAGTATTTTGCTATTAATATTTTTTACCAATTTTTTACTATTTATACATTTAATAAAAAAATGTGATGTTGCGTTTTAGTTTCACAACATCACATTTTTTATTTTAGATTATTTAGTATTTCTTCTACTGTTTTTTCTACATTACTGTTAGCCGTTTTTATCGTTATGTCTGCATATTTTTCATAAAAAGGTTTGCGTGCTTTAAAAATATCACAAGGTGTTTCACCTTTTTCGCAGGCAATTCCCCTAGTTTCTATATCATTTAACCTTTTTTCTAAGATATCACAATCAACATAAAGATAAAAAACTTTGCCTATACCTTTTAAATGTTCCATAGCTTTTGGTACAAGAACTGCACTGCCACCGGTTGCAACAACGGTGTTTTTACAATCAAGTGATAAAATCGCCCTTTGCTCTGCATCTAGAAAAGCCTTTAGACCTTTTTTGTCGATAATATCTTGCAACAGCTTGCCCTCATTGTTTTGTATAAGCAAATCCGTGTCAACAAAATCCATACCCAAAGTCTTTGCAAGAACAACGCCCACAGTGCTTTTGCCCGATGCCGGCATACCTATTAATATTATATTGCTACTCATATTGAAATCTCGTGTGCAAGACGATAGGCATCTAAGTCTATATTTTTTGTCATCGCCAGCGCCTCTTCTATTCTGTAGTTTACTAAATTGCCATCTTTGCACGCAATTACACGACTTTCCCTAGTATCTCTAATAAGCCGTGTTGCATAGTTACCCATTTGGCTTGCAAGCACTCTGTCTCGCACTGTTGGAGAGCCTCCACGCTGAACATGACCTAGAATTGTCGTTCTAGTTTCTACCCCTGTTTTCTCTTCAATCTGCTTTGCCATTTCTGTTGCATCTCCAACACCCTCTGCAACCAAAATTACAAAATGACGCTTGCCACTTTCTATTGTTCTTCTCATTCGCTCTACAACATCAATTTCAAAATCGCACTCAAACTCAGGAATAAGAATAGATGTTGCACCAACTGCAATGCCTGAATACAATGCAAGATACCCCGCAGAACGACCCATAACCTCTATAACACTACATCGACTATGCGACTCTGTTGTATCCCTAACACGGTCAATCATTTGCATTATCGTGTTCATCGCTGTGTCAAAACCAATTGTGTCATCGCTACACGCAATATCATTGTCTATTGTACCTGGAATACACATACAAGTAATGCCTTTGGATGTAAGGTCCTTTGCCCCTCTAAAAGAGCCGTCGCCACCAATTACTACAACGCCATCAAGACCTAATCTGCGACACATATCAGCCGCCTTTTGCTGGCCAGAATCCATTTTAAATTCTTGGCTACGGGCACTTTTAAGAATGGTTCCGCCACTTTGAATTATATTGGATACACTCCTCAAATTCATCTCATATAAATCGCCATTCATTAAACCCTCAAAGCCATTTCTTATACCATATACGGTCATATCATTTTCAACAGCTGTACGAACAACCGCTCTTATAGCAGCATTCATACCTGGAGCGTCCCCGCCACTTGTTAAAACACCAATTGTTTTCATAAAATATCCTCCTATTTATAGGGATAGTATAAGTATCTCACCATATTATATTAATGTCAATACAACAAAATGATGTAAAGCCTATTGTATTACTACATTTTCTGCACCTAGAATTTTTTCAAGCTTTTTGGTCAAATCGTCATTTAGCAATATAAAATCTGATTCGCTTACTTTTTCATAGCTTTTGGTATCAATATAATAATAATACAAGGGCATATCCCCTTTGTAAGATTTTATTACTTCTTCTACTTTTTGTTTTTCCTCACAGCTATTATTTGGCATTCGCAAGAACATGCCTTTTTTCTTTTTACGATGTTTTTGATTTTCGCTATTGTTTTGTGATTTTATTTTTTGCTCATCTTTTACGGCTTGCACTTCTTCCATTGTTGGACAATCAAAAAAATGCTCTGCTACAATTTGTGGCGCTTGGTCTTCCCTAAGGCTTAGTCTACCCCTTAAAAGAACTATATTTCCCTCATTTAAAAAATGCGCATTTTCAGTGTATACTCTTGAAAAAACCAAAACATTTATAGAACCATAAATATCCTCAACTGTTAAATAAGCCATTGTTTCATTAGACTTTGTTATTTTTTTACGAACGCTTGAAATTATACAAAGCAGTTTTACAACACTATTGTCTTTATAAATAGTTTTTGCTTCTTCTCCTACCTTTAAAAGCTGTGATGTTTTTGCACTTTTTATAATTTTTGAAATCTCATTATGCTCTTGCATTGGATGACCTGAAATATAAACTCCTGTTATTTCTTTTTCAAATTGCAGCAGGTCGTGTCTTGGCATTTCGTCTGCGATTGGAGGCATTGGCTCGTGATAGCTTTGAAATTCTGAATTTACATCAAAAAACCCAATTTGGCCATCTATATTTTTGCGTTTTTCATTTTCAAGAGTTTGCAAAACCTCTGGCAACATTAGAAGCATTTGCCTTCTGTTCGCTCCCAGTCCATCTAATGCACCACACTTTATTAAACTTTCTATTGCTCTTTTATTAAAATCTTTGCCATATATTCTTTTGCAAAAAGAGTAAAAAGACTTGTATTCTCCATTTAGTTTACGCTCATTTATAATAGTGGTGATTAAATTTCTGCCCAGATTTTTTACTGCAAGCAGACCAAACCTTATTGATTTTTTGTCAACTGTAAAATTATGCTCACTATTATTAACGCTTGGGGCTAAAACCTCTATGCCTAGTCTTTCGCACTCTTGAATATATTCTGAAACCTTGTCCGAACTATCTAAAACGCTGGTTAAAAGAGCCGCCATATATTCACAAGTATAGTGACATTTTAGCCACGCAGTTTGATAGGCTACCATTGCATAAGCGGCTGCGTGAGATTTGTTAAAAGCGTATGAAGCGAACGATGACATATCGTCAAAAATCTCATTTGCGACCTTTTCGCTAACTCCTCTATTTACCGCTCCGTCACACTCTATTGTGCCATCATCGTTAACACTGCCATATATAAAGCTCTTTCTCTCTTGCTCCATTACCGTATGATTTTTTTTAGACATTGCACGGCGAACTATGTCCGCTCTACCATACGAATACCCTGCAAGCTCACGAAATATTTGCATTACCTGTTCTTGATACACCATACAACCGTATGTAACATCTAATATGTTTTTTAGCTGTGGTGTTTTATATGTTACTTTGCTTGGGTTGTGCCTATTTCTAATGTATGTTGGAATTGAATCCATAGGCCCTGGTCTATAAAGCGAAATAACCGCTATTAAATCCTCAACACTATCAGGTTTTAACCCCGATAAGACTCTTTTCATTCCAGCTGATTCAAACTGAAATATCCCTGCCGTTTCACCTGTTGACACCATTTCAAAAGTTGCTTTATCCTTGATATCTATATTTTCTATTTTAAAATCTGGGATTTGCTCTCTTATTAATTTTTCTGCATTTGAAATTACAGTAAGAGTTCTAAGCCCTAAAAAATCCATTTTGAGAAGACCGAGTTCTTCAAGTGTTGTCATTGTAAACTGGGTAACAACCGAATCATCATTGCGTGCAAGCGGAACATATGTTGCAACTGGGTCCCTTGTTATTACAACACCCGCCGCGTGCGTTGAAGAGTGCCGAGGCATTCCCTCAACTTTTATAGCTGTATCAATTAGCTCTTTTATTTCGTCATTGCTTTCATAAAGAGCTCTAAGCTCTGATGACTTTTTAAGAGAAGATTCAATTGTTATATTAAGCTCTCTTGGGATTTTTTTTGCAACTTCATCAACCGTTCTATAAGCAATCCCCAACGCTCTACCCACATCTCTAATTGCAGCTCTAGCCGCCATTGTTCCAAAAGTTATAATTTGTGCTACGTGGTCGTCACCATATTTATCTACAACATACTCAATAACTTCTGGCCTACGCTCATAGCAAAAATCTATATCAAAATCAGGCATACTCACTCTTTCAGGGTTTAAAAATCGTTCAAAAAGCAAGTTATATTTCATAGGGTCAATGCCCGTTATTCCTGTGCAATATGCAACTATGCTACCCGCTCCAGACCCTCTACCAGGTCCCACTGGAATATCTTTTGACTTTGCATAACTAATAAAATCTTGAACAATTAAAAAATAATCTGTATACCCCATTGAGTTTATAACATCAAGCTCATAATTCAGCCTGTCCATATACTCTTTTGGTGGATTTTCACCATAAAATTCTCTCATTCCATCAAGGCACATATTTCTAAGATACTGCGTATGTTCGATATTATCCGGAATGTTAAAATGCGGTAGTTTTGTTTGCCCAAATTCAAACTCGACATTGCACCTATCTGCAATAATTTGTGTGTTATCGACCGCTTGAGGAACAGCGAAAAACAACTCTCGCATTTCTTTTTCTGATTTTAGATAAAACTCATCTGACTCAAAATCCAGACCTGTTTCTTCATAAATTGTGTGGTTGGTTTGAATACAAATTAAAACCTTTTGAATCTTTGAATCTTGCTTTTCAATGTAATGTGTATCATTAGTTGCAACTAGTGGTATTCCCGTTTCTTGTGACAATTTAACAAGCATAGGATTGATTTGCAACTGCTCTTTTAAGCCGTGATTTTGCAATTCTAAAAAATAATTGTTTCTGCCAAAAACACTATCATACCAAAGGGCTATTTCTTTTGCACCATCATAGTCGCCACGCATTAATGCTTGTGGCACTTCTCCCGCAAGACAAGCTGAAAGAGCTATTATTCCCTCGTGATATTTTTCTAAAAGCTCGTGGTCTACACGTGGTTTTATATAAAAACCTTTTGTCCACGACTCTGATACAATCTTTATTAAGTTTTGATAACCTATTTGGTTTTCGCAAAGCAGTATTAAGTGACTTCTTTCTTTATCAAGTGAATGAATTTTATCTGTCATAGAGCGTGCCGCTACATAGACTTCGCACCCGATTATTGGCTTTATCCCTCTTTTTTTTGCAGCCTTATAAAAATCTATTACACCATACATTGAGCCGTGGTCTGTGATTGCTACCGCTGTTTGATTTTGCTCTTTTACAGCATCAAGAAGTTGCTCAATGCGACAAACGCCATCAAGCAAACTATACTCTGTATGTAAATGTAAATGTGCAAAACCCAATTCTATTCCCCTTTTTCCTGTTCAATGTTTTTTTAAATCATCCGCCATTTGAATTATCTTTTTCAGCCTGTGATTGACGCCCGAGCGAGATAACGGGACCGAAAGCATTTGCCCGAGTTCTCGCAAGCTTAGTTCTGGATTATCAAGCCGTAATACTGCAAGCTCACGAAGTTCCTCAGGGAAATATGACATTCCCTTTTCTTTTTTTATAAGCTCTATTGCCTGCATTTGTGTAAATGCTGCATCAACAGTTTTTGTTAGATTTGCATTTTCAAAATTAGTTCTCCTATTAACTTTGTTTCTAACATCTTTATATATTTTTATCTCCATAAGCTCTAGCGAAGAAAAGATTGCACCCATATGCGTCAAGACATCTTCTATACTCTCGCTATCTTTAAAATAAGTTATATGGTTCCCTTTTCTCATAACATATTTAGGGCAAAGTTCCATATCTTCCATTACTTTCATCAAGTCTTTGCACAAATTAAAATGAGTTGCTACAAATTCTAAATGATATTCTTTTTTGGGAGATGTTATTGTACCACAAGCTAAAAAAGCTCCTCGCAAAAAAGCACTATAACAACACTCGTTCAAAAGGTTTGCCCTGTTTATTCTAAGTGTAATTTCTGTGCCGTCATAACCAAAATGCTCTAAGACTTTTTTTCTCTTTTTCTCGCCCTGAACATTTACGCTATATTTACCTGCTGCCGAGCATTTTATTGGTTGTATTTGCCCTGTTATCTGCTCTATTGTTTTTGCATACATTTTTGCTATGCTTTCATTTTCAGTTTGCATATTTATTTTTGAAACAGAAAAGCCTCTGCAAAAAAGCAAAAGCCCATATTGTTGTGCGTGAGTGCAACACTGTGTATAATTCATTTCGTCATCTATTCTGCTATTTTCAAAATCTATTAACTCTTTTTTTACTGAAGATGAAAATGACATTCAGCCAAACCTCCATACTTTTGCAACATCAAATCATCTGCCTATATCTCTATGCATTACCATAACATTCATTCCCTTATCATTTGATAAGTGATTATATAAAAGCTCTGCAAATGCTACTGAACGGTGCCTACCGCCAGTACATCCAATAGCAATAATAAGCTGACTTTTTCCCTCTTCCCTATATAGTGGTACAAGATAATCAATTAAATCAAGCAATTTAGGAACAAGCCCCTTTGCTTGTTTTCTGTCCATAACATACTCTCGTACAGGCTCATCAAGACCTGTTAAATTTTTAAGTTCGTCAATATAAAACGGATTTGGCAAGCATCTAACATCAAAAACTAAATCAGCATCTGCCGGTATGCCGTATTTAAATCCAAAAGACATACATTGAATAGGCATTGCAAATTTTACATTTTCTAAAAACAGGCTTGCAACACGCTCTCTAAACGCTGTAAGCTTTAAACTTGTTGTGTCAATAATATAATCCGCCATTTTTCTAATAGGTTGAAGAACTTCTCTTTCCGCCTCTATCGCCTCATTAATTGAACCTTTGTACTTATAGGCTAGTGGGTGCTTTCTTCTTGTTTCTTTATATCTATTTATAAGTGTTTCATTGGACGCATCTATAAAAAGAATTTTAAATTCAAAACCCATTTCTTTGATTGAATCAAGTGAGTCAAACAAATCTTTAAACGCATCCCCTGCTCTAATATCAATTACTATTGCAGCTTTTGACGGCTGTTCGGTAGATTTGAGCAACAGCTGAGCAAACGCCGGCACAAGCTTAGGTGGCATATTATCCACACAAAAAAACCCGATATCCTCAAGAATATCTACCGCTTTTGACTTGCCCGCTCCCGAAAGTCCCGTTACAATTACTAGTTGCATAATCCACCTCATATATTATTAAAACATCTATTCTACTACTTTTAATTCCTTTTCAAGCAAGACTCCTTTTTCTTTTTCAACCGTGTCTTGCACCAGCTTTATAAGTTCTGTTACATCTTTTGTCGTTGCATTTCCTATATTAATTATAAACCCTGCGTGCTTTTCGCTAACCTGTGCACCGCCAATTGTTTTCCCTTTTAGCCCACACTCTTCTATTAATGCTCCTGCAAACTGACCCTGTGGTCTTTTAAAAACACTGCCGCCACTTGGATATTCTAAAGGTTGTTTTGCTTTTCTTTTGGCAAGCATTGAATCCATTTTATATCTAATTGCGTCTGCGTTGCCTGTTTCAAGCTTAAAGACCACATTAGTTATTATACAACCATTGTCTGTATACGCACTTTTACGGTACCCAAAATCTAGCAAATCACCAAAAAGAGAGCTACGCTTGCCATTTGATGTTATATGTGAGCTCATCATTACGACATCTTTCATCTCTCCACCATACGCACCCGCATTCATAAAAACAGCGCCACCAACTGTTCCAGGTATTCCATATGCAAACTCAAGGCCTGTAAGGTTGTATTCAAGTGCAAACATACAAAGCTGTGCTAAAGTTACCCCCGCACCACACTTTATAATACCGCCACCGCAATACTCTAATTTTTTAAAACCATTGTTTATGTGAATTACAACACCATTTAATCCATCATCAGACACCAAAGTATTGCTACCATTGCCAAGAATATAAGGTTTTACACTAAGTGAATTGCAAAACTTTATAAGCTCTTCCAGACTTTCTAAAGAGTTTGGAGTAATAAAGAGTCTTGCTGCTCCACCCGTTTTAAAGCTTGTATGCTCATTCATAGGAACATACTCTTTTACATCGCAGTCAAGCGTGTGTGCAAAATCTTTAATTTTGTCAAACATAAATCATTCTCCATTTATATTTCATTAAGTAGTGCTGCACCAATTATGCCCGCATCATTTTTAAGTTCTGCTATGCAAATTTTTGTCTGCTTGCTAGAATAAAGGCTATATCTCTCTTTTTCTACTATTCTAATAACAGGGAGCAACAATGTGTCTCCCTCGTTTGACATTCCTCCGCCAATACAAAAAACTTCTGGCTGAAAAATATTTATCAAATTAGTAATCCCGCAAGCAAGATATTTAGTGTAGTCATCTACTATTTGTTTGCCTATTTTGTCGCCCTTCTTCATTGCTTCAAAAGCTGTTCTAGCTCCAATTTTTGAAAGGTCGTTTTCTATCATTTCCCATATAATGCTTTTTTTATACAAGTCTTTTGCAAGTGCTTCTTTAGTCTGCTTTGCAAGTGCTGTTGCAGATGCGTATTTTTCCCAACACCCTTTTCTGCCACAACCACACTCAATCCCATCAAAGTCGATTACCATATGCCCAATTTCACCAGTAGCCCCGTTTACTCCTGTAATCAATTTATCATTTATAATTACACCGCCACCAATTCCTGTGCCTAGCGTTATAGCGATAAGATTTTTTGAGTTCCTGCCTGCTCCAACCTTTTTTTCAGCAAGTGCTGCGCAATTTGCATCATTAGTTATAAACACGGGCTTGTTAAATGTTTTTTCAAGCTCTGATTTAATCGACATATTATAAATTTTAAGGTTGCTAGAAAAATCAATAACACCACTTTGCGAATCAACAGCACCAGGCACGCCAACGCCTATAGAAGATATATCAATTATAGATATATCAGCGTCTTCTATTGCAAAATAAATCGCCCTTACAATATCGGCAAAAACTTCATCAAAATGCCGTGGGAGATTCGTCTTTAATTTAGACCTCCCAATGATTGTAAGGTTTTCATCAATGATTCCAACTGTTATGTTTGTTCCACCTAAATCTACACCGACTCTATACATAATGCACTCACCACAAAATTAAAAATTTTGCCATATATCAATTGGCGCTTTTTCTTCCACTGACTCTTCATCAACCATTCCAAGATTTGCAAGCAATTCTTTTGCGGAGTTGTATCCCATTTTTTTCTGCCTATTGTTGATTGCTGCAACTTCAACGATTACAGCAAGATTTCTACCCGGTCTTACCGGCACAACAGCTAGTGGAACACTTATTCCTAAAATGGTGGTATATTCGTCCTCAAGACCCATACGCTCATATACCTTTTCATCATCCCATTGCTCAAGCTCAATTACCATATCAATTTTTACTGTAAGTTTTACCGCACCCATACCAAAAAGACGACGTGCGTCAATTATGCCAACTCCACGAAGCTCGATAAAATGCCTAATATTATCAGGGGCAGAGCCTACTATTGTTCTGCTAGAAACTTTGCGAAGTTCTACAGCGTCATCAGCTACAAGCCTGTGCCCTCTTTTAATTAGCTCAACAACCGTTTCGCTCTTGCCTACTCCACTGTCACCAACAATAAGTATTCCCTCACCAGAAACCTCAACTAAAACACCGTGTCTTGTAATTCTCTCAGCAAGCTCAACATTTAGAAATGAAACAAGTGACGATATAGCATTTGATGTTTCTTCGTTTGTTCTCAAAATAGGTACTTTGTATTTTTTTGCAAAGTGTAATATGTCTTGTGGACACTGTGTGCAAATTAGTGGCAAAATTACCGTTACTGGTTCTTTGCTAAAAAATCTTTCAAGAGCTGCTTGCCTTTCATCATTGCCCATATCGTTTAAAAATTCCATCTCTGACCTTCCAATAAATTGTACCCTCTCAGAGTTAAAATAATCATCATGACTTGCAAGAATAAGGCTTGGTCTACCAACTTCAAAAGAAGTTATTAAAATTTCACTAGCATCTTTTGGAAGATACATTATTTCCAAAGATTCCGTTTCTATTACTTTTGAAAGTGGAACAGAATATTTTGCAGACATTTTACGCTTCCTTTCGTATTTAAAATACATCTAATAATTTATTGTATACATTAATATTATAATACAAATAAATGTAAGTGCCAACATTTATTTTAAAAACTCCGCAATTTCATATAATAAATGTCATAAATTGTAGTTATTTGCAAGTATTAAAAGAAAAAAGCAGAGAAATCCTCTGCTAAAACAACTGTAAAAATCATTTTTAAATTATTATTCCTGTAAAAAGACAAACCGTTTTACAAGCTTGCCACCAAACTCTACCTTTTCTTCCCACATACTAGCAGGTCTTACCCACAAACTATTATCTCCATAGAGTTGTTTGTAGATTACCATTTCTTCAAGCGTTTCGGAGTGCTTTGCAACGCCTACAACTTCATATTCATTGCCTTTAAAATGCTTGTAGCGTCCTTTTTGTATCACTCTGTGTCACCTTTTGTTTTTCTTTGCACCTTTGTTTTGTTACCCTGTTCATCAACAATATAGGTGTTTTCAAGCTGTGCAACAAGGCTGTTTTTATACGCTTGAACATATTCTCTGCGAAGCTGTGCTTGCTCTTCTTTTTCAGGTTCTGTAAGACCTTGCCCTTTAGATTTTCTTGCAAGTTCATTAATTCTATCAAGTTTTGATTGTTCCATTTTTATCACCTAAATCATTCTATCATTTATTGTATTGTTTGTAAATATATAGACATAACAATAAATGAATGTTATCCTTATTATGTGGAGGTGAAATAATTGAATATTATTTTTCCAAACCAAGTTGAAACAGTGATAAGCGCCCTTGAAAAAAACGGGTTTGAGGCTTATATTGTCGGCGGATGCGTAAGAGATAGTATAATTAAAAAAACTCCGCCAGATTGGGATATAACAACCAGTGCATTGCCAAATGAAGTTTTAACAGTTTTTAAAGATTATAAAACAATACAAACGGGACTAAAACACGGAACTGTAACGGTTATCATTGACTCTATGCCTCTTGAAATTACTACCTTTAGAGTTGATGGAGATTATCTTGACAACCGTCGCCCTGAAAAAGTAAAGTTTTGCACTACTCTAAAAGAAGATTTGAGCAGAAGAGATTTTACTATGAATGCGATAGCGTATAACAACCATTTTGGTCTTGTCGACCCTTTTGGTGGTAAAAACGACATTGAAAGTAAAATGATTAGGTGTGTTGGTAATGCTGATTTAAGATTTAACGAGGACGCTTTAAGGATTTTACGGGCACTTAGATTTTCATCTGTTCTAGGCTTTGAGCTAGAAAAATTAACCAGTGATAGCGTTCATAAAAACGCTCATTTATTACAAAACATTTCTAAAGAGCGTATCGCTTCTGAACTACTTAAAATTTTATGTGGTGACAATGTATATGATGTGCTTATGAATTATCGTGATGTATTTGCAATAATTATTCCCCAAATCGAGCCTATGTTTGACTTTGAGCAACACAACAAACATCATATTTTTGATGTGTGGGAGCATACGGTAGTCGCAATAAGTCACGCTAAAAAAGACCCAATAATAAGACTTGCTTTGCTATTACACGATATCGGCAAGCCCTCTTGCTTCACTAAAGGTGATGATGGTATTGGGCATTTTTATGGTCACGCAAATGCAAGCGTTGTAATATCTGAGGATATTTTAAGTAATTTCAAATTTAGCAATGATATAAAAAGCACCGTTTTAACTCTTGTTAAGTACCACGACTACCACATTAGTCCCGACAAAAAAACAGTCAAAAAAAGGCTTGCAAAGCTCTCTAAGCCTATCATATACCAGCTTTTAGAAATAAAGCTGGCAGACTCACTAGCACAAAACCCTGACTTTTCTCACTTTGAACAAAACTACTTTAAAATTCATTCAATTATTGAAGACATAATTAAGAATGATGAGTGTTTTAAGACTTGCGACCTTGCTATAAATGGCAATGATTTGATTGACATAGGGATTCCTAAAGGTAAAAAAATTGGCAAAATATTAAACCAACTTTTAAGCGATGTTATTGATGGTAACCTTGAAAATAATAAAAAATCCCTAATTGAGAATGTAAAAAATGGAGGTTTGAACTATGAATAATATTAAAACAAAAATCCTATGGTATTGGATTTCTTGGGGTTTAATTTTTATCACTGTTTTATCAAAAACTCTAATTGCTCAACACTCTATCAGTTTTTCCGGGATTATAATTTGTCTTTTGTATTGGGTTTTTATTATTGTTGTTTACATAAAAGAATATAACGGGCTTCGCGACGCTGTGCTTAGAAGATTTCCAAATGTTTATGATGAAGTTTTCAACAAATCAAAAGGCTATAAAGACAAATTTGTAAAGTTAGATAATTGGGGCGTAAATCCAATAACACGAGAGATGTATGATGAAGATTTAAATATCAAAAATCGAATTTTAAAGTTAAACGAACTTGATTTTTTTAAAAACATTGTCTTTGTTTGTGTTATAATTATTTTTGTAATGACCGCTATTAAATTTAGATAATGTGATAAAAGTCACCAAATATTAGTTTATTCCACTTAAATTTATGGTATAATAACCGCAAACGGTTTACCGTTTCAGATTTTTTGTTATAATGTTATTTTAAATAAACATAATATTTTTTGTAAAGGAGTTTAAAATGTATTGTATAAAGGAAATTAAAAAAGATACCTTTTGGGTTGGTGGAAACGACAGAAGGCTTGCATTGTTTGAAAACGCATATCCAATACCTAGAGGTATTTCTTATAACGCATATCTAGTTAAAGATGAGAAAAATGTGTTGCTCGACACTGTTGATAAAGCAGTAAGTGAGCAGTTTTTTGAAAATCTTTCGTTTTTGCTTGGCGATGAAAAGTTAGACTACCTAATTATAAATCATATGGAGCCAGACCACTGCGCCAACATTGAAAACATTGTTTTGAGATATCCGGATGTTAAAATAGTTGGAAACCAAAAAACAATGACTATGATAAAGCAGTTTTTTGATTTTGATATTGACTCAAGAGCTTTAGTTGTTAAAGAGGGCGACACGCTATCAACCGGCAAACATACTTTTAGTTTTGCTATGGCGCCTATGGTTCACTGGCCTGAGGCAATGGTAACCTATGACGCTACTGACAAGGTGCTTTATTCTTCTGATGCTTTTGGAACTTTTGGCGCTATAAACGGAAATATTTTTGCAGATGAAGTAGATTTTGAGCGCGACTGGCTTGATGACGCTAGAAGATATTATACAAATATCGTAGGAAAATACGGGCCACAGGTTCAAGCACTTTTAAAGAAAATGCAAGGGCTAGAAGTTGAAATGGTCTGCCCTTTACACGGTCCAGTTTGGCGGAAAAACATTCCTTGGTTTGTTGAAAAGTACGAAAAATGGAGCACTTACACACCAGAAAAAGAAGGTGTTATGATTGTTTACGGCTCTATTTATGGTAACACTGAAAATGCTGCAAATATCCTAGCTTTTAAGCTTGGCAACTTAGGTATTCGTGATATTGCTATGTATGATGTGTCGTCCACTCACCCATCTGAAATCGTTTCGCAAGCCTTTAAATACAGCAATATTGTGTTTGCCTCTTCAACATACAACAACGGTATTTTTAGTAATATGGAAACTGTTTTGCTTGACCTTAAAGCTCACAATTTACAAAATAGGAATATCGCAATTATTCAAAATGGAACTTGGGTACCCTCATCGGGTAAGTTGATGAGAGAAATTATTGAGTCAATGAAAAATATGACGATATTTGAAAATAGCGTTACAATAAAATCATCCCTCAAGAACTCTCAAGCAGAAGAGCTTGACACACTTGCAAACGCTATTTCTTATTCAATTAATTCAAAGCAAATAAACTACAATGAACAAATAGAAAACAACGCTATGTTTAAACTTTCGTATGGCTTATTTGTTTTAACTGCAAAAGATGGCGATAAGGATAATGGTTGCATAACAAATACAGTTATGCAGGTTACCAACGCACCTAAAAAGACTATCTCTATTGCTATTAATAAAAATAATTTTACTCACGATTTAGTTTTAAAAACAGGGTTATTTAATGTATCTATTCTAACCCAAGAAGCTCCTTTTGAAACATTTCAGCATTTTGGATTCCAAAGTGGTAAAACTGTTGACAAGTTTGACGGATATGACCAAATAAGTAGAAGTGAAAATGGTCTTGTCTATCTAAATCATTATACAAACTCATTTATTTCTGCAAAGGTTATTTCTGCTGTTGATTATGGCTCTCATACCCTGTTTACAGCCGAAGTAACTCAAGCACAGATTTTATCTGACATACCTTCTGTGACATACGAATATTATTTTGCTAACATTAAGCCATCTCAAAAACCTAAGAAAAAAGGCTTTGTTTGTAAGATTTGTGGCTATGTGTATGAAGGTGACGAACTACCAGCAGACTTTATTTGCCCTATCTGCAAACATGGTGCAGAAGATTTTGAACCTATTGGTTAACTTAAAATAGAAAGGATGATTTTTGATGAAAAAGTATATTTGTGACATTTGTGGGTTCGTTTATGACGAGGAATTAGGCGACCCAGATAACAATGTAGCGCCTGGAACAAAATGGGAAGATGTGCCAGATGATTATGTCTGCCCTATTTGCGGAGCTGGAAAAGATAGCTTTAGCGAGCAATAGAAAACAAAAAACAACCAGTCGATTTGATTGGTTGTTTTTTTATGTTTTAATCTAAATTTTAAATCAAGTTAAAAAAGACTACGATATGCAGAGTGTTTCCTATGTCGGCTTCTCTTTCAACGGCTAAAGTCGAATAAGTTACTCTAGTTGATTTTTATAACGTCTAATTTATCATTTTAAAAAGGAGTATACGATATGCCCAATGTTTCCTATGTCGGCTTCTCTTTCAACGGCTCCAATTGAATAAGCTACTTTAGGCATTCCATATACAACGCAAGATGCCTCATTTTGACCTATTGTTCTGGCTCCTTGTTTTCTCATTTCTAGTAGACCTTTAGCACCATCGTTTCCCATTCCAGTCAATATAACACCAATTGCATTTTTACCTGCTTCTTTGGCAACTGAATTAAACAAAACATCAACTGATGGGCAATGACCGTTAACTTTTTCGCCCTTTGAACATCTTACCTTATATACTGGTCCGATTTTTTTAATAGTCATATGCTGATCACCCGGTGCAATCAGCACACGCCCTGCCTGAACCGTATCTCCGTCCTTTGCCTCTTTAACCTCAAGCGGAAGAAGTTTGTCAAGCCTTTGTGCATACATATCCGTAAAAACTGGTGGCATATGTTGCGTTATAACGATACCTGGAATATCATCTGAAAAAACCTTGAGAACACGGATAATAGCCTCTGTGCCACCCGTGGATGCACCAATTGCAATTATTTTATCCTTTGCAAAGCTACTCGTATTATGCTCTGGGGTAATTTTAAGCTTTTTATCCGAATGCAATAATTTTGCAACAGATGCCGTTTTTATCTTTATAATAAGCTCATTTATATAGCCTTTCATATTATTGCCTGTGTCTGCTCCTGGTTTTGGAACAAAATCAACAGCACCGGCATTAAGTGCATCAAAAACACGATAATCAGCCGAGCTTGTAACAATTACACGCATATTGTATTGTGGTAAAAGTTTTTGTAAAAATTCAAGTCCGTTCATACGAGGCATTTCAATATCTAAAATCATTACATCCGGATGATGTTTTAATATTTTATCCCGAGCGTCATAAGGGTCACGAGCAGTAGCAACCACTTCAATCCCTTTATCAGCGGACAGCTCCTTTGATAAAATCTCTCTAAAAACAACAGAATCATCTACAATAAGGACTTTGATTTTTTTCAAATCTTTCATACTATTTTTCCTTTCGGTAAATGGCAGGCTTTATGTATTTAAATCTTGTTTTATCCCTATTAAGCGCTTCCGAATGCCCAATAAACAGATATCCGCCTGGCTCAAGAGCATCATAAAACCTTTCTACCAACTCATCCTTTTTCTTATTATCAAAATATATCATAACATTTCTGCAAAAAATAACATGGAACTTTTTTCTAAACGGAAATTGGGTATCCATCAAATTTAAATACGCAAGTTTTATCATATTTTTTGTTTGATTATTAACAGTTCCTTTTCCGCCACTTCCTATTGTAAAGTATTCTGACTTCCAATTCAAGGGAAGTGTGTCAATACTTTCTTTAGGATATTCAGCTTTTAGTGCCGCTTCTAGCGATTTATTAGAAATATCTGTCGCTAAAATTTTTGCATTCATATTGCTATTGTTGTTTTTTTTATAATCTTGGAAAACCATTGCGATTGTGTAAGCCTCTTCACCCGATGAACAGCCAGCAGACCAAATTCGCAAATCTCTGTTATTAGGGCTACTTGCAAGCCCTGGCAATACGATATCTTTTAAAAAATCAAAATGATTTGGTTCTCTCATAAAGTATGTGTAATTTGTAGTGATTCTATTAATAAGTTCTGTTAATGCATCTCCTGATTTATCTGAAATTACATAATCATAATATTCTGAAAAGCTCTTGAACTTTTTCTCAATCAATAAATTATGTAATCTGCCTGTTACTAGGCTTTTTTTCTCTTCCCCTAGCTTAATTCCGTAATTCGTCCTCATGAAATCCGATATCGCACGGTATTCCTTATCTGAAATTTCAATCATAGCTTACCTCTCCTCCAAAACTAGAATTAAGCCAAAAACCCTATATCAAGTCTAAGAAAAAGAGAGTCAAAGATTATTCAACCCTCTTTTTCAAAAGACATTTTTTAAGAACTAAGTACTTAACTCATAGTCAAAAATCATCATCTGCTAAAATATTACTTTTGAAATCTAAGTTTATATCGGCCTTTGCATAAGTGTTAGCGCTAGTTTTTAAATTAACAGGCTTAGAATTGTTGTTCACATTTTTAAGCTTGAATTTGCCAACCATTTGCTTTAACATCTCTGCTTGACTTGAAAGCTCTTCACTGGCTGATGCACTTTCTTCTGCTGTTGCTGAGTTTGTTTGGGTTACATCAGACACTTGGTCAACTGCTTGGCTTACTTGAGCTATTGCACTTGCCTGCTCATTTGAAGCAGATGAAATTTGGCTTACAAGCTCTGTTGTCTTTGTTATGCTACCAACAATTTCGCTAAGAGATTGCTCGGTATTGTTTGCAATTTCTGTTCCCAGGTTAACACTTTCTATTGAGCTTTCAATCATTGTTGTGGTTTCTTTTGCAGCCTCTGCACTCTTTTGTGCAAGGTTTCTAACTTCGTCTGCTACAACTGCAAAACCTTTACCGTGTTGACCTGCTCTTGCTGCTTCAACTGCGGCATTTAGAGCTAGTATATTTGTTTGGAATGCAATGTCATCAATAACCTTGATAATTTTAGAAATATTGTTTGATGCCTCATTAATATCGTGCATTGCACCAAGCATTTTTTGCATTTCTTCGTTACCTTTTATTGCGTTCTCTCTGGCTGTTACGCTAAGCCTATCAGCCTGAACTGCGTTTGCAGCGTTTTCTTGAACTTGTGCTGCAATTTGTGTGATTGATGATGTTACTTCCTCAATCGAGCTTGCTTGCTCCTCCGAGCCCTGTGATAGAGCAACGCTTGTATCTGCAATTTGCCCCGAGCCTGATGCTACTTGCTCTGATGCTGCGTGAATGCCTCGCATAATCTCATTTAAGCTATCAATAATTTTATTAAGAGATGTTGAAATTACAGCAAAATCACCAGGATAAGATTCAACACTATCAAGGTTAATGTCTGCATCTGCAATTTTTGTAAGAATTTCTGCTGTTTGAGTCATTGCTGTACCTACAAATTCGCAAGTGATGTTTACAGCATTTGTAATTTGTGCGTGGTCACCCTTATAGTCTCCCTCAACTCTCATTTGAAGATTTCCGGCAGACATTTCATTGAGCACTTTTGTAGCTTCATCAATAGGTTCCATAATTGCATCTAGAGTTTCGTTAAATCCACCTATAATATCTCTATAACTTCCCTCAAACTTCTCTTCCTCGCCCCTTACATCTAACTTACCTTGCGTTGTTGCGTTTAAGAGGGCATTTGTCTGTGTTACTAAATCATTTATTGAGCAAAGAGTTGTATTTAAAGTTGGGGTTATCATATCTTCATCGTCTTTGCTCTCTAGTGTAAAGTCTACATCACCTTTTGATATTCGCTCAAGTGAGTTTAAAATATTATGCTGTAAGTCATCTGCAAAACTGTCAACCGTTCTTGAGATTTCTCCGATTTCATCCTGCAAGTCGCACTCGGACCTAGCGTTTAGATGGCCTTTACTAATTTCAAGAACTGTGTCACGGACTTTTTTTGTAGATTTTGTGATAGATTGGATAGTGATATAGTTAAAAACGCACGATGTAATTAATCCAAATATTGCTAATGCTCCGAAAGTTTTTCTTATTTTAACTATCTTATCAACATCGGTTTTTATCTCTTTTTCAGCATTAATTGCTGTTTTTTCCGTTAAAGCATTTATTGAATTAATACCGTCGAGAACAATCGCACGACCTTGGGCATTTAGTATGTAGGCTGCCTGCTCGTCCATATTTTGTTTAGCAAGAGGGACAACCCTTACAACTAAATCATTAAACTCTCCTAAGCTTTTGTCATACGCTGCGTATTCATCAGAGTTTTTAATATGATTTACATCTTTTATTTTTTGATTAAAATCATCATATCTTGTGTTTAATTGCTCTATTTCATTATTCAAAACTTTTTCAATTGCGCTTATTTTATCTGCATCATTTTCTGCTACCATTTCAAGCAAATACGCGTATGACTTTTGGCAGTTCGTTGCCATAAGAGCCATATCCGAAACTGGAATTGTAGCATTATAATATGCGTTCTTTGAGGAATTTATCAGCTTGTTAAAATTTGATGTAGTATATCCAATTGTAAATAATATAAAAAGTATTAAATAAAAAAATACCAGAAACAATTTTTTTGCAATTTTTTGGTTTTCAATCCATTTTCTCAAAGCACTCACCCTTTTATAAATTATTTCGGTACTGTAGATCCTTAAAAACTATAGAGTTCTCTGAGGTTACAGACCGAAATGATCAAATTAAAAACCTATTTTAATAATTTTTTTTAAAAATTAAACAACTAAAATTCTTCGTCTAACAAAATGTTGCTTTTGAAGTCTAAATTTACATCTGTTTTTGGCTTTGTAGGAGCAACGGATTTGCTACTAGGTTTTGTAGCGCCAAGGGCAGAACTATTGTTTGTACTTCTAAGCTTGAATTTGCCAACCATTTGCTTTAACATCTCTGCTTGGCTTGAAAGCTCTTCACTGGCTGCTGCACTTTCTTCTGCTGTTGCTGAGTTTGTTTGGGTTACATCAGACACTTGGTCA
>CAZEKQ010000024.1:0-25032 GCA_964512735.1 uncultured Eubacteriales bacterium | reverse complement strand
GTTTTAGTGATAAAAATAAGTTACAACTTCTAATTATTACAAAGCTATCAAATTGTATCCTCCCTGGTGACTCCCATCCAGTGCAATAAAAAAGTTTTATGTTTAGGTAAGTTTTAAAAACTAAGAATAAATTTTAACTTTTTATTATCGCAAAACAATAAAGACAGGTATTTTACAAGAGCTTTAAAATTTGTTTAAGACGATAAAACGTATAAGTTTAATGTCAATTAAAGAACAGCAAAACATATCATACAAGGCTAAGTTTAACATTATTAGATAACGGTAAAACATAGATTAACATCAATTAGAAAAAGGTATTTTAAAATAAAAAATCACATCCCAAAGAGAGATGTGATTTTTTTAAAAGGATGAATTAACGGCTGCTTGCATTACTTTATTTGCGACGGGGACTGCCGTTCCAATTCCTGTACCACCACTATTTTCTAGGACTACTACTATTGCTAGTGGCGTGTTTGGGTTTCTTGAAAAGCCTACAAACCAAGCGTGTGGTTTTTTTCCTGCAACTTCTGCCGTTCCTGTTTTACCGCACATTTCAAGGTTTGGAAACTTTGAATCACCATAAAAATCCTTGACATTTGAGCGTAGCATATCGGAGAGTTGATTTGCGGTTGTTATATCCATATATCTCAGAGTTGATGATGGAGTTAGATTAAAAAACTGCGTTTTTTGTGTTAAAATATGAGGCATCGGACAATTGCCGTTTGATGCTATTGCTCCCATAAGAGTTGCCATATGTAAGGGGTTTGCAAGCGTTTTATACTGCCCGATTCCTGCCCATCCTCTGTCGACACTAACAGCATCATTTAAAGTAAAGTAGCTTTTTGCAACATTTACTTTTCCGTCAAGTTGAATTCGCTTATTAAAGCCAAGCCTTTCAGCTGTTGCTGTTAAATTTTCGTTTCCTAGCTCTTCAGCGATTTGGGCAAAAGCACTGTTGCAAGAGCGGTTTAATGCTTTTTCAAAATTTACTGTGCCGTGAACACCGTTGCAAATAACTGTGCCTGTTGAAGTTTTGTAACTGCCCGTGCAGGTAAAAGTTCTTGAAAAAATGTCGGGCATATTATCAATTGCACTAGCGGCCGTTACAATTTTAAATGTTGAACCAGGGGTGAAAACTCCTGATAAAAACCGGTTTAAATAAATTCCATCGTATTTGCCACTATCGTTTGTGTCGATATCCTTTGGTTTGTTGTTGATGTCAAAAGTTGGAGAGGAAACCATACAGATAATTTCGCCCGTTTTATAGTTTAGCACTCCTATTGTGCCTTTATTGTTTCCGAGTGCATTATAAGCTTGTGCGCAAAGTTTTGCATCTATTGTTAAATGCAGGTCCTTGCCGTCTTCTCCGTGCCGTTCAATGTTATAAACTCCATCAATTATACTGTATCCTGTAAGGTCTGACCTAAAGGCATAATGGGCACCCGTTGCAATAAATCCTGAAAGGTCACCCACAGTATGAAGGGTTGAACATCTAATAGTTTTGTCTGGATTATAAACTCGCTTGCCATCAATAGTTTGGGCAAGCACTACTCCGTTTCTGTCATAAATTGTTCCGGCAGAAACAAGTTGACCATTTGTATAAATATGCTGGTTTACTCTTTTAAGCGCCCAAGTTTCTGCATTTTTAAAAAGGGTGAAAACAAGAAGAATTGTACCAATAAGAAAAGCAAAAACAAGCATATATAAAATTTTGGAGCGCTTTGAAATCTTGTTCATTCTACAACCTCCGTATGATAACGAGAGCCGAGCCAAGTTCGATTATCGGCGGCTTTTATAAATGCGATTAACGACCAACAACTAATTGCACTGGAACCTCCACGGCTGATGAATGGGAGGGTTATGCCTGTCATTGGTAAAAAATCCGTAACTCCAAAAATATTAAGGCTTGCTTGGAAAAGTAAAAGTCCACCAGCTGCTACGGCTGCGATTGTATAAAATGCATAACGGCATCCTACTGCACATTTTATGCTATGTGTTGCGATAAAGGCAAAGCAGAGAATTACAATAATTCCCATCAGTATACCCCACTCTTCGCACAGCACACCAAAGACTAAATCCTCCGTGGCGGCAAAGATATTTTTAAGTTTTCCGTGGCCTATTCCAACGCCAAAAAGTCCACCGCTTACGCTATATATAAGCACTCTTGTTTGTTGGTATCCACTTCCGTCCATATCGTCCCAAATATGACGGTATGTTGAAAATCGTCTAATTACATAATCAGATTTTACAAGCACTATTAGGGCGGCTCCCATTGCGGCGGCAACGCAGACAAGAATTATTGTGCGAATATCTCCTGAACGCATAAAAGCTAAAATTAAAAAAGTAAAGAAAAAAACAAGTGCAGTTCCAAGGTCCTTCATTAAAAATAAAAGAATTACGCACACAACTGCAAAAGCAATATACTGTGTAAGACTTCTAGTTGATTGAAGCTTTTCTAGGGCTGCAGCTCCTACAAAAATAAAGGCGACTTTTACAAGCTCTGATGGCTGAATTGAAAAAGAGCCAATATAAATCCAGTTATATGCACCGTTTCTGTTTGTTGCAAGGGCGAGTGTTATTATTAAAAGACCAATTGCAGCTATTCCCATTGGAAGTCGCATAGCCATTGCTCTGTCCATACTTGAAATTAGCCATAGCAAAAAAATGTAGCATAAAAAACCGATAACAACAGCTACAAACTGAGTTTTTAGCAATTTTTCATCAACGCTTGCAACAATTACAAGCCCTATTCCTGTTAAAAAAAACGCGACAAATTCTAAAGCGGGACTTGCTTTTTTGCGAACTATGCTAGAAACTATTGTGTATATCCATTCTATTGCAATGTATAATCCAAAGATTATGGCACTTTGTTTGCTAATTCCATCTTTTGAAATTACGACTTGCCCAGCGGAAAGCACTTGAAATGCCGTTAGAAGTATAAGTGTGGGCAACCATTTTGCACCGGTCAAAGAAATAGCCTCCTTTAATACCTGTTGCTTTTAAATACAAGTGTGTTTCCACCGATATCTAAAATATCATCATTTGAAAGTTTTTGTACATCATATATCTGATTTGAATTTAAATATGTTCCACAAGTTGAGTCTAAATCCTCTATAAGCCATCTGTTTCCTTGCCTGCTTAAAAGTGCGTGGTTTCGAGAAACAGAAGGGAAATCAATTTGAATTTGTGCCTCATTACTTCTACCGATTAGGCAGGTTTGAAAATTATCTAGCAAAAATGTTTCTCCCGTAGAATCGTTAATAATTGCGCACGAGGCGGAGTTTTCACTGTCGCTCCAAACATCTCCCGTATAAAATTCTTCATCTGCTATATAAAGTTTTGGTACAGGCTCGGGTTCAAAATTTGGCATTTGCTGTTCAATAAGTGCGTCTACAAACCTAAAAACAGCGTTCCCAAAAACAATGGAATCGCCATTTTCAATTTCGGCACGGCTATCTACCTTTTGGGTATTGATAAAAGTACCAGTTTTTGAGTTTGTGTCTGCTACATACCAACCTTTTTTATGTTTTGATAAAACAGCGTGAAAGCGTGATACGGTATTGTATGATAAAACTATGTCGCACGAGTTACTACGGCCAACAGAGGTTTCAAATCCTTTTAGAGGAATTCTATCTCCGTTAGCAGAGTTTACAAGATACCCCAGAGTGCCTGGTTTTTTATTGCCTTTTAATAACGAAAAGGCACAGTTTAGTAGAACGAAAAAGGCGATAAGTGGTAAAAAATATCTTCCTACAATAGTAAAAAATTCCACTCTACCGCACCCCCCTTTTTGCTTATTGTACTTTTTAAACGGCTAAAAGTCAACAAAGCTATGCTATTCGTAACCGTTTTTTAACCTTTGTGGGGGCTAATCTTAATAATTCGATTATAAATAATCTTTTTATACAAGATGTTATGTTTTTTGCAAACTTGTTTTGTTTGAGAATTTTTTAAATATATAAAACTACAAACAAATGTTTGCTTTTTTGCTATTTGTGTGATATAATGAGTAAAGTTTATGATTAGTTTTGGATTTTGATAGCTCTTTTTGGTACACGGATTATAAAAATTATTTTGGGGGTAGCGCTTATGGGAACAATTAATGATACACAACGCAGGATATATGAATATCTCTTAGAACGCACAAGGGACGGGGTTCCACCCTCTGTTCGTGAGATTGGCGCAGCGGTTGGGCTTAAGTCTACATCTTCTGTTCAGGCAAATTTAGACACTTTAGAAAGAGAGGGATACATTCAGCGTGACCCAATGCTAAAGCGTTCGATTAGAATTGTTGGCCAATGCGACAATGTTACGAATGTTCCTCTTTTAGGAACGGTTACAGCCGGTATGCCTATACTTGCAGTTGAACAAATTGAGGAGTATATTCCTTATTCCGGTCGTGTTTCTAGGGATAGGCCTTTGTTTGCCCTGCGTGTGCGTGGCGACAGTATGATAAAAGCAGGAATTTTAAACGGAGATATTGTCGTTGCAGAAAAAACACCTGTAGCATCAAACGGCGAGATGGTAATTGCAATGATTGACGATGAGGCAACCGTAAAAACTTTTTATAAAGAGGATAATCATTTTAGACTTCAACCGGAAAATGATGCGTATGAACCTATTATTTCTAAAGAGGTTGCAATTTTAGGCAAGGTTGTTTCTGTTATGCGTTTTTATTAAAATGCGATTGAGTTTGTTTGTGCAAACTTGGTTGGGGATATAAAAAACAGCTGATTATACACATTAAAATAACCTGTATCATTTTAGTTTGATACAGGTTTGTTGTTTAATATGAAGTTTGCTAGTCACCTAATTTATATGCACCATAAAAACCACCAGCACAGAGGATTATTCCAAATAATAAATCTGTCCACAATACTGAAATTAGCCCACCTACGAAGAAATTTTGATAAATTATTGAAACTACTGACGCAATTACAAATCCGATAATCCCGAAGTATGTTGCAACTTCGTGTTTTTTAAGAAGGTAGTTAATGAGCTTTGCAATTAGCAAGATACCTACAATTATGCCAAATCCAAAGGGAAGAACAATTGCCATATTATGCCCGAGAATGCTAAAATCTGTAAGTGATTTTACTGTATCTATAATTGGTTTGTAATAGCCAAGGGTCATTAGAAGGGCAGAGCCACTAACTCCAGGCACGACCATTGTTGCAGATGTAAGTCCACCAACAAAAAATAGTTTGATAAGCTCTAGAACTCCGATTTTGCCAAAGCTTACAGCGTTTCCACTGCCTAAGACAGTAGCGAGGACAACAGCGAAAAATGCAACTAAAAATGACGCAGCCTTTGAAAAAGATAATTTGCTACCTTTTAGCTTTTTGCAAAGCATTGGCATTCCACCCAAAATTGCACCGACAAAAAGCATAATTGTTGGGAACAAAAAACGCTCTAGGCAAAGACTTATTAGACCGCTAAGGCTTAGTATTGATGCACCTACTCCTAAAAAAATAGGAATTAAAAATTTGATATTTTCTTTTACATTGGATTTGAAGTTGCTCAAAATTTCTATCAAACGCTCATAAATACCGAGGGTGATTGCAAGAGTTCCACCGCTAACTCCGGGGACTAAATTTGCAATTCCGATGATAAAGCCTTTGATAAATAATAGTATATTGTTTTTCAAGGATAATTACCTCACTTTTGTGCAAATATTGGTTAAAACTTTTAACACGAAAAGTATTATAGCATTACAAAAATTAAAATACAACCAAAAATTTTAACCCATTTTGCATATAAGATTTTTAATCTAACTGGTCGAGAGTTAGGGAGTATGCTGGCAAAAATTCTTTTATAAAAATATTGGCAACGGGCATATTCATATCTTCGATTACCTTTTTTATTGATTCTGCAGCCTTAGAAAATTCTGTGTTGCCTGCTTTTTCTTCTTCTATACATTTTATAAGGGCACTGATTTTGTCTGCAGCTTTTACAAACTCCCACAGCTTTGCATCTTCGTCTTGTTCAAAAAGGATTTTTTGATATTCATCTTTTAAATCATCGGGAAGCATTTTTAGCAGTTTTTTTGTAGCGATATTTTCAACACCTTTAAAAGCGTTTCTAATTTCTGGGCTGTGATATTTTACCGGTGTTGGCATATCTCCTGTTAAAATTTCTGACGTGTCGTGATAAAGTCCGATAAGGGCCGCCCTTTCTGCATTGTGGTTTGTGCCAAATCGTTTGTTTGAAATTACTGCAAGTGCGTGGGCAATAACGGCGACTTCATGCGAGTGTTGGCTTAGATTTTCGTTTTGCGTGTTTCGCATAAGTGACCAGCGGTTTATATATTTCATTCTTGATGTAAATGCAAAAAAGTTATATTCTGGCATTTTATGTGCTCCTTTGTCTTTTAATTTTTATCATTGTTCTAATATGATAATACATAAAATCGGGGATTACAATAATCTTATTGTAATTAGTAACATTTATGGATATAATAGTATATGTTAATATTTAACAAAAATATTAAACGTGGAGGTTTATGATGAGAAAAAATAAAGGACAGGGGAAACCAGATTATATACAAAAACAGCCTGTAGTTTTTCCGGAAAAGTGGCAATTTAAAATTTTGATTAATGTGCTTATTACTTTTGTAATTTCTGCCATTGTTTATTATTTTTCTTTGCCGGCACTTAATATTCATTCGCTTGATTTGTATTTTTTCTTAGGACTTGTTGTTGCAATATATTCTTTTGTTGCGTGGATTAATTCAAGTGCTAAAAATCCGTCGGGGGATAAAACTTTTTTTGAGCGTCAGCTGGCATCGGGTGTAACTATCATTGGTGTTCTAGTTGGAGTTGTTGCAATTGGTGCTATTGCATCATTGGCTTTGTTTCGTGCAGATTCATACAGCAAGCTAATTAATGTAAATTCCGGTAAGTTTGAAACGGATATTGAAGAGGTAGATTTTTCAAGCGTTCCGATGATAGACCTTGATTCTACAAAAATGCTAGGCGACCGTAAGATTGGAGAGCTTGAGGATATGATTTCTCAGTTTTCTGTTGACAATTATTATACTCAAATAAATTATAAGAACAAGCCTGTTCGTGTAACTCCGCTTAAATATAGTGATATTATTAAATGGTTTATAAACAAAAATGAGGGGCTACCTGCATACCTTATTATAGATATGGTGAGTCAAGAGGTTGAGGTTGTGCGTCTTAAAGAGGGTATGAAATACTCAACTTGTGAATATTTTAATAGATATTTAATTCGCCATCTTAGATTTAATTATCCAACTTATATGTTTGACGAGCCTGTTTTTGAAATTGACGAAAATGGTGAGCCGTACTGGGTATGCCCAAGAGTTGAGAAAAAAATTGGGCTTTTTGGTGGCAAGGATATTATTGGGGCAGTTTTGGTACACGCGGTTACTGGCGAGTGCACTTATTATTCTGTTGAAGATACCAACACTAAAAAGGAACTGCAATGGATAGACAGGGTGTATTCATCGGATTTGCTTGTTGAACAATATGACTATTATGGTCAATATCAAAAGGGTTTTTGGAACTCTATTATTGGTCAGCGTGGTGTTAAGGTAACAACAGAAGGGTACAATTATTTGGCTCTTGATGATGATGTTTATCTTTATACTGGTGTTACTTCGGTGACGGATGACCAATCTATTGTTGGTTTTGTTCTTATAAATCAAAGGACTAAAGAGGCAAATTATTATTCGATTGCTGGTGCTAAGGAAATTTCTGCGGCGGATTCTGCTCAAGGTGTGGTTCAGCAATATAATTATAAGGCAACTTTTCCGCTACTGCTAAACATTAGTGGAGAGCCAACTTATTTTATGGCACTTAAAGATAAATCAAACCTTGTAAAGCAATATGCAATGGTAAATGTTGAGCAATATCAAGTGGTTGCAACGGGAAATTCACTTGTGGAATGTTCTAAGAACTATGCAGATTTGTTAAGAGAAAAGGGAATTATTATTGATGTTGCACCGTTAGAAGAGGTTGAGGAACAGGACAAGCAACAAGTAGAGGTGTCAGGCACAATTGCAGATATAAAATCGGCAGTTGTGAGCGGTAACAGTGTTTATTATATAAGGCTTGCAGAGTCTACTACCTATTATTCAATTAGTGCAAGTGACAGTGAAATTGCAATAATTTTAAATGTTGGAGATGTGGTAAAGATTACGCACAAGCCAAGTGAGAAAGCTATTGTTTCTGCAAAAAGTGTTGAGTTGGGTTAATTTATTAGGTTAAAAGTTTTGGGACAGGGTTTTGCCTTGTCCCGATTTTTTGTTTTTGAAGGGGGAAAGCTGTATAAATATGAACAATCTGTAAACAAAATAACGCTTTTGGCTGTTTGTTGCACACATCACGCGACAAACGGCATTTTTTTGACTATTGGTGAAAGGCAGTTTTAAAGCTTTTAGCAAATTGGATATTTTAAAATTTGATTTGTTTATTTTTAAAAGGAGGAAAATCATTGAACGGCTTATCTCAAAAGGAGCAACTTTTTTGCACGATTTATAGCAAAACACGAAATGGCAAGGAGGCAGCGGCAAGAGCAGGGTACACGCTTTTTTTAGAAAAGACGGCAGAGAAATTGCTGTCAAACTCTAAAATTCAAGCAGAAGTTGGGCGACTTGATAAAGAAAAGTATGCAACAAACGCAGAAGTTTGTGCGGGGCTTCGCAGGCTTGCTTTTGGTTCTGGAAATGATGCAATAAAACTTTTATACAAGCTTGATGAAATGGATGACGAACAGATAAATTCGCTTGATTTATTTAATGTGTCGGATATTAAAAAACCAAAAACAGGCGGTATAGAAATAAAGTTTTTTGACCGACAAAAGGCACTCGAAAAACTATTTGTAATTTGCTGTGAACAAGATGATAGGGAGGTTATGCCGTTTTATGAGGCACTCGAGAAAAGTGCAAAGGCATTATCTATAGTTGAAAAGGAAGATGATATTGAGTAAAACACAGTTTGCCCCATTTTCACAAAAGCAGTTATCTGTTTTGACTTGGTGGTGCGACCAAAGTCCACATAAAAATAAAGACGCAATAATTTGTGATGGTGCTGTAAGGAGTGGAAAAACTCTTTGTATGTCAATATCTTTTGTTTTATGGGCTTTTTATCGATTTGAGGACACTTCTTTTGCAATTTGTGGAAAGACAATAGCATCACTTAAACGAAATGTTGTTACACCGATTTTGCCACAGCTCAAAGAACTTGGGTTTGTGTGTGAACACAAGGTTTCAAAAAATGTTATTGAGATTTCTAAAAATGGGCGAACAAACAGATTTTATATTTTTGGTGGAAAGGATGAGTCAAGCGCCTCTTTAATTCAAGGAATGACGCTAGGCGGAGTTTTGCTTGATGAGGTAGCTTTGATGCCACGGTCTTTTGTTGAACAGGCTCTTGCTAGATGTTCTCTGGAGGGGTCAAAATTTTGGTTTAACTGCAATCCTGAAAATCCTCACCACTGGTTTTTTGACGAATGGATTAAAAAAGCAAAGCACAAAAACTGCCTTTATCTTCATTTTTTAATGGAAGACAATCCGTCGCTTTCTAAAGAGATTATAAGCAGATACAAATCCCTTTACAGTGGTGCTTTTTATGAACGATTTGTGCTTGGCAAGTGGGTTGCGGCACAGGGGCTTGTTTATCCATTTTTTAGTAGTGCAAATATTGCAAAGCCTCCAACAGGGATTTGTGAGGAATATTATATTTCTTGCGACTATGGAACGGTTAACCCTGCGTCTTTTGGACTTTGGGGTAGGCGTGACGATGTTTGGTACAGGTTGCGAGAATATTATTTTAACTCAAGAGAAATGGGCGAGCAAAAAACAGATGAAGAATATTACATTGAGCTTGAAAATCTGGCGGGTGACTGCGAAATAACTACGATATTTGTTGACCCTTCGGCTGCAAGTTTTATTGAGTGCATTAGACGGCACGAGAAATTTTGCGTAACTCCGGCAAAGAATGATGTTCAAGACGGCATTAGAAAGGTAAGTGACGCCTTAAAAAGTGGCAAAATTAAAATTTGTGATGTTTGTGTTGATACGATAAAGGAGTTTTCACTTTATCGTTGGAATGACAAGGCATCTGGCGATGTTCCGAGAAAAGAAAATGACCACGCAATGGACGATATTCGATACTTTGTATCATCGTTGCCACAGGATGATGAAATGGGATTTGCTTGCATTGCTGCCTTGCGACAATAAGATTTTAGGTTTTTTAAAATACAAATAAAAAGGAGGAATGTAAGTGGGACTTATTAAAAAAAGAGGGAAAGAAAGTGAATTCTCAAGTAGCGTTGTTCAAACTGGTAGGTTGAATTCTCATCCATTTAAGGTTATTGAAAATTATACGCCACTTTTGGATTGTCAATCTCAACTGTATGTTGCCTTGCGTGAGGCTGTGCCGATTATTGATGCGGCGATTTTTAAACTTGTAAGGCTGATTGGCGGGTTTAGTGTTAAATGTCAAAATGAAAATTCGCAAAAAAGGCTAGATGAATTTTTGGCAACGGTTAATGTTAATGGTACGAGCTTTGGCATTGATGCTTTTATTTCTAGCTATTTTGAGCAACTTTTGACTTTTGGTACGGCTGTTGGAGAAATTATAACAGTCAACGGCAGAGTTTGTGCATTATATAATGCGGATTTGTCTTGTGTTGAGCTTATGCAGGGGGAAAATCCTCTGGATATAAAAATTTGCAACTCAAACGGCGGAACACCTGTTCCCGTGAAATATCAAGACCTTGTTTTGCTATCTCTTTTAAATCCGCAAGCCGGAAAGCTTTCTGGCAACTCTTTGTTGCGTGGGTTGCCTTTTGTAAGCTCTGTTTTGCTAAAGATATACAACACTATTGGGCTTAACTGGGAACGCGTTGGCAATGTGCGTTTTGCAGTTACATACAAGCCACAAAACGATGCAATGGACAGGGCATATGCAAAACAGCGTGCAATGCAGGTTGCAAAAGAGTGGGGAGAGGCAATGCACGGCGACGGTGCAGTTAAGGATTTTGTCGCCGTTGGAGATGTTCAGATAAAAGCGATTGGTGCTGATAATCAAATTTTGGACAGCCAAGTGCCTGTAAGACAGCTTTTGGAGCAAATTGTTGCAAAAACGGGACTGCCGCCATTTATGTTAGGGCTTAGTTGGTCGGCAACTGAGAGGATGTCATCACAACAGGCTGATGTTTTAAAAAGTGAGCTTGAGGCTTATAGAAGAATTTTGACCCCTATTATTTCTAAAATTTGTGATACATTTTTGCGTTTTGAGGGGCTTGATAATAATTTTGAGATTTGCTGGAATGAGATTACTCTTCAAGATGGCATTGAAGTGTCAAAAACACGCCTTTATAATGCACAGGCAGAAAAAATAGAAATGGAAACTAAAAATATTTATGTTAACGGAGATGAGCAAAATTAAAAAAGACTTTTTATGCAGTTTAGACGGTTCTACGATTAGTGAAAAAGACCTTGAAAAAATAAACAGTCTTGCTCGAAAAACGCAGACACAGGAGAGCGTATATGTGTTTAATGTGGTGCTTTGTGATAACGAAATTGACAGAGATTTTGAGCGATTTAGTGTTGATGCGTTGAATTTGCTCGCCCCAATGTTTGTGGGCAAAACAGGAATTTTAGACCACAATATGCAAGCAAACAATCAAGTTGCAAGGATTTTTGAAACAAGGATTGAAACAGACCTTTTGAAAAAAACAAGGGCGGGCGAGAATTATACAAAGCTGGTTGCTAGGGCATATATGGCAAGAACACAAAAAAATCAGGATTTGATTGCTGAAATTGATGCAGGCATTAAAAAAGAAGTTAGTGTTGGGTGTGCGGTATCTTCGGTTAAGTGTTCTATTTGTGGGCAGGATTTGAGACGCAATAGGTGTAGCCACAAAATTGGAGAAAAGTATAAAAATGAAGTTTGTCACGGTGTTTTAGGAAATCCAACAGATGCGTATGAATGGTCTTTTGTTGCGGTTCCGGCACAGATTGGTGCGGGAGTTACAAAGTCTTTTGGCGCATCTAAGGTGAAAGGAGAACAAAAGGTGAGAAGTGTTATAGAAAAGGTAAAATCTATGGATAATGATTTTATGATTACAAGGGATGAGTTAGATGTTTTAAAGGGTGAGATAAACGAGCTAAAACAACAAGCCAGAGATGGACAATTTTATAAGGATTCTTTGCGTTGTGATGTTTTAAAAATGTGTGCAACAACAATGCCAAATGTGGAAATGAAAACAGTTGAAAATATTTTGTCGCGCGCAAGTGCTAGTGAGCTTGCTTTGTTAAAATCTGCATTTGCAGAGAAAATGGCACAAGCAATTCCACCAACAATTCAACTAGTTCCACAAAAGCAAAGTAATAAAACAATAAATTCAGAATTTAAAATGTAAATTTAGGAGGAAAATATGAGTATTTCTTTTAACGGTTATAACGACAATGCAGCAACATTTGGAATTGCGGGAAATGCAAAACTTGGTGATGTTGTAAAAATGAGCGCTAACAATAAGGTGACAAACTGCTCTGCAGGCAATGATTTTTGCGGTGTTTTAAAATGCAGAGAAAGCGATGACTTTGCAACTGTTCAATTATCTGGATATGTGCGTGCCTCTTACTCGGACGCTGCTCCAAGCGTTGGATATTGCAATCTTGCAAGTGATGGAGCGGGCGGGGTTAAGGTGCTGTCTTCGGCTAGACAATATCTTGTGCTAAATGTTGACACATCACTAAAAACAGTAGGATTTTTAATTTAAAATTAGGAGGAAAATTTATGCCAAATTATGATAATTTAAGACTTGAAAAAGGACTTTATGCAACAAACGGGGGCTTTTCAAAGGCTCTTGAAGAGCTTGACCCATCTGAAAACTATGTAGGTACAAATCTTGAAGGTCTTGACGCTTTTGAGCGACAACTCAAGCGTTTTGATATTCGTGTTGGGGGGCACGGCAGTGATGTTGTTGAAAAGTTTTTTAAAACATCTGACAGCGCCACTTTGTTTCCTGAATATGTTGCACGAGCAGTAAGACAGGGAATGGATAGTGCTGATGTTTTGTCACAGATTGTTGCAACAACTACACAAATTAGTTGCCCAGATTATCGTGCTATTACATCTGATATGAAAGAGGACGAAACAGAGCTTAAAAGAGTAACGCAAGGGTCGTTTATTCCGCAAACTGTTATTTCTCCAAGTAACGAGCTTGTAACGCTTCGCAAAAGAGGAAGAATGGTTGTTGCGTCTTATGAAACAATTAGGTTTCAAAGACTTGATTTGTTTACCGTTATGCTAAAGCAAATTGGCGCACAAATTGCCTCATCTCAACTTGAGGATGCAATTGATGCACTAATGGACAAAACAGAAAAAATACATACAAAGGATGTAGGAAAGCTAAGCTATGATGACCTTGTAGCTCTTTGGAACTCTATGGGTCAATATAATATGACTACGATGATTACGAAGGGTGATAATATGCCAACTCTACTTGGGTTTCCTGAGTTTAAAGACGCGGCGGCGGGGCTTAATTTTCACGCTACGGGCAAACTTATAACCCCTCTTGGTGCACAGCTTATTAAGTCTAAAAAGATGGATAGAAACTGCATTATCGGACTTGATAAGGATTGTGCTTTGGAAAAAGTTGAGGCGGGTGGAATTATTACAGATTATGACAAATTGATTGACCGTCAGCTTGAAAGGGCATCAATTACTTGCACTACTGGTTTTTCAAAAATATTTACAGGTGCTACAAAAATTCTTACAACACAGGCAAAAGACTAATTTTTATAAGGGGATACAAAATGATTAACGCAAGCTCAGTTTATAACCGTCTTTGCGAGATTACAACCCTTGATAGCGAAGGGGCAGCAACTTGCTTGCCCCTTTGTGCAGAGGTGGCTGTTGAGTTTTCGCAAAAGCTCAGGTGTGCATCGGACGAGGAAAATCCCGCAGTTATTTATGCCGCTGCAACAACAGCATATTACAGATATATGTTGCTTAAATGTTTGGAGGATGGTGGTGTGACACAGTTTAGGGCGGGAGATGTTACCGTTACAAAAAGTGTGAATTGTGTTATGGACGCTGTTCAAAAAATAAAAAAAGATGCACTGATTGCAGCAACACCTTTTTTTCAGGACGAGGGTTTTGTTTTTAGGCAGGTGGAGATATGAACAGTGTAAACACAATGATAAAACAGTTTGGAAGAGATGTTTGTTTGCGTATGGATGATGGTTGGACAAGCGGAAAATATACTGCCTTTTTACAGCCTCTTAAAAGCAAAAATCGAACATATTTTGAAGGAATTCAAACGAACATCGGATTTTCTGGGCCAAATTATTATTTGTATATAGGGCCTACAAATCACAATTTATGTGCATTGCCAAAGGATGCTTGGCTTGAGGATATTGACAAGACAAAATATTATATTTGTAGGGCTGAAAAAATGTTTTTAGGTAATAAAGTTATTTATGTTTGGGCTGTTTTAAAAAAGTTTGAGGAGATGGATTATGAAGAATATTCTTGAGTTTTTAGAAGAATTTTGTGACGAACTAAAAGAAAATAACAAGTTTGAAAAAATCAGTTTTATAACAAAATATCCAAGCATATTAAAGCCTGTTCCACTGACGAGAACTATTATTTCGGTTGGTATTAATAAAATAAATATTGGTAGCAGTCATATTGGAGAAGCAGATGAGAAAAATGCAGTGGTTCAAATGGAGATTATTGCTTGTGTTCCATTTGTTTCAAATTCTACTAAATGCTTTAGTGTTATGCAGGATGTGCTTGAATATTTGTGCTTTGAGTCAAGCTATGATGTTGCAAATTGTAGTGTTGGAAATATTAAAATAAACAAAGATACGGGTGCATACGAGCTTTATGGAGTTGTTGATATAAATACAAGCATTTTAAGGGCGGTGGTTTGAGTTGCCTATTAGCACAGAGCAAAAGAAGCTGTCATCGCAGGAAGTTGAGATTTTGCTAAATGGTAAAAAGGTTGCTTTTGCACAAGAATGTTTGATAAAAACTACGAGAGATACAAAGCTTATAAGCTCGAATGGAGAGGGACAGGCTTGTGCTGTAGCAGTTGGTGCAAAGCAGTATAATTTAACCCTTTTAAGAGTTGCGACAACTACTGAGGATTTTGATTTTTTAACATTCAGTGATTTTGATGTTGAGATAAAAAAACAGGGTAAAATACACGGCTTTTTGCACTGCGAGTGGTCAGAGATTTGTGAACATATAAAAAGTGGAAAATCAGTTATTCAGACTGTTGCTATCACAAGCCCTTTTCTTAATATAACGGAGGTTTAAAATGAACGAAACACAAGAAGAACAAAATAGCTATGAGCTACTTAAAAATTTGTCAGACGAGGCAGAACGCCTTGCAAGGCGATATCCTACAAGACTTTAAAGGTGGGAGAAAAAATGAACAATGTTCCAATGCGATTTAAGGATTTTGAGTTTTTAGTAAATCCACAAAAAATAGAAATAAAGGCTGCTGCAAATCTAAAACAAATTGCAGTGCCGTTTGATTCTTTTGAGCTACAAGAGTTTGGTGTTATGCCTTTGGTTGTGAGCGGGCAAGGAGAGCTTGTTGGTAAAAATTCAAAACAGGATTTTGAAAGGTTGCTTGCTTTGTTTTTGCGAGGCGGTGCAGGTCCTCTTTTTATCTCGGGGACTCAGCCTATGATGGCAATTATGACAAAACTTGTAAAGAGTCTTGACAGCTTTGAGGATATGATTTCATACAGCTTTGAGTTTGTTCAAGTTCCTCAAAAACAGGTGTTGTCACAAGATTTTGAAAGGTATCACACGATAACGGATAAAGAAAATTTGTGGAAAGTTGCAAATCTTTATGATGTGCCAGTTGAAGAAATTTTGGAGAAAAATGAGTATATTTCAAATCCGTGGGATGTAAAAAATGGTGACAGGGTGAGGGTGCTATGAAAATTGAAGGCGTAACTATAAGCGGGCAGACAATTTGTTTTTCAAGTCCTATTCAAATGGAGCTTTGCGAGAGCTTTGATACTCCTGCGAGCAGTTTGTTTGTTGTTTTTTGTATTTTTTGGCCACTAGAAGAGCTTGAAAAAATTATAGTGAAAAACAACGGAGAAGTAGTTTTTGACGGCTATGTTGATGAGCAAAGGACAATTTGCGATTCAAACGGAGTTAAAATAAAAATTAGTGCAAGGTCAAACGCACCTTTGATTGACAACGAGGCTTTACCGGTGACATATATTAGGCCGTCTGTGGAAGATATTTATAAAAATCATTTGGAGCCTTTTGGAATTAAGGGCGTTTTGGGGTCTGGAATTTGCCAGGGAAATTTTACAGTTTCAAAGGGGACTTGTCACTGGGCTGTTGTGGATGAGTTTTGTAAATGCGTTTTAAATGTGTCTCCCAAAATTACAAAAGAAGGATATTTAGACACAAGGCACAGTGTTCCAAATGAAACTCCGATTATTTTTAGCAACGCATCACAGGGCAATTGCAGATATTTTTCGGCACAGATAAAGTACAAAAGGTATGGCGTAATTGGACAGATGCTTTATAAAGTCGATTCATCCCAGGGGTATACGGGATTGCAGATTGATGAGAATGCAAAGAAAAGAAAAATAACAACAAAGAGATATCTTAATTTATCAGGGTCGCAAAAATGGGAGCGACAATACAGGCTACAAAGAGAGTTTAAAAAAAGCCTTTCAGGTAGCTGTGAAATTGAGCTTTTAGTTCCTTTTGACTGCTTTTTAAAAGTGGGTTCGCTTGCAAGTTTTTATGATAAGCGACTTGGTGAGTATAAAGATTTTAGGATTTTTCATATTGAACATACTATCTCAAATTTTGGGATGCACTGCAATGTGATATTAAGACCTAAAGAGCATTTTTAGCGGAGGTGTTTTTATGTGGATTACAAAACAATTGGTTCAAAAAGAAAAGGTTATAAATGCAACATCGGCAAAGGTTACAATGTCGGATAAAAATGTGGTTTGCACAACTGGCTCAGAGGAGCATAGAAGCTTGTCTAGCTATGCTCCCTACGGTGTTTGCAGCGTTCCACCAACGGGTACACAGGTGCTTATTTTGGACAGTGAGATAGGCTCTGTTTGCACGGGTACTCTTTGTGATAACAGGCAGGTTCAATCGGGCGAACTTAGATTATTTTCTCAAGGTGGTGCTTATATTTTGCTGAAAAACAATGGCGATATTTTGCTCAATGGGCTTAGGATTACAAAAAGTGGAAAGATAATCGAAGTGGAGGAATGATATGGATACATTGATTGAGCAAGGCGATTTTGCGGTATCTGTAAACGGCTTGCCCATACAAATTAGTGACACACAAGAGCTTTTACAAAGGGCGGTTTTTTGCCTTAGCGTTCCTAGGGGTAGCTTTTTACACGACAAAGAGCTTGGTAGCAGATTTTTTGAATTAAAGAATAGCAAGGTAGATGCAAAAAATTCTATTGCACTTTCTATGGCTCAAGAGGCTTTAAAAAATCAACCTCAAATTAGTGTGTATTCTACGCAGATTGAGTACGCAGAGGATAAAGAAATAAATTCAGTTAAGGTTTTGCTACTAATTAATGGTAACACACAGGAAGTGATAATAAAGATATGATAAAAGCATTAACTTATGATGAAATACTAGAGCAAATGAAAGAAAAATTTAGGCAAGAAAGTGGTTTTGAAGCAGACGACGCAAGTGACATCGGTATAAGACTTAGGTTGCTTGCGGGTCAGCTTTATTCTCAAAGTGCAGATATAAGCTTTATTTCTAGGCAAGTGTTTTTGCAATCCGCTACTGGAAAATATCTTGATATGCACGCACAAATTCGTGGACTTTCAAGACGACAGGCAACAAAGGCACACGGTACTGCACGATTTTTTACAACCTTTGAAGAGCACGAGGATATAACAATACCAGAAGGCACGGTTTGTGCGATTTCGGGTGATGATAACCAAAGGTATATTACAACGGCTCAGGCAACTCTCTTGCAGGGGCAAACGCAGGTTGATGTTCCGATAGAGGCTGTAAACAGTGGCAGAAAAGGTAACGCCGCCGCACAGGTAATTACAATGCTTGTAAATCCACCACAGGAAATTACTTCTGTTTGCAATATAACTGCTCTAACAGGTGGCTATGAAGAGGAAAGCGATTATTTGCTACGGCGAAGATTAATTGAAAGCTATGCGCAAACGTCAAATGGTGCAAATTTACAATACTACAAGGAAATTGCAATGGGGCATCCAAAGGTTGTTGCTGCAAATGCTATAAGCGGAGCCAGAGGCGTTGGGACAGTTGATGTGTTTATTGACACAACAGAAGAAGATTATGACGACATAGATGAAGTAATCGAGGAGCTAGATGAAGTTTTTGAAATTGTCAGGGGAATAGGAGTAGATGTAAAAACTTTTGAGTGCCGTGTTGCTATGGATATGATTGTTGTGAATATAAAGCCTAAAAAGGATTATGATTCTCAGACTGTTGTTGAGCAAACAAAAAAAGAGCTTAGGGAATATGTTGAGTCCTTGGATGTTGGCGAAAACATTTTATGTTCAAAATTGCACTATATACTTTATAATATTGAAGGCATTGAAAATTATGAAGTTTCATCTCCTGCTGGAGATACAAAAATCAACAAGCAAAGCAGAGTTTATTTTGAAAATATCTATGTTCTTGACAGGATATAAAGGAGGAAAAAATGGTAAAAGATACACTAAATCAATTAGAAAGTATTTTATCACCTCTAGGTATTTATAAAATTGAGGATAATTCAATAATCAAAGCAGAGCTTGTTGCATATGCTTATGGAATAGACCTTGTAAAAGAGCAAATACAAAAAACACTTGAAGAAGGCTTTATACAAACTTCTCAAGATTTTGGGCTAAGCCTTCGGGAAGAGCTAATGAAAATTGAACCAGAAGGCTCAATAGACCAGAGAAGAGAAAAAATAATAAAAAGAAACTGTGTTATTCGTGGAGAGTGGAATCCAAAAAGGATAAATGAAATTCTAGAAGAAACAAAACTCGATGTTAGCCTTGTAGAAGATTTTAAAAAAAGAAGAGTGATTATTACTTTTGCGTCACAAAAAGATGCGACTATTGAAAATCTAAGTAAGGTTTTAAATGCTATTAAAGGTGAAATTCCGGCGCATTTAGAAATTCGCTCAAACATTAAGCCGATAACATGGAACGATATTGACGAGGCAAACAAGCAATTTTTATATCTTGATAGGCTTGAGTTAACCTTTGATAGTTTAGAGGATTTTGAATAAAAATAGGAGGAAAAAATATGGGAGTAACGGGTAGTACATTTAATTTGGGGCTTAGTCAATGGACGGGTACAGACACCCCAAAAAGAAGCGATTTTAATTTGGATAATAAAATAATTGATGACAAATGCGGTAAACATCTTTTTGATAGGGTATCTCATATAACAGCAGAAGAAAGAGAAAAATGGAATAAAAATTTTATTGTTGGTGTTTATTTTGGTACCGGCGTGGCAGAAAAAAATATTCAGGTTGGGTTTAAACCAAGGTTTGTAATGGTTTTTACAGCAGATAAACCGCTTAGTATGATAAATTCTTCTGAATGTAACTTTGCAATTGCAACCGAACACGTAAGCTCTATAGGGCTTGATATAACCGATGTTGGATTTAAAGCATATTATGGCTCTCCTCATGTGGTGAACGGTATCAATCCAAAGCTGAATGAGATGGCTGTAGATTATTGTTACATTGCATTTAGATAGTTCTTGTCCCTGTGTATAAATATGCAGGGACAAAATTATACATAAATTGTTTACTTGATTTTAATATTAAAAATGAGATAATAGTATATAAGTATTTTGTATTAGGTGATAAAACAATGAAATATAAGATGATTGTCTCAGATTATGACAACACACTATGTAACAAAGATAAAGTAGTAACAAAACGAACTAAGCAGGCAATAAAGCATTATATAAATAATGGTGGCAGGTTTGTGATTTGCACGACAAGACCGTACATAGGAATATCAAAAATTGCAAAAGATTTAGGGCTTTATGATGAAATAATATCCAGCCAAGGTGCAAGCGTTAGAAATCTTAGTGATGATAGCGTGATTTTTCAAAGCCTTTTTTCAAATGAAGAAGTAAGAGAGGTTTTAAAGTTTTTTGATAAAAAATCTTCTCACATATTTTTGGCATCAGATGATATGATGATGGCTGAAAATGATGACTATTTTACAAAGGTTTGCATAAGCACGATTGATTATCCACTGCATAAATCAAAAACAAAATTAATTTATGAGTGTGATGGTGTTGATGTTTCTCAAGTTATCGTAGGCTCTTATATTCCTATGAAAGTGAGCCTCTTGACAAGGCTTGCACAAAGTAAGTTTGACAACCGTTTTGAGGTGGGCCTTTGTGACAGGCACTTGCTAAATATCACTAAAAAAGGTGTTAGCAAGGGGAGTGCTATGGGAAAAATTGCAGATGCTCACGGAATAAAAAAACAGGAAATTATAGCGTTTGGAGATTCGCTAAATGATAGCTCAATGTTCGATTATGCTGGCACTGGGGTTGCGATGGGCAACTCAATGAGAGGACTAAAAGAGCTTGCAACAGTTGTTTGTGATGATGTGGAAAATGATGGACTTGCAAAGTATATTGAGCAAAATTGTTTATAAAAAATGCGTGGCTAAAATTTAGCTACGCACTTTTAATGTTTAAATTAAAATGCAAATCGCACCATCTAAAATACCACCTATAACTAAAATTAAATAAAAAACGACCCCCCATACCGTAGCGGAAAGGGGACCGTGGGTGAGCAAGTATAATAAACTAGAATAAAAACAACAAAGTATTGCAAATGCTTGCATAGTAAAATCAAAGTACTATTAGTTGTAAAATCGCATACTAATTGCCCGTGTCGTTTTAGCTTTCAATTAGATGAGTAAAAGGTGAATAAGCAAATAAAATTGTTGTCTATTCCAAGTGAAACCTAGCTATAATAAGATTGTAAATGCTCTCCGATTTTTCTGCAATCAAGTGACATTTGATAAAGGCTTGCAAGATTTCTGCGTAGCTCCAAAAGCTCGTTTCCGGAAAGTGTTTTAAGCTTTGGGCGCAACTCCTTGATTTGCTCTCGAATTTCTACTGATTGTTCAACATACTGTGTTCCAAGTTCATATAATGTCATTTTAAAAATCTCCTTTCGTAGAACAAATGTTCTGAACAATTTTAATTATACACGCATTGTGAACCTTTTTCAACACCAAAAATGATGCCAAGCCTTTAGTGTACAATAAAGTGGACAGACGCAGAAAATATACACTTGCTGTTAGTGTATAAAGTAAAGATTAAATATCATTAAATATAGAAATACATACTTAATATTTGTATCTAAAAGTAAAGTTTAAATATTACTAGCCATAAACTCACACATTAAATACCTGTGTCTAAAACTAAACTTTAAATATCATCAACTCTAAACCTACACATTTACCATCTGTGTTTTAAACTTAACCATACCCAACAAACCTACCACGCCGTAGTGGATGGGGGTCACGGGGGAAAACCGACTGAAAGGACAACAGAGGGTTTCCCCCGTGTCGCCTTTCTTTGATTCGTTTCTTTGGCGAGCAAAGAAATGAATAAGAAAAGGATAAACTAATATATCAAACTAAAAGGCAAACCGCACATTAAATACCCGTGCCTAAAAATAAACTCAAAATGCCATTAAATATAGAACCACACATTAAATATCCGTGTCTAAAACTAAACTCAAAATGCCATTAAATATAGAACCACACATTAAATATCCGTGCCTAAAAGTAAAAGCAAAATGCCATTAAATATAGAATCACACACCCAATACCCACGCCTAAAACTAAACCTAAAACGCCACTACTTATAAACCAACTTAAATTACCCCACACAAATAAATCTTCAAAAATTACTAAAAACTTTTAGATTTATTTGTTTTGTGATACAATAAAAATAAAAATTAGTATGCAAGGAGGCAGACAAATGAATGTTATTGATATTTCTACTGAATTATTAACGGCGCAAGTTTATGACACAGACCCAACACCAAAGCTCCAAAGGCTAAATAGAATGGATTGTGGCGATGAATTTGATTTGTCGGCAATATATGCCAGCCTGCACACAGGAACCCATATCGACGCCCCAAGGCACTTTATTGAGAATGGAAACTCGATAAACTCTATGGAACTTGAGCGTTTTATAGGTCCTTGCACAGTAATTGAGCTACCAGCTGGAGTAATTGCGGGAGTTACAATAGAACAGCTATTTCCAAAAGATTGTAGAAGACTGCTTATAAAATCAGGCGGAAAAGCACATTTTATGAGTGGTGCTGCAACTGATGCTTGCAAATTAGGGCTTGACCTTATCGGCACAGATGGCATAACAATAGGCTCAAAGGAAGATGATGAGTTTGTTCATCGTGCATTTTTGAGCCATAATATTCCGATTTTAGAAGGACTTGATTTGAGCGATGTAAAAGCGGGTGAGTATTTTTTAATCGCATTACCCATAAAAATAGACGGAGCAGAAGCGTCATTTGCCCGTGCGGTACTTATTGAAGACCACATATTTTGGGGTGGAAAACCTAAATTTTAAACTTTATAAATAATCATAAAAGGCATTTGAGAAAATCAGATGTCTTTTTTAAATTTTGTGAAAAATAAAAAGCACCCGACAATAGCCGAGTGCAAATTTTACAATAAATTTATATAATTATAAATTGCCGGAATAGTTTGGAGCCTCTTTTGTAATATAAACATCGTGAGGATGGCTTTCTGCAAGACCGGCAGCGGTAATTCTTGTAAATTGAGCCTTATCTTGAAGCTCGAAAATAGAATTGCAACCACAATATCCCATACCGGCACGAAGACCGCCAACCATTTGATAAATAGTCTCTGAGAGAGGTCCTTTATAAGGAACACGGCCCTCAACACCCTCGGGAACAAGCTTTTTATTATCTGCTTGGAAGTAACGATCCTTACTTCCGCAATTCATTGCACCAATACTGCCCATACCACGATAAACTTTAAATTGTCTGCCCTGATAAATTTCAGTATCGCCAGGAGCCTCTTCACATCCAGCAACTAAAGAGCCCATCATAACAACATTTGCGCCAGCTGCAATAGCCTTAACAATTTCACCAGAGTATTTAATTCCACCGTCTGCAATAACAGGAACATTATATTGCTTTGCCATTTGTGCAGAATCATATACAGCAGAAATTTGAGGAACGCCAATGCCTGCAACAACACGAGTTGTGCAAATTGAACCAGGGCCAATACCTACTTTTATTGCATCTGCGCCAGCCTCGATAAGAGCTTTTGTAGCTTCAGCGGTTGCAACATTTCCTGCAATGATTTGTGCATCAGGAAAAGCACCTTTAACTTTTTTAACAGCTTCAATAATATTTTTGCTGTGTCCGTGCGCAGAGTCAAGAACCAAAACATCGGTTTGAACTTCTAAGAGAGCTTGTGCACGCTCTAAAACATCGGCAGTAGCACCAATGGCTGCAGCGCAAAGAAGTCTTCCACAATCATCCCTTGCAGAATTTGGATACTGAACAGCTTTTTCAATATCTTTAATAGTAATAAGGCCTTTTAGGTAGCCTTTTTCATCAACAAGAGGAAGTTTTTCAATCTTATGTTTCATAAGAATTTGCTGAGCCTCTTCAAGAGTTGTTCCAACATGAGATGTAACAAGATTTTCTTTTGTCATAACCTCGCTGATTTTAATATGAAAATCAGTCATAAAACGCAAGTCACGGTTTGTAAGAATACCTACAAGTTTGCCTTGCTCACAAATTGGCACACCCGATATTTTATACCTGCGCATAAGCTCGTTTGCATCGCTTACATAATGGTCAGGAGAAAGGAAAAAAGGGTTGACAATAACGCCATTTTCAGAGCGCTTTACCTTATCAACCTCTTCAACTTGCCTTTTAATAGGCATACTTTTATGAATAACACCAATTCCGCCTTCTCTTGCTATTGCAATAGCCATACGGGACTCCGTAACTGTGTCCATAGCAGAAGTCATAAGCGGAGTGTTAAGAGAAATTTTTGCTGTAAGCTTAGTAGATAGGTCAACTTCACTTGGAAGAACCTCTGAATAAGCAGGAATAAGCAAAACATCATCAAATGTTAAACCTTCTCCTAAAAACTTTTCTTTATAAATCATTGCTCCCACGCCTCCAAAAAAAGTAAAAAATAAATTAGCTAATTATATCATTCTTTCAACGACAAATTCAAGGCAAAATAAGAGATTTTTAAAAAATTGGTAGAATTGCACTTTAAAAATATTGAAAAAGTCTCTATAATTTGATAGAATACTCTAATATTAGTAAAGAAAAATTAAATTTCTCTGAAATGCATCATTTTTCTTTTTAGTTTTTACTTAAATTTTGGAGAAATACAAAGCTTTTAATATTTTTTAAAATATCTGTACATCTTAAAAAGGAGGAAAAAAAGTGAACGATTTCTTGACATGCACTATCGGTGAACAAATGGAAAAAATGGCGAATTTGTATCCCAATAATAATATGATTAATTATACCGATAGAGATTATAAGCGAACATGGAAAGAATTTGATGACGAAAGTGAGGTTATAGCGAGGGCTTTTATGTCTCTAGGACTAACAAAAGGCTCTCATATTTCGATTTGGGCAACAAATGTGCCTGAATGGTTGCTCACATTTTTTGCAAGTGCAAAAATGGGCGGAATTGCTATAACTGTAAATACTAGCTACAAAATTTTTGAGCTTGAATATCAACTTCGTCAATCAGATACAGATGCAATAATTTTGATAGATGGTTTTAAGGGAACTAGTTATATAGATATAATGAACGAGCTTTGCCCAACGCTTAAGGATAGTGAACCTGGGAATTTAAACGAGCCGTCGCTCCCAAGGCTTAAAACTGTGATTTATGCGGGGCAGGGAGATTGTCCAGCAGGAATGGTAAATTGGAGTGACCTCTACAAGCTTGCCGACAAGGTTTCCTATGATGAGTTTAA
>CAZEKQ010000023.1:19482-25166 GCA_964512735.1 uncultured Eubacteriales bacterium | reverse complement strand
ATAATTAGAAGTTGTAACTTATTTTTATCACTAAAACTTGCCTAAACATAAAACTTTTTCTATCGCACTGGAAGGGGGTCACGAAGGAGGATACAATTTGATAGCTTTGTAATAATTAGAAGTTGCAACTTATTTTTATCACTAAAACTTGCCTAAACATAAAACTTTTTCTATAGTAGCGGATGGGGGTCACGGGGGAAAACCGAGTGAAAGGACAACAGAGGGTTTCCCCCGTGTCGCCTTTCTTTGGTTCGGATCGCGGGCGAGCAAAGAAATGAATAAGAAAAAGATAAACTAATATATCAAACTAAAAATCAAACCACACATTAATTATTTGTGTCTAAAATTAAACCCAAAATGCCATTAAATACAGAACCACACATTAAATACCCGTGTCTAAAATTAAACTTTAAATATCATCAACTATAAGCCCACACACTAACCCCGTCAAAAAAGCACACCTCAAAAAGAGATATGCTTCTTACATTGTATTATATTATAAACTATAAACCCATTTCTTTAATTAATTTATCAGCTCGCTCTTCAACTGCCTCAAAATTCATTGCACCAATATAATATTTTTCAAGTTCATCGTGAGTGTTTTTTGCCCCTTTTAAAAGACTTATTGCCTCATCTTGTAATTCGTTTCCGGCTTTTTTATTAAACTTTATTCTGTTTTTATGATTTTTAAGACCTTGCGAATCTATAAACCTCCTTGCATGAATCCTCCTTGCCGGCAGTATGTTTTCAACAGTTTGAGCACGAATAAAAGCAAGTGAAAGCTTTGGAATAATCACTTGGTCAATTCCCGTAGAAAAAATAGGAGACGGGCAAATTACAACGCTGTATCCACACCCTTGAGCGTATTCCGACAATAAACTCAAAATCCTCTCGCTAATATTTCCAATAGAATCATCAATCATTATCACATTTTCACAAAGATTGTTGAGAGTTTCCTCAAAGGTCAAAACCCCGTCTGGCGTAATGGCAGATAAATATCTTTTTTTCGCCTTTTTATCAGCAGTCGCACATCCAAGCTCACGCCGCGCCAAACGAATGGAGTAGTTAATGAGTTTTTCATAATCGGTGTACTGCGAAACCATTTTTTTACTATCACAAAGCAAAAGGTTTGATGCACTTAAATATCTTTGAGAACGCTGATAATAGCTTGAATTCTCGACATATAATTTTTTAATTTCATCTGAATTCTGCTTTAACTTCTTTGTGTCCCAATAATCACCAAGATTTATTATCTGCTCTACACAGCCTGCAAATTTTGGCTCAATAATATGTGGCGATGTGCCATCTACAACGCACATTTTCATTTCTGGCAAAATCACAGCGTCAAGAGATTTAGGGTCGGATGCACAATAAATCATCTCGCATTCTATACCCTTTTTTTGTGCTTTTCTTGCAACTTTTTTTAAAAGAACTGATTTGCCTGTTCCAGGTCCTCCCTTAATTATGTATGCCGTGCTATCATCAAATGGGTCATAAAGTTCGCTAAAAAGTGACGAAAAACCAACAGATGAATTTGTGCCTAAAAAATATTTGATTTGCCCTTCTTGCATTAAATTACCCCCTTACAATGACATTTTATTCAAAATTAAAATAAATGTGACATTTGGGGTGTTATCCTATTTTAAAAAGCAAAAATAAACGCAAAAAATCCCCAAACCTGTTACAAGGCTTGGAGATAAATTACATTTTAAATATTGTTTATTTGTGAAACATTCATATAAGGAATAAGAGCTTTTGGAATTGTTATTGAACCGTTTGGATTTTGATAATTTTCAATAATCGCCGCAACAGTTCTTCCAATAGCAACGCCCGAACCATTAAGAGTGTGCACAAGTTGTGCCTTTTCTTTGCTGTTATTTTTAAACCTAATAGCCGCCCTGCGTGCCTGAAAATCCTCAAAATTTGAACAAGATGAAATCTCAACATATCTGTTATATGAAGGCATCCAAACCTCAATATCATAAGTTTTTGCAGACGAAAATCCAAGGTCACCAGTGCTAAGACTCACCACTCTGTAAGGAAGCTCTAACAGCTGCAAAACCCTTTCTGCATCATTTGTAAGCTTTTCAAGCTCGTTATATGAATTCTCAGGATTTACAAACTTAACAAGCTCCACCTTGTTAAACTGATGTTGGCGAATAAGCCCTCTAGTATCTCTGCCGGCACTGCCTGCCTCTGCCCTAAAACAAGCAGAATAAGCACAATAACTAATGGGCAAGTTTTTACCGTCCAAAATCTCATCCCTATGCATATTTGTAACAGGAACTTCAGCAGTAGGAATTAAAAAATAATCCTCAGTAGTTTTAAACGCATCTTCTTCAAATTTTGGCAGTTGACCAGTTGCAGTCATTGATGCCCTGTTAACCAAAAATGGTGGCAAAACCTCTGTGTAGCCATTTTCGCTATGCGTGTTTAGATACAAATTTATAATAGCCCTCTCAAGCCTTGCTCCAAGCCCTTTATAAAAAGTAAACCTAGTACCTGTGACCTTTCCTGCTGTTTCCGGATCAAGAATTCCAAGGTCTGCACCCAAATCCCAATGAGCCTTTGGTTCAAATTCAAACTGCCTAGGCTCGCCTATTTTTCTAACCTCAACATTTTCACTGTCATCTTTTCCAACAGGAACGCTAGAGTGTGGAATGTTTGGAAACTCATACATAATATTCTTTTGTTTTTCTTCAAGCTTGCTTAATTCTTCATCATTCTTTTTAATTTGCTCTTTAAGCTCGCCCATTCTGGCAAAAATCGCACTAACATCTCCGCCCTCTTTTTTAAGCTTTGGAATTTCTCTGCTAGCCTCGTTTTGCTCACTTCTCAAAGCATCACAAGCAGACATAATTGCCCTTCTTTGTTCATCTATTGCAAGCACTTCATCAACCAGTGCATCCATATCCTTATTTCTTGAACGCATAGCGTCCTTAACCCTTTGTGGATTTTCTCTAACTGCTCTAATATCAAGCATCAAAAACACTCCAATTAAAAATTTTATTCTACATCAAGCTGTTTTGCAAGCTGTGTCAAATCGTCTTTTCCAAAAAACTCAAACTCAACAACACCTTTTGAATCTTTTCCAACAACGACTTTTACTTTTCTACCCAAAGTTTGAGAAAGTGCAATTTCAACTTCATCAAAAAAAACATCACGGCGTGCAGGTCTTTTTTCTGTTTTTTCTAAACCTTGCTTGCCATCATTTTTTACAATTCTTTCAACCTCTCTAACAGAAAGGTCCCTTTCAACTGCATCAACTGCAATTCTTATCATATCATCCTGATTTGAAAACCCAAGCAAAGCCCTTGCGTGACCAGCAGAAAGTTTGCCGTCCTTTGCAAGCTCTCTTACTTGTGTTGGCAAATTCAAAAGTCTAAGTGAGTTTGCAACAGCCGGACGAGAACGCCCAACTCTTACGGCCGCATCCTCCTGTGTTAATCCGTAACGGTCGATTAAAAGTTTTAGCCCCTCAGCCTCTTCAATAGGATTTAAATCCTCTCTTTGCAAATTTTCTACAAGTGCAATTTCCATTGCTTGCTCATCAGACATATCTCTAATAACAACAGGCACTTCTACAAGTCCCGCTATGCGAGATGCTCTCCACCTGCGTTCACCAGCAACAAGTTGATACGAACCATCAGGCATAGGGCGAACAAGCAAAGGTTGCAAAACCCCGTTTCTCTCAATGCTCTGTGCAAGCTCGCTTAAAGCCTTTTCGTCAAAAGTTTTTCTCGGCTGTTCTTTATTGGGTTCAATCTCCGAAAGCCTTAGTCTTACGGCACTTGTGCCACTAATTTCTTCTACAGCATTTTCTGTAAAAAGAGCGTCAAGCCCTTTTCCAAGTCCACCTTTTTTAGCCATTGATTTCACTCCAATTAATTATTCTGTCGTATCAATTCTTTAGCCAAATCCTCATACGCAGAGCTACCTTTTGAAAATTTATCATAATACATAACAGGTTGTCCAAAACTAGGCGCCTCAGAAAGACGAACATTTCTAGGAACTACAGTATCAAACACCTTGTTTGGAAAAAACTTTTTAACCTCTTCCACAACCTGTTGTGTAAGATTAAGTCTTCCATCATACATAGTGAGTATAACTCCCTCAAGCTCGATATGTGGATTATAAAGTCTTTTTACTTGCCTTACAGTTGACATAAGTTGTGAAAGCCCCTCCAGTGCATAGTATTCACACTGAATAGGAACCATAATCGTATCACAAGAACAAAGTGCATTAAGAGTTATAAGTCCAAGTGACGGCGGACAGTCCAAAAATATAAAATCATAATCATCCTTAACCGACGCCAAAGCAAGTTTAAGCTTAGACTCACGATTTTTAATTTCTACAAGCTCAAGCTCAGCCCCTGCAAGATTCATATTAGCTGGCAAAATATCAACATTTTTAAACTGGCTAGTTTTTATAACATTCTCTGCCTTTTCTTCGTTTATAAGAACATCATAAGCAGAATTTTCGAGTTGTCTTTTTTCAATACCCATTCCGCTTGTTGCATTTCCTTGAGGGTCAATATCAACCAAAAGCATCTTCTTACCCCTTGCCCCAACGGCAGCAGCAAGGTTAACAGCAGTTGTAGTTTTGCCAACTCCACCCTTTTGGTTAACTATCGCTATAGTCTTACCCATCAAAACATTCCCTTCAACTATGTTTCACAAAAACAGACACACATATATTTTAATACTTTACCTGTAGTATTGTATCATATCTTTAATTTGTTTTAAAGTCTTTTTTATTATGTTTCACGTGAAACATAGTTTTATTTTACAATTTAAACAATCTTTTTTTGTTTTTAAAGATAAATAAAAGATTTTCATATAAGTAAATATATTTTTGTTTACACTCGATAGCTGTTGTGATATAATTATTAGCATAATTTATCAATTAATATTTGTAACAAAACAAACTTAAAAGTTGGAGGAATTTTAAATGTATAAATCATACTATTTATATATCCCAGCAATTGTATTTTGGCTTTTATGGATACTTTGGAAATACTTGTTTTCAACAAAAAATAATAGCAACAAGCAAATATTTTTAAATTCATTATTATATGCATACCTTGTGTTTGTTTTTGGTCTTACATTATTCCCAATTCCAACAACCGCACCACAAACAGAGTCAATAATAAGTTTCACACCGCTTGAAATAATTTTACCTATGTTCTCTCTTGATAGCGCACCAATTACCCAATATATTTTGTCGTCGGTTGTGCTGTTTATCCCCTTTGGTTTGCTAACACCACTCTTTATGCAAAATCACAGACTTTTAAAAACAACACTTCTTACAATCCTACTCGCAGTTTCAATCGAAACAATTCAATATCTTATAGGAGCAAACCTCTTAAATACAATGTATACCAATGTTTGTATTGATGATATTTTGCTTAGCATATTAGGTTCTGCAGTTGGATTTATAATTTTTAGTATTATCCCATTTTCAGTAAAAAATCAGTTTATCCGAAATTCAAGAAGATTAAAAATGCAAGTATATAGGCCAGAAATAATATTAACAAAGCGACCTTAACAGTCGCTTTTCTTTTATCTAAAATTCATAATACAAAAGGAGAAAGCGACCGCAATGGACGCCTTCTCCTTTTGTTGTGGGATGTGAAAGAGAAATAAAAATAGGAAATTGATAGGGGGTTATATTAAAATGTTCAT
>CAZEKQ010000023.1:14250-19382 GCA_964512735.1 uncultured Eubacteriales bacterium | reverse complement strand
TGTGAAAGAGAAATAAAAATAGGAAATTGATAGGGGGTTATATTAAAATGTTCATCAGAACATCTAATATCAAATTGCTATGTTTCACGCGGAACTTTTTCCGCTAGGCTTTGCAACTATATCAGTAGCCTTTGGGATTCTAACGATATATTCAATGTACTCGTCAGTTTCACTTTTAACACTGTCAGCGTCAATACCCGCCTTGCGCATAGTATCAACTGCGTGATTTAATGTGTTTACAAAAATTCTAACATCCTTAAAAAGCTTAATCGGTGGGCGTTTATTCCCCTCTTGCCTATTTTGTATCTGCTTTATTAGCTTTTCTGTTTCTTGAACATTCAAATGCTTATCAACAATAATATTAAGTGCTCTCTCAATCTGTGCTTCATCTTTAAGGCTAAGTAATGCCCTTGCGTGTCGCTCTGTCAATCCGGCAGAGCTAATTTTCATTCTTTGCTGTTCGTTAAGCTTTAGCAAACGCAATTTATTAGATAATGTAGATTGTGCCTTTCCAAGACTTTTTGCCGCCTCTTCTTGGCTCATATTATATTCTTTCATTAGCTTTTCAATAGCTAGAGCCTCTTCAAAAAAATCAAGGTCCTGACGCTGCAAATTTTCAATCAATCCATAAAGTGCAGACTTACTATCATCAATTTTCATTAATATGCAAGGAATTCTTGCAAGACCAACCATTCTAGCAGCTCTCAACCTACGCTCGCCTGCAACAAGCTCATAAGAATTATCTTTTAATTGCCTTACGCTAATTGGTTGGATAATTCCGTTTTCTCTTATGCTTTGTGCAAGGTTCTCAAGTTCGTTATAATCAAAATATCTACGGGGTTGGTTTGGATTAGGTTTAATTTCAGATTGCGGTATCAATATAATTTGTCCACCGGCTTTTATTTTTGATTGACCTTTCAAAATCATCACTCCTCCGAATCAGGATTATTTCATAAAAAAATATGCCGTGCTTGTCCTGCAAAAACAGAATAGCACAGCATATTCATAAAAGCTATAAAATTATATCGTTATTTTTCTCTAGAAAATCCCCAAAAACTGCATTAAGTCAAAGGATTTTTTGCGATTTGTGCAGAAACTCTCGGATACTTTGACGAAGTTTGCGATATTTTATTAATAATTATAATATTTCGCTCTCCACAATCTTCAAGCATAAACTTTTCAATTTTACAAAATTCACCACCAAGAGTGTTAATAGCTCCTTTTGCACTTTCAAGCTCCTCACTAGCGCCAATAGCCTTTAGCGGAGTAAAAACTCCCCCAACTTTTGCAAAAGGCAAGCAATACTCACTCAAATCTCGCAAATTAGATACAGCACGAGCAGTTACAATGTCAAACTGTTCCCTGAATTGTGGCATTTTTCCTGCCTCTTCTGCCCTTGCGTGCACAATTTCCGCGTTAAGACCTATTTTTTCTAATATATCTTCAATAACATTTAACTTTTTCTTTGTACTGTCAAGCAGTGTTAAATTAAGATTAGGTTTTGCAATTAAAAGAGCAACTCCAGGAAGCCCAGACCCAGTTCCAATATCAATAAGCTTCGCACCATCTTTAATATCTATACAATTAAGTAACAAAAGACTGTCAACAAAATGTTTTATCACAATTTCATCTGGCTGTGTAATTGCCGTTAAGTTTATTTTTTTATTCCATTCAATAAGCAATTCTGCATACATATCAAATCTATCTAAAGCTTGCTCATCTAGTTCTATTCCATTTTCATATGAAACATTTTTCAAAAGTTCTTTTGATATTGTCATCGTTTGCCCTCCTTTTCAAGATAAATTAACAAAACAGAAACATCCGCAGGGCTAACTCCAGAAATTCTGCTTGCCTGACCAACATTTGCGGGACGAATTTTTTCAAGCTTTTCTCTAGCCTCAATTCTAAGCCCCAAAATCTTAGAATAATCAATATCCTGTGGCATTTCCTTACATTCAAGTCTGCGCATCTCATCAACCTGTGCTTGCTGACGCTTAATATATCCCTCATATTTTATCCCAATTTGCACTTGGTCAAAAATATCATAATCAATGTCAGGCCTAGTAACATCAAATTCAGTCAAAGCCTCATAACTCACTTGCGGCCGCTTTAAAAGTTCAGACATTCGCACGCCCGATTCAATTGGAGATGTTTCACGTGAAACAAGCATCTCATTAATTTCCTTGGTCGGAGGAAAAACAATAGACTCTACCCTTTTCTTTTCATTTTTTATTAGCTCACACTTTTCCAAAAATTTCTTATATCTTTCCTCGCTAATTAGTCCAATTTCATAACCAATTTTTGTAAGCCTAATGTCTGCATTGTCGTGACGCAAAATAAGCCTATATTCAGAGCGAGAAGTCATCATCCTATATGGGTCAGAACATCCCTTTGTAACTAAATCATCAATAAGTGTGCCAATATAAGAGCTTGCCCTATCCAAAATCAACGGTTTTTTGCCCCTAATTTTATGAACGGCGTTAATTCCTGCAACAAGTCCCTGTGCTGCCGCCTCCTCATATCCGCTAGAGCCGTTAAATTGACCAGCACCAAAAAGCCCATCATAATCCAAAAATTCAAGACTATTTTTAAGCATTAATGGGTCAACACATTCGTATTCTATCGCATAACCCGTCCTAATTATTTCAATATTCTCAAACCCAGGTATAGTTTTCATAAACTTTAGTTGAACATCTTCAGGCAACGAGGACGAAAGACCCTGCAAATACATCTCCTGAGTATTAAGACCACAAGGCTCTACAAAAATTTGATGTCTTTTCTTATCCGCAAATCTAACAATCTTATCCTCAAAACTAGGACAATAACGAGGCCCTACCCCATCTATTTTTCCACTATACATTGGGGATAAATGCAAATTTTCTAAAATAACTTTTTTAGTATCTTCATTTGTATAGGTCATATGACAAACAGCCTTGTTACAAGCCTCAACTGGTGATTCAAAAGAAAAAACAACAGGCTTTTCATCGCCATCTTGAACCTCAAGTGCAGAAAAATCAATACTTTTTCTATTTACTCTCGCGGGAGTTCCCGTTTTAAAGCGTCTTGTAATAATTCCAAGCTCTCTTAATGAATCAACAAGCGCATTTGAGGGAAACATTCCATCCGGCCCACTTTCATATGAAACATCACCAACGTGTATCATACCACCAAGAAAAGTTCCCGTTGCAAGAATAACGCATTTTGCCGTAAAAAAAGCATTAAGCCTTGTGCGAAGCTTCCACAACCCATCATCACACTTTTTAATGTCCATAACTTCAGCTTGCTTAAAATCAAGATTCTTTTGCTTTTCAAGGCAATTTTTCATATATCCCGCATAATCCCTACGGTCAATTTGCGCCCTAGGGCTATGAACTGCAGGACCTTTACCAAGGTTTAACATTCTGCTTTGAATCATTGTTTTGTCAGTAGCCTTCGCCATTTCACCACCAAGGCAATCAATTTCACGAACCAAATGCCCTTTAGAAGTTCCGCCAATAGAAGGGTTGCAAGGCAAATCCCCTACCCAGTCTGCATTTATAGTAAAAATACAAGTTTTACAACCAAGACGAGCACTAGCAAGTGCCGCCTCAATACCTGCGTGCCCACCACCAATAACTATAACCTCATAATGTTTTGCAAGGTGTTCCATATTTTTCTCCTAATATCAATCTAAATTAACAAAATTAAAAATAATGTTTAAAATTATTTTATAAATCTATTTTCCAACACAAAATCTTTCAAAAACTTTATCAACAACAGCGTCACTAACCTTTTTACCTGTCATTTCAAGCAAATTTTCAATTACTCCATCGGTACTAACATTAATAGCGTCCATAGTAAGACCACTTTCAATTGCAAAAATTGATTCATCTATGCACTCAATTGCCCGTTTACAACAATCCCTTTGCCTCTCTGTTGCAAGCATAGCAGCGCTAGTATCAATTTCTTGTGTACCAAGTACATTTTCAATTGAATTTTTCAAATCATCATAGCCTTGTAAATTTACAGCAGAAATATAAACACATTCATCAACATATTTTTTAATAAGATGTTCATCAAAAACAATAGGCAAATCAGTTTTATTGATAACTGCAATACTTTTTTTGTTCTTACAAAGCTCTAAAAGTTCAAAATCCTCATTATTTAACTTTTCTGACGCATCAAAAACACAAATAACAAGCCCAGAGCGATTAAGCTTTTCCTTAGCCATCTCAATACCAATACTTTCAACAGGGTCATCACTATTTCTAATACCTGCAGTGTCAGCAAGTCTTAAAACAACATTTCCAATCCTCACCGTTTCTTCAATAATGTCACGAGTTGTACCAGCATAGGATGTTACAATTGAACGCTTTGTTCCAATTAACATATTCATAAGCGTGGATTTACCAACATTTGGGCGACCAACAATCGCAGTTTCAACACCTTGAGTTATTGCTTGCCCTGCGTCAAATTCTAAAAACAATTTTTCAAGTTCATTTCTAGCATTTTTATAATCAATCAATAAAGAGCTAAAGTCCAGCTCTTCAATATCTTCATCCGGATAATCAACCCACACAGACATATGAGCCGCCGCAGATAAAAACACATCTAATATCTTGTTTATTTTTTTACTAAGTGCTCCGTCCAAAGCATTAAGTGCTGCCATCGATGCCTGCTCACCATGTGCCGAAATAATATTCATAACTGATTCTGCTTCTGTAAGGTCAAGCCGACCATTTAAAAAAGCCCTTTTTGTAAATTCACCGGGTAAAGCTGGCCTCGCACCATTTTCTAAAACAACTCTTAAAACTCGTTGCATTACAAAAAGACCACCGTGACACGAAAATTCTACAACATTTTCACCTGTATAGCTTTTTGGTGCCCTAAAAACCAACGCAATTGCCTCGTCTACAGCCAACTGCTTGTCCATAATTGTACCATATACTGCACGATAACCCTCCAATTCGCTCAAAAGGAGGCTGTTTTTTGATTTAAAAACCCTGTCAGCAATTTCTATCGCCCTGCAACCAGAAATTCTAACAATTCCGATACCTCCAACTGCGTTTGGAGTAGCTATTGCGGCTATTGTATCTTGCATTTTAACACCTGCGTTTCTGCATTTTCTGCGGTTTATTTTATCATAGTTTTTA
>CAZEKQ010000023.1:0-14150 GCA_964512735.1 uncultured Eubacteriales bacterium | reverse complement strand
CTAAAATAAAAAGGTTGGAATTAACCAACCTTTAATAATTATTTATTTGTTTCAATTTTACCATAAAGAGATGTTCCAGCTGCATCAGACTTAGGCTCTCTGTTTTGTGCTGATTGTGATGGCTCATACTTTTTGTTATAATCACGGCGATTATTATTGTTGTTGTATGGTTTGCCACCCTTGTTTGAATTATAATTTTTGTTATATCCGCCTCTTTTATTATTATTTCTAGGAGGTCTGCTACCACCCTCTGGAGTAATAATAACTCTGCGTTCTGCATCCGAACCAACAGAATGAGATGAAACACCGTCCATTTCTGCAATAACAGTATGAACAATTCTACGCTCAAACGGATTCATAGGTTCAAGAGCAACATTTCTACCATATTTAATAACACGATTTGCACTCTTACGAGCAATGTCTTTAAGAGTATTTTCTCTTTTTTGACGGTAGTTTCCAATATTGATAGAAACTCTAACATACTCATCATCAGCCTTGCCCCTATTTGCAACAAGCCTAACTAGATATTGAATAGAGTCAAGTGTTTCTCCACGCCTACCAATAATCAAACTATAATCATCTTCACAATTAATATTTAAATAATTTTCTCCGTCCTGTTGAGAAATTTCAATTTCAGGATTTGAAAGACCCATACCTTTAATAATACCAAATAAGTAATCATATGCTTTTTTAATTTGCTCAGACGCATCTTTATAAGCAATTACATTTGCAGGTGCTCTTTCTTCATCTTTTTTATCTACTTGATTTCTTTTTTGTGCTTGATTATTATTTTTCTCTTTTTTCTCAAAAACTGGTTTTTCTACTTCTTTTTCTTCATAAAAAGCTCTAACTTTTGCAGGTGAACCGCCAAAAATGCCAAATGTCTTTTTTACAGGTAATTCTAAAACTTCAAATTGAACATCTGCTTCAACAGGAGCTGCAAGTTCCTGTATTGCAACCTGTTGAGCTTCTTCAACAGTAGCTCCAGTACCTAGTGCTTCCTTTAACATAATTTAATCTCCTAACCTACTATCATTATAGTAGAAATATATTGATAAACCGCTAAATTATAGGATAAATATAAAATAGAAGATGTAAATAGCGATTTATATTCAAGAATAAAATAATCTAATTTTCATTATTTAAATATTTAGTATTAATTTTAACAGATTCCTCTTTTGAAAGTCTAACAATAGTTTCATCAACCATAATCTTTGCCAAGACTTTTTCTGGGCTGTGTGTATGATTTAACACAACCATTTGTACAAATGAAAGCAAGCTGTTAAGTGCCCAATAAATACCAATTCCTACAGGGAATGTAAAAGCAAGCCAAAGCGACATAAAGGGCATAAATAAAAATGTGCAACCCATTGCTGGATTTTTTGCCATTTCAGGATTTGTCTTTTTCTGCCTAATAAAGCTATAAATAGTAGTAAGCATAGCAAAGGAAAAAGAAAGAATCGGAACAATTACAAGAATTTTTGAAGCACTTGGATCATTTGGAGATATCCCAAGTGGCATTCCTAAAATTGTAAAATCAAAATTACGAATTTTATCAAAAACATCGCCACTAACATTTGGCAAAGCTGCCTGAATCTCATCAATTTTTGATAGCGTTTTTATTTCCATAAGCCTTTCGTTTTTACCCTCTAAAGCACCAATTTCTCTACCTGTTTTAATAATTTGGTCAACGATATCTTTAGGCATTCTTAAAATATAGGACAAAGGTTTATAAATAGCACCATAAAGCCCCATGATTATAGGCATTTGAATAAGAAGTGGAAGACAACCGCCAGTCATCGCACCATAACCCTCTTTTTCATAAAAAGCTTGCATTTCTTCATTAAGCTTTTGTTGGTCGCCTGCATACTTTTTTCTAATTTTATCAAGCTTTGCACGAGTACGCTGAGATGCAGCTTGGGTTTTTTGCTGGCTAATAGAAGTCGGTAAAAGAACAAGTTTTGCAACAATTGTAAAAACTACAAGGGCTACTCCATAATTATTATTAAAAATTCTATAGAATAAACCAAGTATCATTCCAAACGGGTATGAGATTATATCATAAAAGCCCATTCATTCCCCTCCTTATCAACAATTAAAAATAATATTCCCTTTTTTTGGGAACAGGGTCAAACCCTCCGCTAGTAAATGGACTGCATCGAATAAGCCTCCACAAAGCAAGTGCAGAGCCTTTAAAAACACCAAATCGCTCAAGAGAAGTAATAGCGTATTGTGAGCAAGTAGGATAAAATTTACACATCGCAGGTTTGTTAGGAGAAATTTTGCGACGATAAAATTCAATAGAAGAAATTAAAAATTTTTTAATCATCTTTTATAACACCTGCAAGCTTTAATTGGCTTAACATAATTTTAGAAATATCCGTACTTTTAAGACTCCTTGTCCTAAATCTTGCGACAAAAACAATGTCATAATTGACATCAATCTTGTCATAAATATCGTAAAAAGCAGCTTTAATAAGCCTCTTAGAACGATTGCGCTCAACAGCATTACCAATTTTTTTACTAGTAGTAATCCCAATACGACAAATACCCGCACGGTTTTTTAACACATAGGTCACCAGTGCAGGATTTGTATAGGACCGACCCCTAGCGTAAAGTCGGCGAAAGTCTGTATTGCGGTTTAATGTAACTATTTTCGGCAAGATAATCTTCCGTTCTAAATTATTACACAAACAATTTACAATCAAAAATTATGCAGAAAGTTGTTTTCTTCCCTTAGCCCTACGACGAGCAAGAACTTTACGGCCATTTTTGTCAGCCATTCTTTTTCTAAAACCATGTTCTTTACTACGATGACGCTTCTTGGGTTGGAATGTCCTTTTCATAAAAATATCCCCCCGTTCACTGATTTTTATATATCAATAATCAGCTACCTGTTATTGACTGTTAAATATGTCTTGCAAGGGGTTATTATATAATACTATTAACCACTGTGTCAATGCTATTTTGTAAAAAATTTATTAATTTATCATACTTTTTCAAGTTTTGTTGCACAAATCCCGCAACAAACCCTGTTTTTAAAACTATAAGTGAAATAGTATTTAATAAAAAAGAAAATAAAAAATATTTTGCTAGACAAATTTTACAATTAGTGTATATTATTTTAGTACATTTAATGCTAATTTATCAAATAAAAAATATTAAATCAATCTTTTTCCACAATACTATTTTAAATGTTGAAAAAGGATGGGTTTTGTGGTAGAATTTATGGGATATAAAAGTTTGGATAATCAGCATTATTTTAATGCAAACGGACCTTTACAATGTGTGATGAACGCACTGGAAAAAGAGAAATTTTTAAATAAAGAAAGAACAGGGGAGCATAAATTAATGGAATCATATTTGGAGCTTTGGCAGGTTGTTCGTGAGTATTGCAAATCTCATGTAACAGAAACAGTCTATAATCTTTGGCTTGAACCTCTTGAACTTGTAAGTTTTGAAGAGGATAAAGTTGTGTTGTCTGTTAATGAATTTAAACGCAATATAATCAACAATAAATTTATAGACCTTTTAAATGATGCTTTTGAAAGCACTCTTGGTTTTAAAATTGATATTGAAATAATCGCTCCTGATTCTTCAGAACTACAAAGTAAAGAAGAAAAAAAGAAAAAGGTTAATGAGAGCTTTGATAAATTTGATTATACCTTTGAAACATTCATAGTAGGCCCATCAAACAAATTTGCACACGCAGCAGCTCAAGCAGTTGCCGCAACACCAGGGCAAACATACAACCCACTGTTTATTTATGGTAACTCAGGGCTTGGCAAAACTCACTTGCTCAACGCAATTTGTTATGAAATTAAAGATAATAATCCAGATTCAAAAATTATATACACCACAGGTGAAGATTTTACAAACGAACTTGTAAGTAGTATTCAAAACAAAACAATGGGAGAATTTCATAACAAATATCGTACAGTCGACGCATTGTTGGTTGACGATGTTCAGTTTATTGGTGGAAAAATTCAAACAGAAGAGGAATTTTTTCATACCTTTAATACATTAGCACAAGCAAACAAACAAATTGTTTTAACATCTGATAGGCCACCAAAGGAAATTCAAACCCTTGAAGATAGAATTAGAACCAGATTTGAGTCAGGCCTTCTAGCAGATATTCAGCCACCAGATATTGAAACACGAATGGCAATTATCCGTAGAAAAGCGGATATGTTTAACCTTGCTATTTCTGATGAGGTAGTTCAGTACTTAGCTGAAAAAATCAAAAGCAACATCCGTCAGCTTGAAGGAGCTGTTAAAAAGCTAAACGCTTACTATACAATCGATGGGCACGCTCCGTCAATAATTCTTGCCCAAAAAGCAATCAAAGACATTACAAGCGACAGCCAGCCTGTTCCTGTTACTATTGAAAAGATTTTAACAGAAGTTTCAAGAACATTTGGAACATCAGTTGAAAATATTCGTTCTGATAAAAGAAATGCAAATATTTCTAAAGCCCGTCAAGCTGCAATGTATATTGTTCGTGAAGTCACAGGGCTTTCTATGGAACAAATAGGTGTTGAATTCGGAAATAAACACCACTCAACTGTCATATACAATATAAGAGAAGCAGAAAAAGATATGAACTCTAATCCAAATGTAAAAGCAACAATTCAAGACATAATAAGCAACGTTAGAGGGGAATAGTTTTCCACATTTTCATTGTTAATTAACAATGAGTTTTCCACATTTTCCATAGTGAGTATTTTTACTAACAACTTTTAACATTTTTATAAACACAAACCTAACAACAACTTTTCCATAAAAACCCAGTGTTTATTAATGTTTCAAAAGTTTTCCGAAAATTCCACACCCCCTACTAATAATACTATAAATTATTTTAGTTATCTTTGTTTTATAAGACACGGAGGAGAAAAGATGAAAATTATTTGCAACACACAAACTCTGTGTGAGGTTTGTCAAAATGTTCAAAAAGCAGTTTCTACAAAAACATCAATTCCAGCAATTGAAGGAATTCTTCTAAAAGCAGTTGAAAATGAATTGATTCTAACAGGATATGATTTAGAAGTTGGAATAAATACATCTATTGAAGCAAAAGTAGAAAAAGCTGGCAGTATTATAATAAATGCAAAAATACTTTGTGATATTTTAAGAAAACTTCCAGGAGAAAGTGTTATAATAGAAGCTGATGAGCGTCAGCTTTGCATAATTAGATGCGGAGAAGTCGAGTATAAGCTTGTAGGATTTACAGCAGATGAATACCCAGAGCTACCTACAGTTTCTGGAGGTTTACCAATAATTGTAGAGTGCGATATTCTAAAAGATATGATAAGGCAAACTATATTTGCAGTAGCTGTAAATGATTCAAAAATAGTTCACACAGGTTTAAAATTTGAAATAACTAGAGGCAAAATAAAAATAATTGCAGTTGATGGTTTTAGACTAGCAATTAGAACAGAAAATATAAAATATTCAGGCGAAGATATGTCTTTTATCGTTCCTGCTAAAACATTGTCAGAAGTAACAAAGCTTATGGAGAATAACGATGTTGTTTCTATGAATGTAGGAAAAAGGCATATTATTTTTGAAATAGGTAATTATTGCATTATTTCAAGATTACTTGAAGGGGAGTTTTTGGACTATAACACAGCTATTCCAAAAAGTCTTTCAACAGAAGTAAAGGCAAATGTAAAATTATTAACAGACAGTATAGAGAGAACATCTCTTTTAATAACAGACAGGCTAAAAAGCCCAATTCGTTGTATTTTTGAAGATAATATTATAAAAATTTCAACCGTAACTGCACTAGGTATGGCAAATGATAAGGTTTTTGCACAAATTGAAGGCGAGCGTGTTGAAATTGGATTTAACAATAGATTTTTGTTAGATGCTTTAAAAGCTTGCGATGTTGAAGATGTTACAATTAAATTAAACGGCCCTATTTCACCAATAACTATTGAACCTACAAACAACGAGGATGAGAGCTTTTTGTTTTTAGTTCTACCCGTGAGGTTAAAAAATGAAAATTAAAAAAGTAACTGCAAAAAAAAGAGAACCAAAGATTTTAAATATAAATGGAAAAAATATTCCTCTTGATGGTGCTTTAAAATTTGCCGGAATAGTGTCAACCGGTGGTCAAGCAAAAATAATTATTCAAGCAGGTGAGGTAAAAGTTAACGGAGAAATCTGCGATAAGCGTACAAAAAAATTAGTAAATGGCGATAGTTTTGAATTTGAAAATATACTTTATGAGGTGTGTGCCCATGAGGGTGAACTCATTTAAGGCAAATAATTTTAGAAATATAAAAAATATTGAGTTTTCTCCTTGTGAAAATACAAATATAATTTATGGCGAAAATGCTCAGGGAAAAACAAACCTCTTAGAAGGAATATGGCTTTTTACTGGTTGTCGTTCGTTTCGTAGTTCAAAAGAGCAGGATTTTATTAAGTTTGATAGCTCTTTTACTTCATTAGAGCTTGAGTTTTTTGGAATTTGTAGAGACCAAATTGCAAAAATAAATATTGAAGATAAGCGAAAAGCACAGTTAAATGGAGTTCCTTTGCAGTCATCATCAAAACTTATGGGTGAGTTTTTTGCAGTAATTTTTGCACCAACACATCTATCACTTATAAAAGATGGCCCAGCCCAAAGAAGAAAGTTTTTAGATATTGCACTCTCACAGCTAAAGCCTAGGTATGCAAATGCATTGTCGCAATATAATCGTGCAATTTTGCAAAGAAACGCACTATTAAAAGATATTACTTATCATAGCGAACTTTTAGACACTTTAGAGGTTTGGGATGAAAAATTATGTTCAATTGGCACAGTTATAACTGCTGAAAGAATTAGATATATAAAAAGACTAGAACCTTTTATTGAAGAAATTTATGGAGGTCTCTCAAACGGTAAAGAAATTATGAAAGTATCATATCAAACACAAATGCAAATCAGTTCAAAAACTGAAAAAGAGCTTAAACAAGAGCTTTTAGAGCAACTTAAAATAACAAGAAAACAAGATATATTCAGTGGTACTACAAGTATTGGACCACATAGAGATGATTTAAAAATAGAAATTGATGGGATTTTAGCACGCAGTTTTGGCTCACAAGGTCAGCAAAGGTCTTGCGCATTGTCTTTAAAACTTGCAGAGGCAGAAATTATAAAAAGTATAACAGGTCAGCAACCTGTGGCATTGCTAGATGATGTTATGAGCGAGCTTGATAATACACGGCAAGATTATATATTAAATCACATCAAGGGCAGGCAAGTTTTTATAACCTGTTGCGACCCCTCAATGCTTTTAAAAATGAGTGGGGGAAAAGCCTTTGAAATAAAGGAAGGTGCTATATGTACCTGCATTTAGGTCAAGATACTGTTGTATCTTTTGATGAAATAATTGGAATTTTTGATTTAGACACAACAACTGTTTCAAAAATTAGTAGAGATTATTTAACAAAGGCAGAAAAAAGTGGAAAAGTTATAAACGTTTCAATGGACTTACCTAAATCTTTTGTTTTGTGCAGAAAAGAAGATGGCACTGAAAATATATATCTTTCTCAAATTTCTTCTACTACTTTGTTAAAACGAGCAAGGGAAACTTATGAGTTTTAATCAAAGCTATGGTAGGGGAAAAAGTTTGTTAATGGAGGTTTTATGCATTGGATAATCACAACTCCAATTTAAATGTCGAAGAAATGGACACCCACGTAACTGAAACATATGACGCTAGTCAGATTCAGGTTCTTGAGGGTCTAGAGGCAGTAAGAAAAAGGCCAGGTATGTATATTGGTTCAACGGGTCCCCGTGGGCTTCATCACTTGGTTTACGAAATTATAGACAACTCTATAGACGAAGCACTTGCAGGTTTTTGTACTCACATTGAAACAAAAATTTTGCCAGGAAATATAATAGAAGTTCGTGACAACGGCCGTGGAATTCCAGTAGGTCTTAATGAAAAAATGGGAATGTCAACGGTTACAGTTGTTTTAACCGTTTTGCACGCAGGTGGTAAGTTTGGTGGCAGTGGATACAAAGTTTCTGGCGGACTACACGGTGTTGGTTCGTCTGTTGTTAATGCTTTGTCCGAATGGCTTGAGGTAGAAATTTCTCAAGATGGCCATGTTTATAGCCAAAGATTTGAAAGAGGAAAAGCAATAGATGAGCTTAAAATCATCGGGGATACAAATGACAGTGGAACTCTAATCAGATTTAAAGCAGACCCAGAAATTTTTACAGAAACTACATCTTATGAATTTGAAATACTACAAAAAAGACTTCGTGAGCAAGCATTTTTGAATGCAGGTCTTGCAATTTCTCTTACAGATTTAAGAGACCCTGATAATATTATAGAAGAGGAATATTGCTATGATGGTGGTATTTCTTCATTTGTAAGTTTTGTTACAACAAGCAGAGGACTTACACCATTGCACGATGAGCCAATATCTTTTTCAGCAGTAAAAGATGATAGATGTGTTGAAATTGCTATGATGTATAACGATAGTTATAACGAAATTATGCTAAGTTTTGCAAACAATGTTCGCACAATTGATGGCGGTACTCACGAAACAGGCTTTAAAACAGCTCTTACCAGAGTTTTTAATGACTATGGTAGAAAATATGGAATACTAAAAGAGAATGACAAAAACCTTTCAGGCGATGATGTGCGTGAAGGGTTAACAGCAATTATAAGCGTAAAACTTACAGATGCACAGTTTGAGGGGCAAACTAAAGGCAAACTTGGCAATACGGATATTACACAAATTGTTTCAAAAGCAGTTTATGACAAGCTTATGACCTATTTTGAAGAAAATCCCGCAATTGCAAAGGCAGTTTTTAGCAAAGCACTTGATGCCTCAAGGGCTAGAGAAGCCGCAAGAAAAGCAAGGGATTTGGCCCGCCGAAAAGGTGTGCTTGAAAACAACTCCCTACCCGGCAAACTTGCTGATTGTACTGAAAGAGACGCAGAAATTACAGAACTTTACATAGTTGAGGGAGATTCTGCGGGAGGCTCTGCAAAACTTGGTAGAGATAGAAGATATCAGGCAATACTTCCACTTTGGGGAAAAATGTTAAATGTTGAAAAAGCAAGGTTAGATAGGGTAATTGGTAATGAAAAATTAATGCCAATTGTAACAGCACTTGGAACAGGAATTAGTGATGAATTTGATTTAGAAAAACTAAGATATAACAAAATTGTAATTATGGCGGACGCCGATGTCGACGGTGCCCACATTAGAACATTGTTGCTAACATTTTTCTTTAGATATATGCGTCCACTTGTTTCTGAAGGTCATGTTTATATCGCACAACCACCACTATTTAAAGTTTCAAAAGGCAAAAAGCACGAATATGCTTTCTCAGATGAGCAAAGAGATATGCTAATTGAAGAGTTTGACGGCAATTGTGATATCCAGCGTTATAAAGGTCTAGGTGAGATGGATGCCGACCAACTTTGGGAAACAACAATGGACCCAGAGCATCGCACAATGCTTAGAGTAACTCTTGAAGATGCAGTTGAGGCAGATGAAACATTTTCAATACTTATGGGTGATAAGGTTGAGCCACGCCGTGAGTTTATAGAAAAAAATGCAAAATATGTTCAAAATTTGGATATTTAAATTTTAATTTATAAAACTTATAGCTTTTTTAAATATCCCGTATAAGAGGTTATTAAAATGATTTTTGAAGACCAAAAAATTATAAATGTTGATATTAATAAAGAGATGAAAAAGTCATTTCTTGATTATTCAATGTCTGTTATTATGTCTAGAGCTTTGCCAGATGTTAGAGATGGATTAAAGCCAGTTCATAGAAGAATTCTTTATACAATGCACGAAAATACTCTCTATCCAGAAAAACCATACAGAAAATGTGCTGACACTGTCGGTGCAGTTTTGGGAAGATATCATCCTCACGGTGATGCTTCAGTTTATGATGCAATGGTAAGGCTTGCACAGGATTTTTCAATGAGATATATGCTAGTCGATGGGCACGGAAACTTTGGTTCTGTTGATGGTGACCCTCCTGCTGCCTACCGTTATACTGAGTCAAAAATGAGTAAAATTTCAACACATATGCTCACAGATATTGAAAAAGAAACAGTCGACTTTGTTGGCAACTATGATGATAGATTAAAAGAGCCATCAGTTTTGCCATCTCGTTTTCCAAACCTTTTAGTAAATGGTTCAACGGGAATAGCAGTTGGTATGGCTACAAATATTCCACCACACAATCTTTGTGAAGTGGTTGATGGAATGTGCGCACTTATAGATAATCCAGAAATAGAGCTTGCTGAGCTTATGGAGCACATACAAGGCCCAGATTTTCCAACAGCTGGAATGATAATGGGCAGAAGTGGAATAAGAGCTGCATATGCAACAGGTAGGGGCAGAGTTATTGTGCGTGCCCGTGCAGAAATTGTGGAGAATAAAAACGGCAGATTTACAATAGTTATTTCAGAGTTGCCTTATCAAGTTAATAAAGCAAGGCTTATTGAAAATATTGCAGACCTTGTAAAAGATAAGCGAATTGAGGGTATTGCTGATATTAATGACTATTCTTCAAGAGAGGGAATGCACGTAGCAATAGACTTAAAGCGTGATGCAAATCCTCAAGTTGTTTTAAATCAGCTGTATTCATATACACAAATGCAAACAACATTTGGCGTTATAATGCTTGCAATTGTAAATGGTGAGCCAAAAATTTTAACACTAAAAGAAACACTGACTCATTATGTTGACTTTCAGTGTGAAGTTATAACAAGGCGAACACAATTTGACCTTAAAAAAGCTCAGGAAAGAGCACATATTCTTGAAGGTCTTATGATAGCTCTTGATTTTATTGATGAAGTTATTGACATTTTAAGAAACTCACCAGACCAACCAACAGGAAAAGCTCGCCTTATGGAGCGCTTTGGTCTTGATGAAGTTCAGTCACAAGCTATTGTTCAAATGCGACTTGGTCAATTAACAGGGCTTGAAAGAAGCAAAATTGAAGATGAGCTTGCAGCACTTAAAGAAAAAATTGCATATTATCTTGAAATTTTAGGAAATCACGATATGATTTTACAAATTATAAAAGATGAAGCAATTGCAATTAAAAATAAATTTGGTGACGAGAGAAGAACAGAAATACTAAATGTAACAGGTGAAGTTGATATTGAGGATTTAATTCCTGAAGAGGAATGTGTTTTCACTCTTACAACTTTGGGCTATATTAAGCGTCAACCAATTGACACATACCACATTCAAAGGCGTGGCGGCAGGGGAGTTATGGGTATGACTCGCCGTGACGAAGATGTTGCCGAAACTATGTTTACCTGTTCAACCCACGATTATGTAATGTTCTTTACAAGCACAGGAAGAACATACAGAATGAAGGGTTATGAAATTCCTGAGGGTAGCAGAACAAGCAAGGGAATGAACATTGTAAACTTGCTCTCGGTTGAAACTGATGAAAAAATCTCAGCAATGATAAGAGTTCCTGAAATTGAGGGCGACCAATATCTTGTTATGGTTACTCGAAAAGGAATAATAAAAAGAACAAGGCTCGATGCATATAAAAATGTTCGTAAAAATGGCGTTATTGCAATTAATCTTGACGAAGATGATGAGCTTGCATGGGTAAGGCTCACCGATGGTGATGATGATTTGCTCATTGCTACAAAAAATGGTATGAGTATTAGATTTAATGAAAATGACGCAAGGCCAATCGGCAGAACAGCAAGAGGTGTTAAAGCAATAACTTTAAACGAAGGCGACGAAGTTGTTGGAATGTCAATCTTGCGTGAGGGTGGAAAGGTCCTAACAGTTTCTGAAACTGGTTATGGTAGGCGTAGTGAAATCACAGATTATCGCTTGCAATCCAGAGGTGGAAAAGGGCTTATAAACTACCGCACAAAGCAGTTTGGAAAAGTTGCAGCTATTAAGGTTGTCGACGAAGATGACGACATTATTATTATTTCATCTGACGGAATAATCATTAGAATACCTGTTCAGCAAGTTAGCGTTTTTGCAAGACCCTCAAAGGGCGTTAGAGTTATGAAAGTTAACGAAGACGAAGTTGTAGCAACAATATCTCGAACCCCTCACGAAGATGATGAGGAAGAAGAGGGTGAACTTGAAGAAATTCAAGCAACTGAGAATTTAGAGCAAGAAAATGCAGAAACTGATAATGAGCAGTAAACTAAAATGATTATAGGAAGTGATTGTTACGAATAACAACAATCAAAATGATAAAAAATCAGAAAATATAGAGGAATCTTTGGAAAAAGAAAATAATTCTAAAGATGAAAGTACTAGCAAAGAAAAAGGCTTTTGGCAAAGAAAAGATAATAAAGGCAAAAAGGTAGCCGTAGTTTTATCAACAATATTTTTTATTACGGCACTTTTTGCGACTGTTTATTTTATGACAAAATTATCGTTACTAAAAACAAATGATGATGAAAATGAACAAACAACAAATGCAAAAGATGTTATTTATAAGGAAATTGATTTTGAAAAAATGAACGACATCACAGATGCAAAATCTCTAAATGATTTGATAAAAAATTGGGCAACAAATGATGGAGAAAAAATGAGTAGCAAAAATGTTTTAAATGTTATGCTACTCGGGATTGATAGTGAAAGCAACTTGTCCGACTCAATAATTCTCTTGTCACTGAATAAAAAGACGCAAAAAATAAATATAGTATCATTTTATCGTGACACTTATATTTATATTCAGCCCGAATCAAAAAAACCTCGCTTTGCAAAGCTAAATTCTGCATATTCATCAGGTGGTGCAAAATGTACGGTAAAAACAATTGAAAATAATTATAAAATAAAAATTGATGAATACGCACTGGTAGATTATGATACTTTTCCAAAAATTATCAATGCTCTAGGTGGAGTTACCGTAAATATCAAAGAGAATGAAGCAAAACAGCTAAACAAAGAGTTTGGATATAATTTAAAGTCAGGCAAAACAAAGCTAAACGGTGAAGAAGCATTATGTTACAGCAGGATTAGATATTCTGATGCGGATGCCGATGTTAGCCGAACAAGAAGACAAAGAACGGTTTTAACCTCACTTTTAGATAGCATAAATAATGCAAGTATATCCGAAATTGACAAGTTAATTAACACCTTGTTTCCTAATATAAAAACAAGTATGTCAAAAACTCAAATTGTTAGCCTATCGACACAAGCTCTAACAAAAGGTTGGCTAAGTTTTGATGTAGTACAGCAAGATATGCCATCAAGCAATACACGCAAAGGTGGAAGACTGCCTTGCGGAGATGTGTGGATTACAGATTTTTCAGGCTCTGCAAATGAGTTACAAATATTGTTGTATGGCAGGTCAAATATAGAGCTTCCTAAAAAAAGAATTTCTGCAATTGATATTAAACCACCAACAACAACGGTAAAAACAACAGTATCAACAACTCAAACAGTACCAAATGAAGATGATTTTGAAGTATTATCAACACAATCATCGCAGGAAATAATAGTTTCAACAAGTGATATTTACAGCAGTACAATAAAAAGTCAATTTAACTAATTATATTAACAAACCGAGAGATAAAATCCATTATATTGGATTATCTATCGGTTTTGTTTTTATGTTTTATATTTTTAGAAATTAAATTATATTTTGAGTTTAGTTTTAGGCACGGGTATTGAGTGTGTGGTTCTATAGTTGTTGATATTTCGAGTTTAATTTTAGACACAAGTATTTAATGTGTGGTTTGCATTTTAAATTGATATATTTCTTTACGTTGTTTCCATTCATTTCTTTGCTCGCCCGCGATCCGAACCAAAGAAAGGCGACACGAGCAAACCCTCTGTTGACCTTTCACTCGGTTTTCCCCCGTGACCCCCGTGAGTGCGATGAAAGCAGTTTTATGTTTAGGCAAGTTTTAGTGATAAAAATAAGTTACAACTTCTAATTATTACAAAGCTATCAAATTGAATCCTCCTTCGTGACCCCCATCCGCTACGGCGTGGAGGGGTTGTTGGATATGGTTAAGTTTAAAACACAGATGGCAAATGCGTGGGTTTATGTTGTTGATATTTCGAGTTTAATTTTAGACACAAGTAATTAATGTGTGGTTCTATATTTAGTGGTATTTAAACTTTACTTTTAGGCACAAGTATTTAATGTGTGGTTTGCATTTTAAATTGATATATTT
>CAZEKQ010000022.1:0-27385 GCA_964512735.1 uncultured Eubacteriales bacterium | reverse complement strand
ACAAAACCCACTCCAAAAAAATATATATAATTATTTCATTTTAAGTATTGACATACTGTTCTAATCTTCTAACAAAGGAATAATTCCACCTATATCTTGCAACTTATTTTTTGTAAGCGATAAGGGTGTTATGTTATATTTCTTTAAAAATGACTTGATTATTTTATAGTCAGGATGTTCTTCAATACAGCCAAAAAAAGCCAATACATCTTCAGAGATAAGAGCAGAACACCCTCCAATAAATCCATAATTATATCCCGATAAACTTACATATCCTTTTCTTATGAGCAACGCATCAATGCCCTTTTGTTCGCACCTTGATTTGATTTTAAAATCCTCTGTAATTATTGCCTTTTCATTTACTATACAAGTTGAACATTTAGCATATCCTTGCGCAACATCAATAATCTCTATTTTATTATTATTGCAATAGTCGGTTATTTCTTTAGCTGTATTCTTTGAGTTACAGACATTAAAATTACCAATTCTTGCACTATTCAACAGTATATCATGCGGATAATTTTTTAAAATATCTTTTTTGATAACAACAGGATTAAATCCTAAATCTTTTAAAATTTCTTTAAATTCATCATTGCTTTTAGCTATCAAAATATCACTATCGCCCAAATGATGCACTAACATATCAGCGTGAGAGGCAACAGGGGCTTGTAAAACCGCATTACTTTTAATATTAAGGATTTTTATTCCTAAAGATTTAAATGCGTTATCAAGGTCGACAGACATATCTCCAGCTATGGCTGTTGTCACCTTGCTTTTAGGTATATTGGGATTTTTTATTATTTTTGACATTAGATACCTCAAAAATATAATTATTAAATTGAATATTCGTTAGACAAAATGAAAAAATATAAATACTTTATTATTAAGTAAAATAAAAATTGGTAATTTTGGAGTGAATTAAATTGGGAATAATATCGTGTAATTCAGATTGCAAATATCAAAAAGATGGATATTGCACCCTAGATAGTATTGAAAAAATCAATAACTCTACGGTGTCACAAGGCTGTGCTTATTATATAAACCGCAAAGAAACAAAAGAAAATTTTAAAAAAGATGAGTTAAATAATTGATTCAAAAGCTTCTCGAATATTTTTAGCTCCAATTACTTCAATATCATTTTTTATTTTAACAGAAATTGATTTTAAATTATCTTTTGGTATGACACATTTTTTAAAGCCGAGTCTTGCTGCCTCTTTTACACGCTGCTCGCAGTTTCCTACTGTGCGAATTTCCCCTGCAAGCCCAACTTCTCCGAAAGCTAGTACATCATCACGAACAACTACATCTTTAAGGCTTGAAACAAGTGCAAGAGCCACAGATAAATCCGATGCTGGTTCGATTAATTTAAGTCCGCCTATAACATTAATATAGGTATCCATATTGCCAAAAAAGTACCCTCCCCTTTTTTCAAGCACGGCGAGCAACATAGACATTCTGTTATAATCAAATCCGGTAGCCATTCTACGAGGGTTTCCAAAACCACTCGGTGTTACTAGACCTTGAACTTCTGCCAAAATAGGACGAGAGCCTTCCATTACACAAGCCACACAAGTTCCAGATGTGTTTTTGGGCCTGCCTGAAATCAACATAAGTGATGGGTTCATAACTTGGGATAACCCCTTGTCAAGCATTTCAAAAACACCAATCTCGTTAGTAGAACCGTATCTATTTTTAATAGCTCGTAAAATTCTATAAGAAAGATGCCTTTCTCCCTCAAAATATAACACTGCGTCAACAATATGCTCAAGCACTTTTGGACCTGCTATATTTCCATCTTTGTTAACGTGACCCACAATAATAATAGGTATGTCAAGCTCTTTTGCAACTCTCATAAGCAAATTTGTAGACTCTCTAACCTGTGTTATACTGCCCGAAGACGATGAAATTTCTGCAACATTCATAGTCTGAATAGAATCAATAATTACTGCATCGGGTTTTTGATTTCTCACATAGTCTACTATGTATTCTACATTTGTTTCACACATTATAAATAGATTTGGTGTTGATACATTAAGCCTGTCTGCACGCAATTTTATCTGGTGTGCAGATTCCTCACCAGATACATATAAAACCTGCAAATTCTCCCCAAGCTTTTCGCAAACTTGAAGCAAAATCGTAGACTTACCAATGCCGGGGTCACCACTTAATAGAACTAAAGAGCCTTTTACTATTCCTCCGCCTAAAACCCTATCAAACTCTGAAAGACCAGTTTTATATCTGCACTCACTTCCAGCTATTATATTGTGCAAATTCTGAGCGTTAGAAATCGAATTTCCTGACGACACATTTCTTTTTGAGGCTTGGGTTTCGTGAACTCTTACTTCCTCTGTTAAACAATCCCACTCACCGCAAGAAGGGCATTTACCGTGCCATTTTGGATTTTCATAACCACATTCCTGACAAACGAACATCGTTCTAATTTTTTGTGCCATAACTATTCCTCGCTATATATAATTTAAAATTCCACACATAATACAAAACATCATTTGCTTTTGATAATCATAAGATTTAAGCTTATTGCATTCTTCAATATTTGATAAAAAACCACATTCAACCATTACAGCTGGCACCTTTGCATAATATAGCATATAAATATTAGTGCCAGTTTTTTTAATCTCACGCTTATTTTCGGGTTGCAAAAGCTCTCTAACTGCAAGCTGTATACTTTGTGCTAGTGGCTCGCTATCTTCATTATTTGGAGAATAAAAAACTTGGGTACCTGAATATTTTGCAGATGAAAATTTGTTTTGATGAATACTTACAACTATTGAATCCGGCGTCGAATTAATTAAATTAGTTCGATTATGTATGTCGGATACTTTTTTTTGCCTAATTGTGTTACAAGTACCTGCATCAAAAATAAGTTCATCTTTTGCACGGGTCATAACAACATTATAACCCATCAGTTTCATTGCAGTTTCAAGTTTTTTTGATAAAGCTAGATTAATATCTTTTTCAAGAGTGCCATCTTTAGCCACTGCTCCCCCATCAATTCCGCCGTGCCCTGCATCTATTATAACAGTTTTATATTTGGTATCAAGATTATTCGCAAAAGAGGATATAGACCTTTCGTTTTTATAGATTACTAGCACTATTAATCCAATGAATATAACTATTATAAAAAACACAGCTAAAAACACCGACCACCTTGGTTTCATAACAAATCACCTCAAGAAAATATATGCATGAAAAAAAGTAGTATGATGTAATAGCTGTTTAAAAAACAATAATTAGTTTAATGGTTATTTAAAATACATATATAATTGGCATTTTATCATGCCATTATATAGTTTTCTTCTTTTATCGGCACGACGACCAAAACATTCTTCAAAATTTTCAGACGGACTAATAACATAATATGCCCAGCCTCTTTTTCGTTCAAATCGCTCTCCCATATCATGATATATTTTTTCTGCATTGTCAATATCCATCATTCTCTCGCCATAAGGTGGGTTACATATTACTGTTCCCTTTTCACTTTTCGGTTCAAAATCACTGATATTTGCAGTGCAAAACTCAATTTTTGAAGAAACTCCTGCACGCTTAGCGTTAAGCTTTGCAAGCTCTAAGGTTTCGCTATTTATGTCCGAGCCATAAGCTATAAAATCACTTTCCCATTTTACCAAATCTTCTGCTCGCTCTTTTTCTTGTGTCCAAATACTGCTTTTAATATTATTCCAATTCTGAGCAGAAAAATTTCGGTTAACTCCAGGAGCAATGTTGTGTGCAAGCATAGCACCCTCAATTAAAATCGTTCCAGAACCACACATTGGATCATAAAGAGTGTGATAGTTGCGAAGTTTTGCAAGGTATGCAAGCGACGCGGCTAAAGTCTCTTTAATTGGAGCCTCGTTTGCATCTAACCTATATCCACGCTTATGCAAACCATAACCTGTTGTGTCAATAAGCAAACTGACTTTGTCTTTCATAATTGAAAATTGTATTTGATAAAGTGAGCCAACTTCAGAAAACCACGGCACTCTATATTTTGATTTAAGCCTTTCTACAACGGCTTTTTTAATTATTGACTGACAATCACGAACGCTAAACAAAGCAGAGTTTATTGAATAACCTTTAACTGGAAAGGCATCATCTTTTCCAATCCACTCTTCCCATGGCAACGCTTTTGTTTGCTCAAAAAGCTCTTCAAAGCTTCTTGCCTCAAAAGTTCCCACCAACACTTGTATTCGCTCTGCAAATCTGCAATTTATATTAGTACGAGCAAGGATAGACTCGTCTCCACTGAACAAAACTCGCCCATTTTCTGATACAACATTTTTTGCATCCATTGCACGCAACTCGTCCGCAATTAAAGATTCTACTCCTAAAAGACAAGGTGCAACAAAATTAATATCCATCTATTTCCTCCATTAAAAAACGGCAGGGAATTAACCCTGCCGAAAAGATTTAAGCTTAATAACTTGATTCAATTAAACCATAACCATTATCCTTGCGGCGATATACTACATTAACCTCATCAGAATCCTGATTTAGAAAAACATAAAACTGGTGTCCAAGCATATTCATTTGTAAAATTGCTTCATCGACACTTTGTGGTTTTAAGTTCATTGATTTTGTTCTTACCACATCAAATTCAGTTTCTTCAGGGATATTGTAATCTTCTACAAATCCTTCAAAAGCACCTTTACGAAGATTTTTTTCAATTTTCGTTTTATTTTTTCTTATTTGGCGAACAAGTAAATCAACGCAACGGTCAAGCGCCTCTTCCAAGTCGTCAGCACTATCCTCAGCTCTAAAAATCATGTTATTACTCAAAACAGTTATTTCAACAATTTTATTGTTTTTTTCAACTGTAGCAGTTACCTTAGCCTCTGCCTCATCAGTAAAAAACTTTTCAATCTTGGATAGTTTAAGTTCTGCCCTTTCTTTAAAAGATTCGCGTGGTGTACACTTACGTCCTACGATTGTAATTTTCATATTCAGTCCCCCTAATATATAATAACCCCTTATTTTTAGGGATAGTATATAAAATAACTTTATTTTACAATTTTATTATAGCACATCATAATAAAAAAAGAAAGGTTAATAATATATTAAAGTATAATTTCTGCGTGCCTTGTAACATGGCAACCAACATTAACGGCAACAGGCAAGCCTGCAATATGCGTAGGTGCATATTCAATGTTTACAGCAAGAGCTGTGGTGTTCCCACCAAAACCTTGTGGCCCTATGTTTAACGCATTTATTGTATTTAATATTTCAAGCTCTAAGTCGCTATAAAAAGGTTTTTCATTCCTTTGAGATATTGGACGACATAGGGCTTTTTTTGCAAGATATGCGCAATGTTCAAAATCTCCGCCAATTCCGACACCAAGAACAATTGGAGGGCAAGGATTGCTCGCTGCATTCTCAACGGTTTGAGAAATAAAATCAATAATATCTTGCTTAGTAGCTGAAGGAGTAAACATTTTAAGGGCGCTCATATTTTCGCTGCCAAACCCTTTTGGAGACACCATTAGCTTGATTTTATCGCCCTCAACGATTTTTGTATGTATAACCGCAGGAGTGTTATTGCCTGTATTTTTTCTATTAAGTGGGTCATCAACTATTGAGCAACGCAGTAACCCCTCGGTATATCCTTCTCCAACACCCTCATTAATAGCAGAAACAAAATCGCCACCAACTATGTGAACATCTTGACCAACCTGTGCAAAAACTACCGCCATTCCAGTATCTTGGCAAATCGGTATGCTAAGCTCTTTAGCCACATCTATATTATTTGAAATGTCTTGCATTATAGATTTTGGCAACTCTTCTATTTCGTTATGCACACAGTTTTTTATACAAGATTCTAAGTCATTTGGTAGAACTTTATTTGCATTTACGCATAGCTCTTTAACAGCGTTTTTAATTTCTTTTACATCTATTTCCCGCATTTGAATCTCCTTGAATACAAAGTGCAGAGTAAAACCAATAAAGGTACTCTGCACAAAAATTATTTATGTCTATTGTTACCGCCTCTGCGCGAAAAACCACCGCCATGCTTCGACTCGTTAAAATGCTTTAAATCTGTCATTTTTTCGTCGCTGACTTGCTTAAACTTTTGCATCATATCTTCAAAAGACATATTCTTATTATTTTGCGTTTTTTGTCCTTGCCAAACATTTGGATTTGAAGATTGCCTTCCTCTTCCCCCGCCAGAATTGTGCGAGTAAGAGGAGTTGTTACGCTGAGGTCTTTCTGTTGGCTCTTGTGCCTTTTTTATAGAAAGACTAATCTTACCCTCTTCATTAACGCCAATTACCTTTACTTTTACAACTTGACCCTCTGAAAGAAAGTCAGTAATCTCTTTGACATATGTCGATGCCACCTCAGAGATATGTACCATTCCGGTACCTCCACCAGGTAATTCAACAAAGGCACCAAATTTTGTAAGTCCTGTAATTTTTCCCTCGACTATTACTCCAACCTCAACTTGCATATAAAAGCACAGTCCTCCTTAAAGCTACCATAAACATTTGATATTTAATTAATTTGATGTATCGTAATAAACACGCTCACCCGGAAGTACATAACCGAGAACATCACGCGCAATACGCTCAATATATTTTGATTGATCATCATCATTCAAAATATGTTCAAGCTCCTCTTTTCTTAACTCTTGCGTTGCATACTGCTGGTTAAGTTGATTTGCCACTTCTTTTTTATCCTTAATTTCGATTTGAAGATGAATGAGTGTAATAATAAAATACCCCATAATAGCTATAAGGGATAAGGTAAGAATAAAGCTACGACTGCGTTTCTTTTTACTCACTTATTATCATTCCCCTCATGAGTTACAACATTTTCACCTACTATATCCATTTTATTATACACTAACTTGCTATTAGATTTCAAGCTAATTTTGAATTTTCTATTAATTTTTCTAATTTTTTTATAAAAACACAAGTAAATTCTTAAAATTTGTTTATAAATCTTTGTTAAAATCATCTTAAATGGTTTTATTATAAGTAAAAATAAATTTTTGATTGTTTTTTTAAGCTTATAAATTGCCTTTGTCGCATAATTTATAACAAAAAAACCTGATGATAAATAATATATTACCCATCCAAAAAGCTCGCCTAAAAGAACATATCCACGAACTACACCATAATTCAGTGCGAGAATATAAAGAAAAGTTATAAAGGAGCAAACTAATAAGTACAAAATATCTTGTATGTAAATTGCATATTTATTTTTTGTTATCATCAGCCTTATAATATAAAAAACATCATAAAGTATTCCAAGCAAAAAGCCGAGTCCGATTGATAAAAGAAAAATTCTTGTTTGTAGAGCCATTGTTGGTATATACATATTTATCTAAACACCTTATTAAAAAAACCTACATTTCTAGGTTGTTGGTCAGAGTAAGATAGAGATGAGATATTCCCCTCCATCATAAGCTCTCCTACCTCTAAACTTAGTTTGCTAATATGCAACTGCGTTCCTTGTACTGTAAGCTCTCCTAAATCCGTAAAAACCACGACTGTCTGGTCGTCAAAGCTATCAACATCAGAAACGCCCGAAATGCTCAAAGACCGCCTATCCTCCATTATAAGATTATGTGGCATAGAAATTATGTTTCTATCATCCGTCATAAAAAACAACCTCCTTTATTTTATACTCATAAATATGAATAAAATGCAGAGGTTATAACTAATATTAAATTAAGTTTAGTACAGAGTTTGTTGTATAACTGCTTTTGCGCATACATTAGATGATTTTATACATAAGTGTGGCGTCTTCTTTTGTTGCGTGTTCTTTAACAATCAAAACTTGTGCTTTGATTTTATTTTCCCCCATAGAAATTTCAATAACATCGCCCTCTTTAACATCATACGATGCTCTTGCAACTTTTCCATTTACGCTCACATGTTTTGCATCACAAAGCTCATTTGCTATTGTTCTGCGCTTTACAAGTCTTGAAACTTTAAGATATTTATCGAGTCTCATTTTTGCCTCCTAAAAAAATAAGGGGAGAAGTCAAAAAGCTTCTCCCAAATGCTTATCTAAAACTATTTGTTTGCAACTGCATCTTTAAGAGCTTTACCTGCCTTAAACGCTGGAAGCTTTGATGCAGGAATTGTCATTGGCTCACCTGTTTTTGGATTATGTCCTTGCTTTTCTGCACGGTCACGAACTTCAAATGTACCAAAGCCAACAAGTTGAACTTTATCGCCTTCGATAAGAGCATCAGTAATACTTTCGATAACAGCGGCTACAGCCTTATCTGCATCTTTTTTAGAAAATTCTGCTTTTTCTGCTACTGCATTTACAAGATCTGTCTTATTCATTTTTGTTTCCTCCATCTAAAAAAACAATATATTTTCCATGAAACGCCCCTTAGTTTTATTATTCAAGGTATTTCATTTGGATGCTAAATTAGTTTTGCTTCATCCCATAGCTTGTCCAAAATATCTATGGAAGATTTTTCAATATCAATGTTTCTTTTTTTCGCTAATTTTTCTACATTTGTAAAACGCTCGATAAATTTGTCGCACGAAACGCTTAAAGCTTCCTCGGCATCACAATTTAAAAATCTTGACACATTAACAGCTGAAAACAAAACATCTCCAAGCTCTTCAAAACAATTATCTTCATCTTTTTTATTGATTGCCGATTTTAGTTCATTTATCTCTTCAATAAGTTTATCAAAAGCTCCATCTACGCTATCCCAATCAAATCCTGCTTTTGATGCTTTTTGTTGTACTTTATTACTACGCATTAATGCCGGTAATTCTTTTGGTACAGAAATCATACTTTCTGAAGAATTTTTTTGCCCCTTTGATATGCGTTTAATTTCATCCCAATTTTTTAAAACTGTATCCGTGTCGCTTGCTTTTTCATTTCCAAAAATATGTGGGTGCCTTTCGATTAGCTTTTTGCAAATACCGTCGCAAACATCATTAATGTTAAAATTTCCTTGCTCGTATTCAATTTGCGAATGGAACACGACCTGTAAAAGGACATCCCCTAACTCTTCTTTTAACAAATCAATATTATTTTTATTAATTGCTTCAATCACTTCATAAGTTTCTTCAATAAAATTTTTCTTTATGCTTTGATGGGTTTGCTCTCTATCCCAAGGACATCCATCCTTTGACCTAAGCAACTGCATAATATTTATTAAATCATAAAAACCGTATGATTGTTTAAAAGAAAAATCTTTAATCACTTTTTTAAGACCTCAAATCAAGTGTTATTTTGAATATAACATTGTTATATTAACCTATTAATCCATATTTTTCAAGTGTTTTAGCAATTTTTTCACCTTTTGGTAACAATAAAACATCATTTTTCGATATCGCACTAACCAAAAACAGAGAAACAAAGTAAACAAACACTGCAATTATCGACGCTAAAACCAGTGCTAAAGTTGACCCATTGAGCCTTGTTGCATAGTCTCCAAAATTAAAAGCCCTATCAAGCAAACCGTATGACGACCAAGCTGAAAGCCCAGATAAAACAGAACAAAAAAGTGGTTTTAAAAGAATTGCTCTGATATGAAGGCGAATCTTTGCCTCTTTAATTAAGAAAAAGAGATTGCTTGAAACAATAATAACATAACACAAAACAGTACCAATTGTAGCACCATAAATGTTATATTTAGGGTTTCCCACAAAAACATAGTTTGAAATTATCTTTACAGTCGCACCAACCATCAATGATTTTAAAGGAACATCTGCCCTGCCTATAGCTTGCAACATATTTGTTATTGGCGTTGATAATGCAAAAACACACGATGCCAAGCCATAGATGATAACTACATTTGCAGTAATGTCTATTGCACTTTCAGCTCTGGTTCCGATATACATAAAAGTAAGCATAGGCTTTGCAAGTGCCGCCATACACAAGCCAGTCGGTAACGCAAGCAACAATGAGGCTCTTAAAACTGAGTCAATTGTTCTATAAATCTTTCGTTTATCTTTGACTGCCCAAGCAGAAGATAGCGCAGGTATTGAACTAACACCGAGTGTCATTGTTATAGTAGGTAACAAGTTTTTAAAGTCTAAAGCCGTGGTGTAAGCACCGTATAAATAACCTTTGATATCCTTATCAAGTGTGTGCGATTTTGCAAGTGGAGCGTCATACATTTGTTTAATAAAATCAAGATTATTTGCTACTGTAAAATCAAGTCTTTTTTGTATTGTAGATACATCAATTAAGTTTGTTATGTTAAGAACTAGCGAGCTTGCAACAACTGGAATTGCAAGGCTTATAAGCATTTTTGCCAAGTCATTGCTTGGAATAGGTCTTGGAGAATTAATTAATTGTTCCCTTGTAATTCCATCACCTAGAGCCTTGTGCCTAATCGCAACATATAAAAATGCAAGTATTGTACCTACTGTAACACCGCCAATTGCCGCTGCTGCAGTATAAGGATAAATTGCACTTAGTGCCTCATCGTGATTTGTTACTACAACGCCAAAAACGGGATCACCAGCAAGATACTGTTTTTCTCCATATCCCATTGCCATTCTAGCAAATATAAGACCAAAAATGAGCTTGCCTACGGTTTCTATAACTTGTGAAATCGCAGTAGGCACCATATTTCTCATTCCCTCATAATATCCCCTATAAGTTGACATTAAACAGCAAAAGAAAACAGAAGGAGCCAGTACTAAAATACTTGGTATCGCATTTGGGTTGTTTATATATTTCGTGTACGGTGTCACTAAAAGAAAAAGAACTAGTGTACCTAATGTTCCGGTAATGAGAAATATTTTTTTTACAACTTTAAAAATAACACGAACTTCCCTATATCTACCTGTTGCCATTCTCTCAGACACCATTCTAGATACAGCCACGGGAAGCCCCGCCATAGATATTGCATATATAGGTGTATATAATTCATACGCAGTATTAAAGTATCCCCTGCCGACAGTCCCAAAATAGGCTGTCAGCGGGATTTTATAAAATATTCCAACTATATGAACAATAATCGTAGCAACTAAAAGCACCATTGCCCCACCGAACAATGATTGCCCCTTATTGCGGGGTTTTACCAATATTAACACGCCCTAAAATAAAAAATAAATACTAATATTTTATTAATATTATACTATATTGAATTTAGTTAAATTTCATTCTCCTCAGAGCAGGGATTACTTATTCTGTTTTTAATAATCTCAGATAATTCACTAATTCTTGCATCTATTGTTTCGATTTTATAAATAATGCTTTTACATTTTTCGGTATTGTCAGTGCCATTTTTTAAAAAATCCGCATATAATTTTCCAACGCTTTCATAACTGCTTGCACGCTCTTTTTCTAAATCTCTTATTTCAAAACGCAATTTTGAAATGTCAACAACTTCTTCTGCACGCCTGCCAAAATTCATTGCAACATCCCGTGCCGAAACTAAAAAATCATCAAATGTGCCCATAAATATCCTCCTTAAAAATTAACTGAATTATATAAAATCAACCAATAAACTCTCTTAAAAGAGAATCCTTTGGTACTGTGTCGATTGGAATTGCTTTGAATTTATCAAGAGTTAAGAGTATTTTTTCGCAGTCTGAATAATACTCACTCTCTGGGTGCAATTCCTGAAATAATTCGGCTGCAATTGTTTTAAAAATACATGGCTCATAAGAATGAAAAGAGTCAACTGTAATGTCTGCTAATGGCTTGAATGGAAAAAGATACTCATTCTCTCCAAACTGAACGCTTTCCCATAATTTATATGTATTTTCAATTGAGCTATTTCTAAACTGGTGGTCACGCACTGCTCTGCGTAAAAATCGCATATTCCTCTTTGTCAAAAAAACATTGTCATTGTCATCAAATATTCTTGATGCAATGCTTATATAAACCTTTAAAAGATTTTCGTGTGGCAAACAATCAGTAATTACGGGGTTTAATGCGTGCAAACCCTCAACGATAACTATATCATCTTTTTCGAGTCTTATTATGTTTGTATCTTTTGACCGACACCCATTATGAAAATCAAAAACAGGTAGCTCGCTCTCTTTTTCTTTTATAAGCTGATTTAGATTTTTTGATAAAAGCGGTAAATCAAGAGCATAAACTGTTTCAAAATTAGGCTTGCCATTTGGAAATTTGGGAACTTCGTTTCTATCCATATAAAAATCGTCAAGTGATATAGTGTATGCATTTACACCCCTGTTATATATCAATTTTGCAAGTTTTGTAGCACTTGTTGTTTTTCCAGAGGCGCTAGGACCTGCAACCATAACTATTTTATTTTCATGGTTTTCAATTATTTTTTCTGTCAAATCAGAAAGAGTTTTTGTATATAAATCCTCTGATGTTCTTACAAAAGACTCATAGTCATTTGACGCCGCTTTATTTATTGAAGAAAGTGTATACTTCGTATTTATCATATTACCCTCCTATTTTATACGATTTGTAAAAGTTATATATTTTATTTTTTCTATCAATTATAGTTTCAAATTGATTTATATATTCATACGGATACTTATAATTAAATATACGCTCAATATAATTTCCGTGGGGTTCTTTTAGTTTTGTTACAGCACCAGCGCCAACAGCTAAAACAGTGTGACATTCTTCCATCATAAAAATGTTGTAGTACCCTTCAAATCCCTCTTTGCACCAACCGACATTTTCAAGATTACCTAGTGACTTGCTTTGTCTGTACATATAGTATGGCGTATATTTGTTTTTTGACAGCATTTCTTCTGCAAGCTCTACCATTTCGCAGGTAATTTCACTTTGCTTTGTTGCAAACCCGCTGTCAGCAATTTTTGATGATTTTTTTATTGCAAGAGTGTGAACTGTAACACTGCTTGGTGAAAGCTCTAAAAGCGTTTCTAAAGTGTTTTTAAAGCTTTGAATATCATCTTTTGGAAGTCCTGCAATTATATCCATATTTATATCATTAAAACCAAGACTTTTTGCCAAATGATATGCAAATATTGTTTGATCTGCCAAATGATTTCTTCCAATTTCTTTTAACACATCATCGTTGAAGCTTTGTGGGTTAATACTAATTCTACTTACAGGAAACTGCTTTATCGCTTGCAACTTTCCTTCATCTATTGTATCAGGTCTGCCCGCTTCAAATGTGAACTCTTTTAAACTTTTTATATTAAAATTATCACAAATTTCTTTTAATATTCTTTTAATTTGATTTTCATCTAATATTGATGGAGTTCCTCCGCCAATGTAAACTGTTTCAAGGTTTAACCCAATTTCATCTGCGATTTTTGCCGTCAGCCTTATTTCATCACATAGCAAATCAAGATATTTCGGTAAAAGCTTTTTTGCAGAAATAGAGTTAATCGAGTGTGAAACAAAAGAACAATAACTACATCTAGTTGGGCAAAATGGTATCGAAACATAAAGGCTAAAGGAAATTGGTTTTGATTTTTCTATTATTAATTGCTCTTTTTTTGCTACTTGCAATGCAAGGTTTGTTTTTTGTGAATCAACAAGCAAAGAATTTTCAAAATACTCTTTTGCACTTTCTTCACCCATAGTTAATACAAGCTTTGTCATAAGCTTAGATGGTCTAACCCCAGTTAATACGCCCCATTTTGGTGTATAATTTGTAAAACTTGATAAAAGCTCAAACAGTAAAACCGCCATTTTGAGTTCAATATCAATATTCCCTTGATTTTTTGAAATTGTGCAATTCAAATTATTAGATATTTCACCATTAAAAATACCCACAGATATTTCTAGACAATCCTTGTCAACTTCGCACATTTGTGTTTTTATTATAATTTCATTTTCGATATTCTCCAAGTCTTCATAAATTACTTTAATGCTTTCACCTGGAAAAAACATTCGGCACAGATTTTCCATTTCATAATGAAATTTATGACCGACAACTACTAAAACCATTCATTTTTCCTCATATATCTATTATGTTTACGCTCTTCATCCAGAGTGGTTTTTGCGCTATGACCAGGGAAAACATTATAATCCCCTTTTAAATTCCCTAATCTATTAACTGATTTTAACATATCATCCATACTTCCGCCCTCAAAATCAGTGCGCCCAACTGTTTTGCAAAATAGTGTGTCCCCTGAAAACATTACATCTTTACAAAGAAAGCAAACGCTACCTGGAGTGTGACCTGGAGTGTGCAAAACATCAATACTCAAATCACCTAATTTTATTTTGTCATTATCATTTAAAATTATGTCTGCATCCACTGGCTTTTGCAAATCTCCAACAATTGATTTTGCTAAGCTTTTTTTAGGATTACTCAAGCTATCAGCATCTAAAGAATGAATTGCAACCTTAGCGTTTTTGTAAATTTCTTTAAGACCTGCAACACCTAATATATGGTCAAAGTGACCGTGAGTTAATAATATATATTCTATTTCAGAAATATCGCTAGATTTGATATGATTTAATAGCTCTTGACTGCAAATTGCAGGGTCAATTATTGCAGCTTTTTTTGTATTATCATCAATTAAAACATAACAATTTGTTGAAAAAGGTTCTAACTCTATTTTTGTAATCTTCATTTTTCCCATTCCTTTGTATCATAAATAATTGTTACTGGACCATCGTTTACAAGTGATATTTTCATATCTGCACCAAAAACACCTTTTTTGACATCAGTAACACCACATTTTATAAGTTCATTTATAAAAATCTTGTATAGGTCATTAGCTATTTTCGGCTGTGCAGCAGAAGAAAACGACGGTCTGTTTCCTTTTTTGCAATCTGCACACAAGGTAAATTGTGACACAACCAGAGCCTCATATCCTGTATCGATTAGAGATAAATTCATTTTATCATTCTCATCTGAAAACACTCTAAGTTTTGCTACTTTTGAGGCCAAAATCTGCGCTGAATTTTCTGTGTCATTATGCTCTACCCCTAGCAGAATCAAAAAGCCATTTCCTATTTTGCTAACAGCATTATTTTCTACTTCTACGCTTGCATTTAAAACTCTTTGTATAACAGCTTTCATAAAATTATACTCCAGAACGCTCTATATTTAAGACTCCGTCTGTCTTTTCTAATTTTTTTATAACACTATTTAGATGCTCTACACCATTAACAGTAATTGTCATTGTAATAATACATTTTCCCATTTTACTCTGCCTAGTGTTAAGAGAGTGTATCATAACGTGCATTGATGCGAGTTGACTGGATAAATCTGCAATTAATCCTATTCTATCAATGCAATCAATAGATAGTGTAGATTTAAAGTTTTCTTTCACTTCTTTATCCCACTTAACATTTATCCAGCGCTCTGGCTCGTTTGCAAGTGGAATATATTTGGGCACATTATTGCAGTCACGCTTGTGGATTGAAACTCCGTGACCACGAGTAATAAACCCAATTATATCATCTCCAGGCAATGGATTACAACAACGCGAAAATTTTACAAGACAATTATCAACACCCTCGACAATAACACCCTCACTGCTTCGTGATGGCAACTCTTTTACAATGTTAATTTCAGGTTTTTCGCTAGCTTTTAATATTTTATAATAATCTTCTTTTATTAATGGCATAAGACGATTAATTGAAATGCTTCCATAGCCAATTGCAGCGTAAAAATCATCCATTGATTTGCATTTTTGTCGTTCCGATAATTTCAATAAAAAATCATCAAGTTCCTCGCCAGAAAGCCTAATATTATTACGCCTAAACTCTCTTTCAAGCTCTGCCTTACCCTCGACAATATTCTCGGCTCTACGCTCTTTTTTAAACCAATTTCTAATTTTTGACCTTGCACTACTTGTTGTAACAATCTTTAGCCAATCTCTGCTAGGCCCTTTGTTTGCCGATGTAAGTATTTCAACAATTTGACCAGTTTTTACCTTATAATCTATCGGAACTATTCGCCCATCAACCTTTGCACCGACCATATGATTGCCAACCTCAGAGTGTATTGCATAAGCAAAGTCAATCACCGTAGCTCCCGCTGGAATATTTATAACATCGCCCTTAGGAGTGAATACAAAAACATCATCAGGCACAAAATCACTTTTTATTGTCCTTACTATATCCTCAACATCTTCTGAGTCGTTTTGACTTTCTAGCAACTGGCGAATCCAAGATAAACGCTCCTCAAATTTAGAGCTGTCATTTGCTCCAAGCTTATATTTCCAGTGGGCTGCAATTCCATATTCTGCTGTATAATGCATTTCCCAAGTTCTAATTTGAACCTCAAATGGAACTCCACCCTCACCAATAACGGTGGTATGCAACGACTGATACATATTTGATTTTGGTGTTGATATATAATCTTTAAACCTGCCTGGCAAAGAATGAAACATATCGTGTATTATTCCAAGGCAATTATAGCAATCTATAACGGTTTCAACTATAATTCTAACCGCATAGATGTCATATATTTCGTCAAAATCACGATTTTGAAAATACATTTTTCGATATATTCCGTGTATGCTTTTTACCCTTCCATCAATATGAGCACCCGGCACAGTTTCATCAATGCGTGCCTGAATTTTTTGCATTGTATCAGATATAAAATTCTCGTTTGAACTCTTCGATATTTCAAGAGATTCTCCAATTTCTTTATATGCTATCGGGTCTAAATAGCTGATAGCCAAATCTTCTAACTCTTCTTTAATCGCGCGAATTCCAAGCCTGTGTGCTATTGGGGCATAAATCTCTAAAGTTTCCAATGCTTTATCTCTTTGCTTTTGGTCGCGCATAAAATCTAGTGTTCGCATATTATGAAGTCTGTCAGCGAGCTTAATAATTATTACCCTAATATCAACAGACATTGCAAGCAACATTTTACGAATATTTTCTGCTTGTTGCTCCTCTTTTGTCGAAAGTGGTACTTTTCCAAGCTTTGTTACACCGTCAACAAGCGTTGCAACCTCTTCGCCAAACATTTCTTCTATTTTGTTTAAACCTATTGTTGTATCCTCTACAGTGTCGTGCAAAAGGGCAACAATTATTGAAACTGAATCCATACCAAGATCTAACAATATTTTTGCTACGGCTATTGGATGAACAATATAAGGCTGACCTGAATAACGAAGTTGCCCATAATGTGCATCGTTTGCAACATTATAAGCCTTGTCAATAGCTTCAACTTCCTGTGCTGAAAATTGCTCTACTATTAATTTTCTCAGTTCAACATAAAAATCATCAAAGTTATTATCTATTTTATTATCCATAACAAAGACCTCTTTCAAAAGCAAACTTATTCATTAACACTGTTTTGATATAGATTTAAGAATTGAAGAGTTATCAAGACTTGTCTTTTGCACGTCATCAGGTATAACTATGCTACCTTTTTCATTTACACATAAAAGCCCAAGCTCTTTAAAAACTTCAATTACAACGGCGGTTCTGCAATAATTATTATCGTTATTTTTTACTCTTTTCCACAAAACCTCTAATGAATATCTCCAATTACCGTTTTGCTTTATAAATTTGTATATATCGGCAAACAATTCTCTTGACGGCAAAGCATACATAGCCTCTTGCTGTGAAAGCTGTTCTTGTCTGCAAATTTTTTCAAAAATTCTAATTCCTTTAACCATTTCGTCGTCATCAGTTTCAAACAATCTAATATCTTTTAAAAATAAAGATACCCTAAGCTCTCCTAAAAATTCGTTTCGCTCTATGCTAATAACGGTGTCAACAATGTCACCTTGTTTAAAAGGGAAATCTACTGCAGATATGCCAAATTTCATAACACATACTGACTTTTCTCTGCCGTACTTATGCATATTAATTTTTAAATGTTGTTTTTTATCTCCAACTGGAACAATTGAATCAATCACCATTTCATAAAGACCAAAAACAGGTGCTCTATTGCCTGCCCCAAATGGCTCTAGCATATGTAATGAGTCCAGAATATCAACATCTATAAATTCTGGATTAATTTTGCAATCAATGTCTAAAACTGGATATGGCATTTCAATATTTTTTGCATATTCATTTATTGCTTTTCTAAAACTTTCAATATTATCTGTCTTTATAGTAAATCCAGCGGCAAGGCTATGTCCGCCAAATATCTCTAAATTATCTTTAACAGCATATAACGCATCATAAAGTGAAAAACCCTCTATGCTTCTTCCTGAGGCTTTAGAAATATCACCGTCACTTGATATTACTATGCAAGGCCTTGAATATTTTTCAAGCAATCTTGAGGCTACAATTCCAATAACTCCATCATGCCAACCCTCGCCATTTACAACAAGTATACGGTCGTAACGCATTTGTGGGCAATCTTTTATTTGTTCCTCAACACTATCTAAAATATCTTTTTCTATCTCTTGACGCTGTGCATTTGCGTGGTCAATTTCAAACGCAATATCGGCTGCGTTATCTGCGTCTTCGCACAAAAGAAGATTTAAAGCTCTGTCGGCACTTCCCATTCGTCCAGCGGCATTAATTCTAGGAGCAATCCCGAACGCTATACCACTTGATAAAATTCGTTTGTCTGCAAGACCTGCAAAATGTGCAATAGCTTGAACGCCGAATCGCTCTCTGCGGTTAATTAGCCGTAGCCCTTGCTTTACAAGTTTTCGATTCTCACCAACAATTGGAACAACATCGGCTACAGTTCCAATAGCAACAAAATCAGCAAAATGCATTAACAATTCATCTGGCCTGCCACCTTCAATAGCACTTACAAGCTTAAAAGCAACGCCAACACCTGCAAAATCTTTAAATGTGCTTTTGCAATCTTTTCTATGTGGGTCAACAACTGCGACTGCATTTGGTAGCACATCGCCTGGTATATGGTGATCAGTGACAATTACATCTATTCCGAGTTCGTTTGCATAATCGATTTCATCAATCGCACTAATACCATTATCAACTGTAATAATAAGCTTAGAGCCATTATCATTTAGCGCGTCAATAATTTGCTTGCTAAGCCCATACCCCTGTGTTCTTCTGTTTGGCAAATAATAAAAAACATCAGCACCTTGCGCATCAAGGTAGGAGTATAAAACCGCTGTGGCTGTAACACCATCAGCATCATAGTCACCAAACACAGCTATTCGTTCAAAGTCAAATATAGCCTTATTAATTCTATCAACGGCTTTGTCCATATCTTTTATCTCAAATGGATCTGATATTGCAGAAACAGAACCAAAAAACTCTTCAACATCTTCATCTTCAAAAATATTTCTTGAGACAAGCAACAAAGCTGCGAATGCATCTATATTATATTTTTCAGCAACTTGTGCTGCTTTTTCTTTATTAACTTTTGATACACTCCATTTTTTACGGCTCAATATAACCAGTCCCTTCAAAAACTATAATATTTTATCATTTTTTACAAAGTTATTCAATAGAAATATGTTTAATTAATATATAGACTATATTTATTAACCATATTTTTGCATTACATTTTGATAATATTTTATATTATTATTGCTAATCCTAAATTTTGGAGTGATTAGTAATATGAAAAAAGCTTATGAATATATTATAATTTTTTCTATAGGGGCAATTTGCTACAGTTTAATCGAGATTTTGTGGAGAGGTTTTACACACTGGACAATGTCAATTACCGGTGGAATTGCTCTTTTAACAATATATATATTAAACACTAAAATAATTAGCGGTTCTCTTTACAAACGGTGCCTAATCGGCTGTCTTGCGATTACTTTAATTGAATTTGTTGTTGGTTTTTTTGTTAATATAGTTTATAAAATGAATGTTTGGAATTATTCAAAAATTCCTTTTCATATTTTAGGCCAAGTCTGCCCTCGCTTTACTTTTCTTTGGTTTTTACTTTGTTTTCCGGCAACATCTTTATGCCAATTCATTTATAAAAGATTTTTTAGCAAACCTAAAAAAGATAACATTTATGCGTTTTATCAAAAAGAGCCATGAGTAAAACTCACAGCTCTTCTTTATGTTTTATTTTAGCATTTAATCGTTTTTCTTCTTTTTGGTTCTAACTTTTTTAACTATAAATACTACAACAACAGTAACAATAGCTATAAACAGAATTATTATCGCTAAAACTGCAAAGAAAATTTTGTTTGGATTTTTAACTAATTTTATAATGTTTTTGCTATCATCCACTACTTTTCTATTCTCTGCTTTTGAATATTTTGCTGGAATTGTTGGCACACCGTCAACCTCATCAAACGACTGCAAGTATGATGCGAATGCGTACCAAGCTTTTACTTCGCTTCCTTTTTGATCATAAATTACTATCTTATTAAAATCTTTTATTGGATTTCCTTTTGCATCTTTTGGTATTATTGAAAGAATTCCTTTAGACTGATCCATTACAGCACCAAGCATTTGTGCTGAATACAAATCTCCAACAACTCTGTAAAGCTTGTCGTCCTCGAGTTGCTTTAGCTCACCTTTTTCAGTTTTGAGTTTTACATCTGTAACCCTGTTTAGAATTATTCTGTTAGGATTAAATGTATATTGAAGTCCTGAACAATATAATTGCGCAGCTGACATAAGTGGTGTTATTGATGCATCTACCTCTGCAGTTGTTTTTAGTTCTTTACCTGTAAGGTAAATGCTTGCTAATGGATACCCCGGAACACCATCTGGTCCAATTCCAAGAGATAAAACCTCGTATGCGTTTGATATTGTTATAGGTCCTTTAGCAATGTTTGAGCGTACAACCCCAACAGGTACTAATGCTACATCAACAGGAACATAGTTTTCTCCTTCTGCTTGTTTTACAGAATAAATAAATGAGTCTGAAATTAAGTTGCCTAGTGCTTGGTCAACATGATTTTCATTCATAACACGAATATCTGGGTAGTCGTAAGGGCTATTTGCAATGACTTGTGAATAGTTTTCAAATCCATAACCTTTTAAGAATTCATCTACTAGAGTTCTGTACTCTTCAACTTTCCCAAGAAACTCTTCATCTGCTTTAATTTTATTGTCTACAGGTATAAGTTTATAATCTTTTAAGTCCCATGTTCCGTCACCATTTTGTTTGAGATCAATTTTACCCATATTCTGACCGTACTCACCACAGCAACCGATTATTGTTTTTCCAACAACTATCGGTTTTTCAAGTTTTGAGTGAGTATGCCCACTAACAATAACATCTATTTGAGGAACTGCTTTAGCCAAAAGCTCATCTTCCGATTTTTTAGAGTCATCTGAGATACCACTATGTGAAAGACAAACAATTATGTCTGGATTTTCTTCTTTTTCAATCTTACTTACTGTTTCTTTTGCTGTTTCAACAAAATCATTAAAAGAAACACCGCTGTTTGGAGCGCATGCAATTGAATCAATGCCCATTCCACCGAATATTGCTATTTTTACATTACCCTTCGTAACAATTGTATAATCATTAACTCCGTAATTATCCATCGCTTTTTTCAAATCAATCGCGTGTTCATCTGAGGAATTATTCCAATCAATATTTGTGCTTACAATTGCTGGTAGCGGGTCATTACTTTCTTTTGCAACTGTTAACATTTTTGCAAGACCCTGGCTTGAATAATCAAACTCGTGGTTACCAAATGTTGTTGCGTCAAACCCTAATTGGCCCAACATTCTAAGCTCTATTGCAGCTTCTGAGAAAACTGTCTGAAACAATGTGCCCATTGAAAAGTCTCCGCCATCAACAACTAGTGTATTTTTGCTTTTTGATTTTACATCATCAATGATAGTCTTGATTTTTGCAAAGCCCCCAACTTCAACAGTTTTTCCATCCGACTTATATTCCCTAGTGTCAATATAAGAGTGCAAGTCGTGTGAAAAAACAACTGTTAACTCTTTTTGATTTGCGCTCGATGCAGGTAGTATAAATATCGAACAAAAAATCAAAAGCGATAAAAAGATTGATAATTTTTTTTTCATTTAAATTCTCCTGTTCCTTTTTCTTATCTGTCTTTTTTCTATTATATTTATTGTAATATGTATTTGTATATCTCAAAAAATAAAATAGAAAATTTATATAAAGCAGATTTCTCTGCAAATATTACAAATTCCATATTGTTTATGTGAATAAAAAACAATATGGAATTTAAACGCAAAATTATTTTAGACATTTTTCTTCTTTAATTTCCTTATTTTAACACATATTTATTAAAATTTCAAATAAAAAAGTAAAATTGTATATTTATATTTATGAAAATAGAAAACTTTTATTGTTTTTACACCTTTTAACGCAATATAGCTTGATTTAGTTGTTCGGATGTGTTAACATTTTAATATATTGTATATAAAAAAAACAGAAAAAATATAATTTAATTGGAGGAATTACAATGCAAAAATACCCTGATTTTATTTCCGAAAAGAGAAGACCTGTTCCTACACCACCAAGACTTGTTGAAAATGGAAAGGCGATTTTTGGAACATTTGACAAGCCTTTTGAAACAATGAACTTTCTTGACTGTGTCAATCCCATAGGTCCTAATGTTCCAAATATTTTTAACAAACTTAGGCTAACACAATGGCAAGCATTTGAAATTATGCTTGATGAAGGGGCGCTTATTTCTGCTGTTTATAATCTTGGCGCAGTTGGATTTAGTATTTTTGTTTTTCATGACAAAAGAACCAAAAAAACATACAGCTGGGTAAACCCTTCAACCGGTTCAAAATCTAAAGTTGCTCCAAATTTAATAAACAGTGTTACAGAACTTATGACATCTAATTCATATTTAATTTTAGACAATCAATTCCAAGATGGAATATGTCACGGAAAGGGAAAATCACGCAACAAAAAATCAGGAGAAATTGATTTTGATTTAAAAATTACAAGCCTTGCCCCTCCTGCTGTTGGAGTAATGCCTATGGGCGAGAACAAACCTTTGTATTCACAAAAAGAATTTTTCAAGGCCGAGGGTTATTTAAGGATAAACGGTGAAACTTTTAAAACAAATGAAAGATCAACTGCAATTGTTGATGACCATAGAGGCTTTTATTCTTATAAAATGTATTATCATTGGTTGACAACAATGGGCAAAACTACTATTAATGGCAAAGAACAATATCTAGGTTTTAACCTTACCCGAAACCAAACTACATCACAAGATGATTATAACGAAAATGTTTTGTGGCTTGAAAACTACAGTTGCCCACTACCACCTGTTCATTTTACTCACATTACAAGCAAAAAATGGACGGTAAAAGATGAATACGGTATGGTTGATATCGAGTTTGATATTGATGACGATTTTCAGATGCAAGTTCATCTAGGGCTTATCGACATTGACTACTCATTACCTTTCGGAAAAATCAAAGGTTATATAAAAGATGTTGAGGGTAACAAATATATTCTTGATGGAATGCCCGGAATTGGTGAGGATAGGTCTCAAAAAATCTAGCTTTTCATATTGCTTTTAATAGAAACAAAAACTATCCGACGGTGTTTGCTGGCGGATAGTTTTTACGCTCACTACAATTCGTAATTTCTTATATACCTATTATATAGGTTATAATTTTGCTTTATTTATTTTTATAAATAAAAATTTATATATTTTACAATTAAGATATCTTTTTGCATAAAATATGTTACACTTGTAAAAAGATAACAATAAACTTAATCATTTAGTTAACTATTTAGTTAATTTAAGTTTTGCGGATTCACGAAAGGTGTAGATTTTTTTATATTGCGCTTTGTTAAAACTTTAACACCCTGTTAACAAGCTGTTTTCAAAATAGACAATGCTTCTGTATTGTTAAAATTAATGTTAGGAGACAAAAAAATGGCACCAAGAAAAAAATCATAAAGCTTGCTAAAAAAATTAGCGGGGCTACTGCAATGATGTTTAAAATCGATGAAAATGCACCAGAATATTATGTTCTGGAGTGTTGTGTAACCGATGAAATGGCTGATGTTGGGCTTGCTATGGAACTTAGAAAGCCACAAACAATTGAGCAAATTGCAAAAAAATGCGGGAAATCAGTAGACGAAACACAAAAACTAGCAATGGAGCTTGCGGAGGTTGGAGGCTGTATTTTCTATTCAGAAAATGGAGTAGATTTATTTGAGCTAACTGTTTTTGTGCCTGGTGTAATGGAAAAGTTGTAAGCAACAAAGAACTGTGTGAAAAATACCCTCAAATCGGAAAAGCTTTTGAGGAATACGCAAGGCTTAGAGGTGGCACACTCTCTCCCAAAATGCCTATAGGTATGGGGCCAATGCGTGTTTTACCCGTTAGTAAATCTCTTGACGATGAAACTCGAGTTGCATCTTATGAAGAAATTGAAGCTATTTTAAACGAGCATACTGTATTTGCTGTTGCAGATTGTTCTTGTCGTAGGTCAAGACGCGTTTTAGGTGAGGGTTGTGGACATCTTGAAAAAGATATGTGTATTCAGCTTGGAAAAGGCGCCGAATACTATGTTCGTACTGGCAAGGCAAGATACATAACACGGGAAGAAACATTTGAAATCATTAAAAAAGCTGAAGAAAATGGGCTTATGCATTGTGTTCCTAACATTGACGGCGAAGAAACGCACGCAATTTGCAACTGCTGTTCGTGCTCTTGTTATGCTTTAAGAAATGCAATATATTTTAATTCTCCCGATATGGTTCGTTCCAACTATGTTGCACAAGTTGATAAAGATAATTGCGTCGCTTGCGGTCAATGCGTTGAAAATTGTCCAATGAACGCACTAAAGTTAGGACAAAAAATTTGCTCAAAAACTCCAATTGTTATCGAGGACTCCCCTTCTCCTAGAGATCATATTTGGAGCAAAAAGAAATGGAACCCTGATTATCGTGATAACAGAGAAGATGTTGTTGAAACTGGCACCTCTCCTTGCAAAACTGAGTGTCCGGCACATATCGCTGTTCAAGGATATATCAAACTTGCAGCTCAAGGTAATTACATAAAAGCACTAGAGCTTATCAAAAAAGAAAATCCATTCCCAGCTGTTTGTGGCAGAATTTGTCCAAGAAAATGCGAGTCTGCTTGCACTCGTGGCGATATTGATGAGCCAGTCGCAATTGATGAGATTAAAAAGTTTATTGCCGACCAAGAGTTAAAGCTTGAAAACCGTTTTGTTCCTAAAAAAAGGTATGAATACGGAAAGCAAATTGCAGTCGTAGGGGCAGGTCCTGCAGGACTTTCGTGTGCCTACTACCTAGCCATTGATGGTTATAAGGTAACAGTGTTTGAAAAGCAAGAAAAACTCGGCGGAATGCTCACCCTTGGTATCCCCTCTTTTAGGCTTGAAAAAGATGTTATTAATGCAGAAATTGACATTCTAAAAGAGCTTGGTGTTGAGTTTAAAACAGGTATTGAAGTTGGAAAAGATATAACAATAAAAGACCTTAGGGAACAAGGTTTTGAAGCCTTTTATGTTGCAATTGGCGCTCAAGCTGGAAAAAAACTAGGCATTGAAGGTGAAGACGCAAGCGGTGTAATTACTGGAGTTGACTTCCTACGCGAAGTAAACCTTGGCAATAAAGTTGATTTAAAAGGCAATGTGGTTGTAATTGGTGGCGGAAATGTTGCGATTGATGTTGCAAGAGCTGCCATAAGGGAAAATGCCGAAAATGTTGAAATGTATTGCCTAGAAAGTCGCGAAGAAATGCCGGCTCTTGGTGAAGAAATTGACGAAGCACTAGAAGAAAAAATCTCAATTAATAATTCGTGGGGTCCGAGTCGAATTATTGTAGAAAACGGTAAGGTTTCTGGAGTGGAATTTAAAAAATGCGTTTCTGTTTTTGATTCAAATGGAAAATTCAATCCAAAATTTGATGATAATGATGTAATTACCGTTAAAGCTGATTATGTATTATTATCTGTTGGGCAATCTATTGACTGGTCTAGTCTGCTTGACGATAGTAATGTTAGGTTGAATAAAAATAACACAGCTATTGCAGATTCTTTAACATATCAAACAAGCGAGCCTGATATTTTTGTTGGCGGAGATGTTTATACAGGTCCTAGTTTTGCAATTGATGCAATTGCAGCTGGAAAACAAGGTGCAATCTCGATTCATCGTTTTGTTTGGGAAGGACAAAGCCTCACTCTTGGTCGTGACCGCAGACAATATCATTCTTTTGATAAAGAAAACATAATTGTCGAAGGTTTTGACACAACATCAAGGCAAAGACCATCTCATTTAAAGGCAAATACAAAATCATACACAGATAACCGAATCACCTTTACCGAGGAGCAAATGAAAAAAGAGACAGAAAGATGCCTGGGTTGTGGTGCAGTTGTTATTGACACTGAAATGTGCATAGGATGTGGGCAATGCACACTAAGATGCGAATTCGACGCCATTGGACTTGTTAAAAAATACGATGAAGTTGGAACAACTTTTGAAAAGCTTCCAATTAAGCTTGCAGTTCACAATGTTAAGCGTGCCGGAAACATAACTGCCCGTTCAGTAAAAAATATTTTTGTGAATAAATAGTATTTATTTTAACTTAGTTTGAGTTTGCTAACTTTATTAATTGTTTATATTTTGCAAAAATGAGGAGTTTTAATTATGTTTTTATTTGAATCTATCCCCCTTGGCTCATGGATTGCCTGGATTATTATTCTAGCGGGGCTAATATTATTTAATGAAATTACACGATATAATAAGCAAACGGGAATTGCATTTTTTATAATTTTGCCTATTTTACTTTCAATTCTTGTATGGCCAAAAACATCTGGTGCTGGTACAGGAGCGCAAACTGCAAACTGGTTTGCGTGGGTTAAAGTATATTCCGCATTAATTGGTTGTTGGATTGGTTTTACAATGCGTTTTTCTAAAAAAATGCAAAGTAAAAAATGGTTCTATGTGTTTCCACCTGCAATTCTTGGAATTAACATCTTAGAAGCTGTTGCGCGCGAAATTGAAGTAATGGGAATGAATGGTGTAATAGATGATATGTTCTATATGGGTGGACCATGGAACGCTATGAACGCTGCAGCAGGTATTATTAATTTATTAACTATGAGTGGCTGGTTTAGCATTATTATAAGTAAAGACAAAAGCCGTGACTTTATCTGGCCAGATATGATGTGGTTCTGGATAATCGCTTACGACCTTTGGAACTTTGCTTATGTTTATAACTGCTTAACAGACAGAGCATTTTACAGTGCTGCACTGTTATTGTCTTGCACAATTCCTGCATTTACAATTAAAAAAGGTGCTTGGGCACAACACAGAGTACATACACTGGCACTCTATATGATGCTTATGCTCACAATTCCAAACTTCTTCGTTAAGGGCGATTACGCAGTGGCATCAACACATAGCCCTGCAGCTTATTATACTGTAAGTATTTTAGCGTTAGTATTTAATATTGGTGTTGGTATTTATCAAGTTCGAACAATTATCAAGAGAAAGAAAAACCCACTTAAAGATGACTTGTACGATGATACAAAAGCATACCAAGAGATTAGAAACGCAAATATCTAACTAATTTTTTAATGTTTATCTTATATTAAAATAAAAAAGAAGGTGCTGTTAGTAGCTTTCACATAGGGATTGAACAAAAACTTAAGTGACAGTTTCAAGCGGA